>CBDDRJ010000055.1:0-44650 GCA_965233055.1 uncultured bacterium
GTACCAGGCCAAAACCGCAGGCGAGGAAGTCGCAGTCGAGCTGGCTGGTGCGGCCCTGCTGGCTCACCGTCACGGCCTCCAGTCTGGTTGCGCCATGCGCGCGGGTCACCACAGCACCACGGCGGTAAGGCACGCCGGCCAGCGACGCCATCAGGCGCGCCGCCTGCAGCAGCTTGCCGCGCTGCGACAGCGCCAGCTTTGCGGTGAATGCGGCAAGGTCGCGGGTGCTACGATGTTCGATGATGGCGACAAGCTTGGCGCCGTTGCGGCGCGCCGTGTCGGCCACTGCCAGCAGCAGGGGACCAGTGCCCGCAACGACAACGCGCTTGCCTTCGACCGGCACGCCACCCTTGACCAGTGCCTGCAGGCCGCCGGCGCCGGTCACCCCGGGCAAGGTCCAGCCGGGGAAAGGCAGCAGCAGCTCGCGCGCGCCGGTGCACAGGATCAGTCGCTGCCACGTCAGCATGCTGCCGCCATCGAGCAGCAAGGCGCGTGGGCCGGCGCTGGCGACGACACGCACGCCGCCGATGAACTTGACGTTTGAGTGACCCTGCAAATGCGCCCACATGGCGCGCGCCGCGGGATCGCTGCCGCCGCGCCAGATCTGCCCGCCGACGGCAGGATTCTCGTCGACGATGGTGATGGCCTTGCCGCTGGTGGCTGCCGCCAATGCTGCCGCCATGCCTGCGGGACCTGCACCGATAATGAGCAGATCCGTCACGCTGCGCTCCCTGCTCCGGCGATAATCATACTTGTCACGCTGCGCTCCCTGCTCCGACGATAAGCATATTTGTCACGATGCGCTCCCCGCTCCGGTGGGCTGCATACCTGCCACGCTGCCTGCACCCGTTTGTATGACCATGCCATCGCGGCAGGCCGACTGGCAGGCCAGGCGGTGCGGCACGCCGTCGATCGTGACGCGGCATTCCTGGCACTGGCCCATGCCGCACAAGGCAAAGCGCGGCTCTCCAGTGACGGAGCGGCGCGTGCACAGGCTGTCCGCCACCGCCAGCGCGGCGACAACGCTGGTGCCAGCTGCCACCGTCACGGCGTGGCCATCAATATATACAACGATGGCTTGCTCAGTCATGCTGGTTGTTCCATAGTGATTCAAAGCGCGCTGGCAGGAATGGCGTGCCGGTCGAGTCGACCGGTCTGCCGAGCAGCTGGTCGGCCAGCAGGCGCGCGGTGCCGAACGCGGTCGTTACGCCAAGCCCCTCATGGCCGGCGGCCAGCCAGATGCCCGGTCGCGAAGGATGCGCACCGATCAGCGGCTTGCCGTCCGGCGTGGCTGGCCGCATGCCAGCCCACGCGCGGATGACCTGCATCTCGGCCAGGCAGGGCAGCAAGCCGATGGCGGTTTGCAGCACCTTGCCCAGCACCTGCGGGTCTATCTCGTTATTGCGCTGATTGTCCTGGCGGCAGGAACCCACCAGCCATTGGCCCGTCAGGCGCGGCTGCACATTGGCGGCGACCGACAGCGCGTCTTCGCCGGCCGCGCTCTGGCCATAGTTCATGCTGACGATCTGGTGCGACAGGCGGCCGGGATAGCGGTCCGTGATGGCGAGGTGGCCCTTGCGGCCGAACACTGGCACTTCCGGCAGCAGCGTTGCAATCTGCGGCCCGTTGGCGACGACGATGTGGCGGGCCGCGAGCTTGCGACCATTGGCCAGCGTGACGCCGCCCTGCTCCACCGAGATGACGCGCTGGCCAATGTGCAGTGTACCGCCCTGCCGCTCGACCAGCCTGGCGATGTAATGCGCCACCGCCGGCGGGTAGACCACGCCATCGCCGCGCACCCGCACGCCGCCGCACAGGCCCTTGCGCAAGGCCGGCTCCAACTGGCCCAGTTGTGCGCTTGACACCGGCGTAGCATCCCAGTCGCGGTTGTTCAGGCGCTCGGCGCGGTGGTTCGCTTCGATCAGCTGGTCTTCGTTCTCGGCCACCCACAAGGTGCCGCAATGATTGGGTTCACCGATTCCAGGATGCTGCCCGAAGAACTCGCGCCAGATGCGCAGCGAGAGCAGGCACAGACCCAGTTCCGCCTCGCATTCGTCGAGGGCAACCAGGTGCCCCATGCCGACGGCGGTGATGCCGCTGCCCGGCGCCTGCGCATCGACCAGGCCAACCTGCAGGCCTTCGCCCTGCAAGGCCAGCGCACAGGCGGCGCCGACGATGCCGGCGCCGATCACGAGCACATCACAGGCCACTGCCACGCCTTAGATGTTTGGCAGTTGCGGACGGGTCTCAAGCGACGAGCGCACCACGAGCTCCACCTTGGCGCGCTGCTCGCCGTCGAGCGGCAGGCGCGGCGCACGCACGCGTTCGTTCGAGCCGACGACCATGGCTTCGACCAGCTTGATGTTCTGCACCAGGTAGGTCGACACGTCGAGGTCGAGCAGCGGGCGGAACCAGCGGTAGATGTCGAGTGCCTCCTGGGTGCGGCCAGCACGCATCAGGCGGTAGATGACGACGGTCTCGCGCGGGAAAGCCAGGCACAGGCCCGCCACCCAGCCGGTTGCGCCGACGGCCAGCGCTTCCAGCGCCAGGTTATCGACACCGGTGAACAGGTCGTAGCGGCTGCCGAGGCGGTTGATGATCTCGGTGCTGCGGCGGATATCGTCGGACGACTCCTTGATGGCGACGAAGCGCTTGTCGTCGGCCAGTTCTTCGAGCATGTCGGTGGTGACGTCGACGCGGTAGGCCATCCGGTTCGAGTAAATCATGATTGGCAGGTCGCCGGCGGCGGCGATGGCGCGCAGGGTGGCGATGGTTTCGCGGTGGTTGCTGTGGTAGATCGTGCTCGGCACCACCATCAGGCCGTCGGCGCCGGCCCTGGCTGCTTTTTCCGCCAGCGCGCAGGCGTCGCGGGTAGCCGCTTCGGCCACGGTCAGGATGGCCGGTTGCTTGCCGGCCACTTGCTTGGCCACCTTCAGCACGTCGACGCGCTCGGCGTGCGACAGCATCGGGCCTTCGCCCAGCGAGCCGCAAGCGATCAGGCCGTCACATCCGGCATCCATTTGCAACGAAAAACAACGTTCCATTTCGGCATAGTCGAGCGTGCCGTCTTCATTGAACTTGGTCGATACTGCGGGAATCACACCTTGCCACATGGGAGTACCTTTCTAATTTGTCCGGCGCGCCGGTCTTTGCTGAGGATGCCATCTTACGGCCGCCACCGGCCCCGGGTCTTGATTGCCATGCGACATCGGATAGACGAAATCGGCATAGTTTCCCCACAGCCACTGTATGCCGATTTCGGCGCCGACGCCAGCGTGCCGGTGCAAGACAGGCCCGGCCTGCGCCCCTAGAATCGCCGTCAGCTAAACCGCTGTCCAACGCAAACCTTCCCGGAGCCAAACATGATGATCGCGCCGCGCCTGGTCGAACTTGCCGCCATCGAAACCCTGTTCGATGCGCTGTCCGACGTGGCGTTTTTCGTCAAGGACCGCGAAGGGCGCTATGTCGGCGCCAACCAGACGCTGGTGCGGCGCTGCGGCCTGCGCAGCAAGCAAGAGATCCTGGGCAAAACGGCGCTCGACGTGCACCCGCGCCACCTGGCGCAGACCTATCTGGCGCAGGACCTCGATGTGATCACGCAAGGGGTCGCGATCAAGAAGCACCTCGAACTGCACCTTTACCCCAGCCGCAGCCGGGGCTGGTGCCTGACGCACAAGACGCCGCTGCGCGACGAGCATGGCACCATCGTCGGACTGGTCGGCACCTCACAGGACCTCGGCTTGCCCGACGCCCAGCATCCGGTGTACGGGAAGATCGCCAATATCGCCCAGCACCTGCGCGACCATTGCGCCGAGCCGGTGTGCATGAAGCAGCTGGCCAAGGATGCCGGCCTGTCGCTGTCGCGCGTCGAGCGCCTGTTCCAGCGCGTGTTCCACACGACGCCGCGCCAGCTGCTGTTGCAGGCGCGCCTGAACACGGCGCTGGCGATGATCGACGCGGACAACCAGGTCAATATTGCCGAAGTGGCCTATGCGTGCGGGTATAGCGACCACAGCGCCTTCAGCCGCCAGTTCAAGGCGCTCACCGGAATGAGCCCGGTCCAGTACCGAACGCACCGGCGCAACCGTTCGGCCAGCGCCGCCTGACCGAGCGTCCATGGTGCGGGCAATGGATGTGTACATACACGGACGACGACGCCACCTGCCCTCTATATTGTGTCCTGGTGTAAGACCTGCGATACTTGTCAGTCCAAAATCTGTAGGCCTGTGCACATGAAACTCCACCTTCGCCACCCTCTCGCGCAAGCCGTGCTTGCGCTCAGTGTTTTCGGCAGTTGCGCCGCCCTCGCGGCCGATATCGCCACGCCAGACGACAAGTATTTATGGCTGGAGGAAGTCGACAGCGCGCGCGCCATGCAATGGGTCAACGACAAGAACGCCGTCACGGCCAAGCGCCTCGGCGCGCTGCCGAACTACGGCGCGCTGCATACGGACGCGATGGCCGCGCTGACGTCGACCTCGCGCGTGCCGGAAGTGAGCCAGTTCGGCAAATACCTGTACAACCTGTGGCAGGACCAGCAGCATCCGCGCGGCGTGTATCGCCGCGCCACGGTCGAACAATTCCGCAAGGCCGACACCAAGTGGGAAACCGTCATCGACATCGACCAGCTGGCCAAGGCCGAAGGCAAGGCCTGGTCGTTCGGCGGCTTTGATTGCCTGGCACCGCAGCACCGCCGCTGCCTGATCAGCCTGTCGCCAGGCGGCGGCGACGCGGTCGAAGTGCGCGAGTTCGATGTCGACAGCAAGAAATTCGTCGAAGGCGGTTTCGTGGTGCCGGTCGCCAAGTCCCAGGTCAACTGGCGCGACGCCGACCATGTCTACCTGGCGACCGACTTTGGCCCCGGCTCGATGACCGAATCGGGCTACGCCCGCATCGTCAAGCTGTGGAAGCGCGGCACGCCGATGGCGAGCGCCGCCACTTTGTACGAAGGTAATGTCAAATCGGTATCGGCCAGCGCCCAGCGCATCAATATGGACGGCTACAGCCCGATCGACCTGGTCGCGGAGGGCCTGAGCTTCTGGACTACGCAGGTCAACCAGATCGTCGATGGCAAGCTGAGCCAGCTGGCGATTCCGCCGACTGCGCAGGTCCGCGACGGCTACAAGGGCCGCCTGGTGCTGTGGCTCAAGGCGGACTGGACCTTCAAGGGCCAGGCCTATCCGGCCGGCGCCGTCCTGTTGGCCGACCCGTCCGCCCTGCGCGGCGGGGAAGGCAAGGTCGAGATGGTGGTCGCGCCGAGCGCACGTTCGATCGTGCGCGGCGTGCAGACGACGCCGACCGGCTTGCTGGTGACCACGCTCGACGATGTGCGCGGCAAGCTGACCCGCTATGTCGGCAGCGCCAGCGGCTGGACGTCCAGCATTGTTGCCTTCCCTGACAATGGCACGCTCAATGTGCAATCGGTGGACGACTCGAGTGGCGACGCCATCGTGCAGTTCCAGTCTTTCCTGACGCCGCCGGCCCTGTACCATTTCAACGCCAGCAGCGGCGCCGTGCAGCAGCTCAAAAGCCAGGCGCCGACTTTCGACGGTTCGCGCTTCGAAGTGACGCAGAACTGGACCGTGTCGAAAGACGGCACCAGGGTGCCTTACTTCGTCGTCGGCCCGAAAGGCATGAAGCTCGACGGCAAGAACCCGGTCTGGATGTTCTCGTATGGCGGCTTTGAAAACGCGCTGACGCCGACCTACTCCGGTTCCTACGAAGACATGCACGGCGCCTACGGCAAGATGTGGCTCGAGCGCGGCGGCGTCTTTGTGCTGGCCAATATCCGCGGCGGCGGCGAGTTCGGCCCGGCCTGGCATACGTCGGCGTTGAAGGAAAACCACGTCAAATCGTTCGAAGACTTCGAGGCGATTGCGGCCGACATCGCCAAGCGCAAGATTTCTTCGCCAGCCCATATCGGCATCGAAGGGCGCAGCAATGGCGGCCTGCTGGTGTCAGCCACGATGGTGCGCCATCCCGAGCTGTACGGTGCCGTGGTCTGCGGTAACCCGCTGATCGATATGCGGCGCTACCACAAGTTGCTGGCAGGAGCCAGCTGGGTCGGCGAATACGGCGATCCTGACGTGGCGGCGCAATGGGAGTATATTTCCTTATATTCGCCTTACCAGAAGTTAAGTAAAGGAATGCCGCTGCCGCCGGTGATGTTTTACTCGACCACCCGCGACGACCGCGTCCACCCTGCGCACGCCCGCAAGATGGCGGCCAAGATGGAAGAACTGGGTTATCCGGTGGAATACTTCGAAAACATCGAAGGCGGCCACCACGGCCCGGTCGTGATCGAGCAGACGGCAACGCGCATTGCCCGCACCTTTGCCTTCCTCTGGCAAAAGCTGAAGTAAGGCTATACCGCCGGCCTGCAGGCGGTAACCTGCAGGAACGGAGGGTTAAATGAAACCGCTGCGGCATTTCATGATCACCGCCCTGCTCGGCGCGGCCATGCTGCCGGCCGTGCAGGCCCAGACCACGATGACCTTCGTGATGGAACCCTACCCGCCTTTCGTCGTCACCGACAATGGTGCGTCCGGCGGGCCGCTGGCCGATGTGGTGCGCGCCGTGTGCGCCAGGCTGCAAGTGAAGTGCAAGTTTAAATCGCTGCCGTGGCGGCGCGCCTTCGTGATGACCGAAAAGGGCGAGGTCGATGGCATCTTGCTGCTGGTGTACACAACCGAACGCGAGAAGAACTTCTATTTCACCGAGCCCATCGTCCAGAGCACCTATGCGCTGTTCGCACGGCAAGCCACGCCGCTGAATTATTCCTCCCCCAAGGACCTGACCGGCTACACGATCGCCGCCTACGGCCCTTCCGGCACCTCGATTGCTGCGGAGGAAGTGGCCAAGCATGTCGCCGGTCTGCGGATGGAAATCGAAGTCGACAACCAGGCCGTCTTGCGCAAGCTCGATGCCGGGCGTTATCCCGAACCGGCGGCGGCGGTGATCAACCGCGATGTCGGCTTGCTGATGATGGCGCAGCAAGAGATCACGAACGTCAAGGTGGTGGCCGACATCAAACGGGTCGATTATTCGATCGGCCTGTCGCGCAAGAAGGTCGCGCCGGAGCTGGCCCTGCGCTTCAACCAGGCGGTGCACGAACTGATCAAGAAGGGAACGGTCAAGGCCATCGCTGAAAAATACGGCCTGAGAAGCGCTAACTGAGCGAAGACAAGGGCAATACAATCCGCGCTGTCGTGCCCTCGCCCTGGCCGGAGCGCCAGGCGATGCTGCCGTTCATTGCCGCAACCCGTTCCCGCATGCCGATCAGGCCGATGCCGCTGGAGCTGGCCTGCGGGTCGAAGCCGGAACCGTTGTCGCCCACTTCGATCTCCAGACTGTCGCCCGTCAACACCAGCGACACTTTCACCTCGGTCGCGCTGGCATGCTTGAGCACGTTCGACAGCGCCTCCTGCACAATCCGGTAAGCCGAGATCGCCAGCTCATTACCGAGCGTGGCAAACGCGCCGCTGGAGTGGAATTCGAACCTGCATTGCGGATGGCTGAGGTCGTAGTGGCGGATCATTTCCTCGACGGCGCCATGCAGACCCAGCATGTCGAGCACTTCCGGCCGCAGGCGCCGCACCAGGCGCCGGCCGCTGGCGTACAGGTCGAGCGTGAGTTTGGTGATCGACTGCGATTTCTGGCGGATCTGTTCGACTGCCGGGCTCGGCTCCATCTTGTTGGCCAGCTGCAAAATGCTCTGGGATTCGAGGCGCGCCGCGATCAGGGTCGCGTTCAGTTCGTCGTGGATCTCGATGGCAATGCTCTTGCGCTCGTCCTCGACGATCGCCGTGACCTTGTGGATCAGTTTACGCTTGTCGGCGTCGGCCTTGAGCACCTCGTTGCGCGAAGCGAGCAAGTCCTTGGTGCGCTCGGCCACCTTGTTTTCCAAATCCTGCTTGGAGCGCTCGAGCGCTGCCGACATCTCGATGATCGACGCCTGCAGTTCGCCGATCTCGCCACCCGTCGTGGTCGCCAAGTCAAGCTGGTAGTTGCCGCCGCGGATCTTGCGCAGCGCATTGATCGAAATGCGCAGCGGGCCGGTCAGGCTACGGCCGAGGAAGTAAGCCAGCAAGCCGCTGACGGACAGCGCAAAGCCCGCCATCAGCAACTCGACCTGGAAGCGCGCGTTCTGCTTGGACATCAAATGCACTGGCGACATCGACACCCGCACCAGGCCGATGGTTTCAGTCAGGAACTGCTGTGGTTTGGACTCGCTGGAGCCGGACACATGGGGCGTGCCGTTTTCGGTGAACAGGTTGATCCACAGCACCTGGCGCTTGATCGGCGCATCGACCACGGCCATGTCAGGCGGCGCCGCATCGGCAGCGCGCACGCTGATGGCACTGCGGCCGTTGGCATCGATGACCTCGATGCGTTGGATGCTCTGGTCCGACTTGATCAAGCCGTTGATGGTCAGCTTCAAGTCGGACAGGTTGCCCGAGATAATATTGTATTCGCTGGTTTCGGCCAGTGCCCTGGCCAGGATGCGGCCGCGGTCGCTCAGCTCCTCGGCCACCTGGGCCCGGTGCGCGTAGTACGAATACCAGATGAACGAGGAAAACAAGTAAATCACCGGCAGCATCGTGATGAAGGCCATGCGCGTGCCGATGCTCCAGCCGGTCCAGAAACGGCGTTTCATCGGCGCTCCTGCGGCCGCTGGCGCGCCAGCTTCAGCACGGCGTCGTCGACGTGCACGCCAAGCGAGCGGGCAATGCCTTGATTGACGGTGACCTTGAAATAGCGCGGGTATTGGGGCGCCGGCAAGGTGCCCCTGCCTGCCACCTCGGCCACCATATCGGCCAGCTGGGTGTTGATGTCCTCGATGTCCGAATAGGTCGAGGCCAGCGCGCCGGCATTGACCATGTCGGCCGAGAAGCCGATCACGCCGACATTGCGCCGGTAAGTGGTGAGCAGGATATTGCGGATGCTTTCGGTGTGGTAGACATTTTGGTCCGGCATGGCGAGCAGGACTTGCGCATTGCCGAGGCGGTTCAGGGCCAGGTTCAGGTCGGCCGGCGCCATCAGGTCCACCTTGAGGTCGGCGCCTTCACTCCTCGCTTGCGCGCGCAGGGCATTGGCCAGCACGTCGGCATGCTTGCCGAGCAAGGTCGCGATCCGGACCGGGCGCTTGTACAGCAAGGCGATCAGGCGCAGCTGGTCGCTTGGTGCCGGTTCGGCGAACAGTGCCGTCGTGCGCGCCCGCTGCACCCTGGGTGCGCCCGCCAGCATGCTGCGGAACACTTCACCGGAAGTATAGGCGGAGATGATCACGCCATCGGAGCGCCTGGCCAGTTGCGCGCGCAGGGCCGAAGGGCCGATCGTGATGTAGATATTGCTCGAAGGGATGAACGCGGTCAGCGCCCATTTCAGGCGCACCGTCAGGTCTTCGACAATCTGGCGCGTGACGCGGCTGTCGTCATCGGTGACGATCTGGAATCCGTAACCCGGCACCGGCGCGGCCTGGCACGACGCGCCCGCCAGCAACAGGCCTGCGCACCAGGCGCGCAGGCGGCCGGCCATCGATGCCATCAGGGATCGATCAAGCCATGCTTGACGGCCAGCTTGGTGATGTAGGCGGGGCGGTGCACGCCCAGCTTTTCCTTGACGGACTGGCTGATATTGCTGATGGTCTTGGCCGACAGGCCAAGCTTTTCGGCGATCTCCACATTGGTCAGGCCTTCGGCCATCATCTTGAACACCCCGAGGTCGCGCGCATCGAGCTGCGACTGCGGCGACACATCGCCGCGCACCGCCAGGTTGGCCAGCCGCTCGGCAATATGGGGCATGAAGTACAGCTCGCCTTGGCGGGCGCGGGTGACGGCAGTGGCCAGCTCGGCCGGATCGCAATCCTTGGTGACGAAGGCGCGCGCGCCGAAGCGGTAAGTTTCCTTGATCAGGCTATCCTGGTCGAACTGGCTCAGGAACACGATGCGCGCATCCGGATCGGCCTTGAGGATCTCTTGCGCGGCGTCGAGGCCGGTCAATTGCTCGCCGAACCGGATATCGAGGATCAGCACATCCGGCTGCAGCTTTGCGTACATGCTGACGGCTTCCTGCGGCGTCGTCGCCTGCCCCACTACATCCATGTCGAATCCGGCCAGCGACATGGCAAAGCCAGTCATGACGATCGGGTGGTCATCGGCCAGCATGACCCGGATTGCCCCTGTTTGTTGCGCTTGCATTCTAGCCCCTTGGCTGCCACTCATCGGTAAAAATATTACCACAGTGTAGCAAGCGAAGGAAGTCATCGGCTAGTTTGAGTGGTATTGGAATATCAATGAATTACCACTTAACCCCTTTTCAATTACTACTTACTAGCATAATATGCTTCCACTTATTATCATATGATGTCAAAGCAGCGGAGGAAACGATGCAATGAGCAAACCTTGCTCCACCCACGCCGCGGCCCTGATCGGGGTGCTGGTCGTGCTGGTCGTCCTATTGTTCGTCACGCTTGCGCGCAACAACCATATGCTGACGCTGGCATTGGCCAGTGGCACGCCGGTAGAGGAGTATGTTACGCTTTAAACCAATCCATTCAATCTGCTCGCACCACTTGGAGCACACTTGCTTCCTTTTCGCTCAGTACTGCTCGCTGCAATGCTGGTGCCACTTTGGGCGCAGGCGCAGACCTTACGCCTGTGCATTGACGAGAAGTCCCACCTGCCCTTCATCACCCCCAAGCTGGGCGGCACGGTCGGACTGCTGATCCAGCAAGCGGCCAGGGAAGTCGGCGTCAAAATCGACACCTATGCCGCGCCGATCACGCGCTGCCGCGAAGAGATCCGCGCCAATGTCGCTGACGGCTTCCCGTCAGCACCGAACACCCCTGCGCTGCAGCCTTTCATGGCTTTCCCCATGCAAAAGGGCAAACCAGATGCAGACCGTGCGGTGTTGGTGGCCCGCGCAATGGTCTTCAGGCGCAAGGACAGCCCGGCGCATTGGGACGGCAGGCAATTCACCCGGCTGACCACGCCGGTGCTGGTCAATTTCGGCGCCGTCCTGCTGGTGGACCGCCTCGCCGCCATGGGCGTCCCGGCCGACGACAAGGGCAAGACCCTCGACGCCAATATGCACAAACTGCTGGCGGGCCGCGCCGACATTGCGCTCGGCGCGGAGTACAGCGGCTACGCCCTGCTGGCCGATCCACAGTACGCGGGCAAGATAGACACCCTGCCCCTGCCGTTCTCCGAGGAGCCCTATTATCTCGGATTATCGAAACGCTACTATGGAGCCAACCCGGTCGTGGCCGAGCAGCTGTGGAACGCCATCGGCCGGATCAGGAAGACAGCGGCTTACCAGGACGAAGTGCAGAAAGCCATCGCGCTCGCCGCCAGGACGCTCAAGGAGTAGACCTGCCGGCCACGATGCCGACGATGGTCTCCATGACGACGGGCTGGAAATCGACGATATACATCGGCTGCACATACTCCTGAGCGTCAAAGTTGTAGCTGCTGTCGAAGCGCACCTTGCTCAGCATGGCGCGCGACATGGTCGCGGCGGCACTGCCGACATAAGACGACGCCGTCAGCGGCGACAAGGTGGCGGTGAAATTGGCGGCAATCGCGACCCGGTTGTTCATGTTCAGGCGGTCGGCGATGCCTTGCACGCTGCGCCCTTCGCCGATGGTCGCCATGATGTGCAGCGCCAAAGTGGCGTATGGCACGCTGCCATTGCTGACCGAATCGACAAAGAACGCCAGCTCCGCCGTGGAAGGCTGGCGCCCGAGCAGCGCCTGGAACAGCGCCGCCACATACTCATAGGGTCGGCCGGTCGGGTAGACAGCGCGCGCTTCGTTCGAATTTTGAATGCAGTCGATCAAGGCCCTGACCATCGGATTGGTCGCGTAGGCCCGTCGCAGCCCGGCGATATTGTTCGGCGCGCCGGCACGCCTCAGGGTCGCGATCACGTCGATCAGGCCGGACGGGTCGAGCGGCCGCCCGAGGTAGGCAATATAGAGCTGCTGGGCCAGCTTGTAGTAGCTGGCGCCGGACGGGCAAATGGTAGCCCACATATGCTCGATATTCGGCGTTCCCCACCCGGTCACATGGTCCCAGGCGGCGCCGGCCCGGAAGGCGCCGTTGGTGCCGCTGGTGATGTCGCGGAACATGATGTCGTGCAGACTGCGGAAGGCGTAGATGGTCGGCGGCGCAAAGCCGAGATCCGGGCACTGCGCCAGCATGCGGGCCCAGGTTGCGACAAACAGCGGCGCAGACAGGCTGGTGCCCCCCGTCTTGTGCCGCTGGCCGTCCACGATGATATTTGCACCGCTCTCCGGATCGGCGACGAAGGCGAGGTCGGGTATCTGGCGCCGCTGGCTCCCGGCAAAGGCTGGCACCGTCACCTGCCAGAACGGGATGGCCTCGAACCGGCTGACGCCGCCGCCGGAACCGCTCCACCCCTGCTCGCTGCCATAGGTGCCGAAGGCATCGGTGTGCAAGGTGGTGCCGCCGACCGTCATCACATAGGGCGAGCTGGCCGGGTAGAGAATCGAGTAATCCGGACACTTCGCGTGGGAGCTGCCGTCGTCGCCGCTGGCAGCGACAAAGGTCTGCCCCTGCAGCACCGCCTTTTGCAGGTATTGATTGACCACCGCGCGCGGCACGCTGCCTTCGCAGGATCCGAACGACATATTGAGCACCCTGGAGGTATTGCTCTCGACGGCCGCCGCAATGGCAGACAGCAGGTCGGCCCAGGTGGCGGAGCGGGCCGCATAGAACTCCAGCTTCCCGATGCCGCCTGCCATGCCAACGATGCTTTGGCTGTCGAGGTTCATTTCGTGCCGCCATGGCGATTCGACGATCGGCGTATTGCCGACGTACTTGACCACGGTGGCGGTCGGTGGCAGGCCGTTTTCGATTTCAAAGCGCCGCAGGTCGGCCAGCGTGCCGTCCATATTGCCAACGCCGATGATGCCCACCGTCGTGTTGCGCGCGCCCGGCACCGACCCGGCGTTGTAGATGGACGGGTACTCGGTGGGGTCGTGACCGACCACGCCGGCGACACCGCTTGCCAGCGTCTTGACCTGGGTGACGGTGTCGAGGCCGACGACGTCGAGCACGACCTCGCCAAGGGCCGCGGGCAGCACAATGGCGCTGGTGTTGGCAAACGCATGGCGGCCGTCGGCCATCGCAAAGTTGGCGAGCTTGGTCTGCAGGGCCCGGCTCACCATGCCGGCCGCAGCGTCGGCCTCGACCAGCAAGTTGTCGGCGCTCACGCGGATATTGCTGAAGCCGCGCGCTTGCAGGAAGGCCGTCACCATCCCGACCTGCGCGACGGTCGGCCCGAAGCGCTGCACGACCTCGCGCGGCGTCAGCGCCTTGCGGTAATTGGGGTGGCCAAGCGTGTGCATTTGCCGGATATAGGTATCGACCGCGGCCGGATCGCGGTACTTCAGCGAGAACGACGTATGGATGACTTCCGCCGAATCGACGGTGGTTGCCGACTGGGGCACGACTTCGCTCAGTACTGGCGGCTCGCTGACAGACTTGGTGCCGCCGCCGCAAGCGCTCAAGTTCGACAGGCATAGGGTACCCAACAAGATCGCCAGAGGCGTCAAGGTGATTTTCATTTCGCACGCTCGTTTTCCTGCGCGCGACCGGGAGGTGGGGCCTACCTGGGCAGATAGGTCATGGAGGCGCCACCAGAACAGTGTGTCAGCATCGCGGTCGGCGCATCCAAAGTGGGTTGATCGGGAAGGATTCGATTACTCGACATCCGCAGAATCATTTTGGTCTTGGGCTTGTGCCCGCTTTTATGAAAGATCAAAAGTGCGCTGCCATCCTGTCCAGATAAGAAAACCTTAATCTGGCACGGTCACGATAGAGACCTCTGTGGAGGTTTTCATGAAGATACGAATCCTGATTCTGCCCATGCTGCTGCTGACTGCAGCCGCTCATGCCGACGACCCGGCTGCCCAGCTGGCACGTTATGCGGCGCAGGCAGGCAAAGCGCCCGATGCGGCCAACGGCCGGCGCCTGTTCACCAGCCGCCACGGGCGCGACTGGAGCTGTGCCAGCTGCCATGGCGCCGCGCCGGTGGCGCCCGGACAACATGCCGGCACAGGCAAGCCGATCGCACCGCTGGCGCCAGCCTTCAATGCACAGCGCTTCAGCGATCCGGCCAAGACCGAGAAATGGTTCAGGCGCAACTGCAATGATGTGCTGGGACGCGAATGCCTGGCCAGCGAAAAGGCGGACGTGCTGAGCTGGCTGCTGTCGTTCGAACGGAATGGAGGCTGACCATGGAGCGTTTCGCGATCATCATGCTGGCATCGCTGGCGCTGCCGGCCGGCGCCGCGCCTGCGCCTGCGTCTGCGTCTGCGGCAACCGTCTACAGGCAGGAATGCGCCGCCTGCCACATTGCCTACCCACCCGCGATGCTGCCTGCCGCCTCATGGCAGCGCTTGCTGAACCATCTGCCGCGCCACTATGGCACCGATGCATCGCTCGACTCCGCCAGCGTACAACAGCTGGCCAGGTGGCTCGGGACCGAAGCAGCGCGCGGGCGGCGCGAATACAAGGACATGCCTGCCGACGACCGCATTACGCGCTCGGGATGGTTTGTCCGCAAGCATGACGAACTGCCGCCGGCCGTCTGGAAGCGGCCTTCGGTGAAGAGTGCATCCAACTGCATGGCCTGCCATGCCGGTGCCGATAAAGGAGATTTCAATGAACACAACGTCCACATCCCCCGTTGACCGCGAACCTGTCCGCGTCTGGGACGCGCCGGTACGGGTCATCCACTGGCTGCTGGTACTGTGCTTTGGCGGTGCCTACCTGACCGCCGACAGCGAGTCATGGCGGCTGCTGCATGTCATCCTTGGCTACTCCATGGTGCTGCTGGTCACCATCCGCATCGTGTGGGGCCTGGTAGGAACCCGCTACGCCCGTTTCAGCCAGTTCGTGCGGGGCCCGCGCGCGGTGCTGCGCTACCTGCGCGCCATGCTGAGCGGAACGCCGGAGCACCACACCGGCCACAATCCGGCCGGCGCGCTGGCCATCGTGGCGATGCTGGGGCTGATGCTGGCAATCGGTGCCAGCGGCTGGATCCTCTACAACGATGCCGGCGGCGACGCCTGGGAAGACGTGCACGAAGTGCTGGCCAACACCATGCTGGCACTGGTGCTGGTGCATGTGGCGGCGGTCGTGATCAGCAGCCGCCTGCACCGCGAGAACCTGGTGCGCGCGATGATCACCGGCCGCAAGCGAGGGGCAACCGGAACAGGCATTCAGCGTCCGTGGCGCCCGCTGGCTATCTTGATTGTTGCTGGCGTGATAGGCTTTGCCTGGGTGCAGTGGCAATCCGCACCTGCCGCCGCGCCCGATCAAGGCGCCCGGCTTGAACAGGACGACGACTGACCATGCGCATACTGCTTGCTGAAGACGATCCGCTGCTGGGCGACGGCCTGCGTGCCGGCCTGCGCCAGCACGGTTTCATGGTCGATTGGGTGCGCGACGGCGAAGCAGCGGCGCGCGAGTTGCGCGCACAGCCCTATGCAGCGGCGGTGCTCGACCTGGGGCTGCCGCGGCTGGACGGCCTGGACGTGCTGGCGGCAGCGCGCCAGGCCGGCGTGACGCTGCCGGTATTGATTCTGACGGCGCGCGACGCCGTCTCGGACCGGGTGCGCGGACTCGACCTGGGCGGCGACGACTACGTCCTCAAGCCGGTCGACCTGGACGAACTGGCGGCCCGCCTGCGGGCGCTGGTGCGGCGGGCCCACGGGCAGGCGCAGCCACTGTTGACGGTCCAGGACATCGTGCTCGATTCGGCGGCGCGTTCGGTCACGCGCAACGGCACCAGCGTGGCGCTGTCGGCGCGCGAGTTCGATCTGCTGCATGCGTTGATGCGCAACGCCGGCCGGGTCCTGTCGCGCGAGCAGCTCGAACAGCATCTCTACAGCTGGGGACAGGAAGTCGACAGCAACGCCATCGAAGTACATATCCACAACCTGCGGCGCAAGCTGGGCAACGCGCTGATCCAGACCGTGCGCGGCGTCGGCTATATCCTGCTCGGCAAGCCGGCGTCACCATGAGCGCACGCCCCCCTTCGCTGCAGGCGCGGCTGCTGTCGCTGGTGCTGGCACTGGTGGCGTCGGTCTGGCTGGCGGCGGCGCTGGTGACCTGGTTCGATACCCGCCACGAGCTCGACGAACTGCTTGACGGCCATCTGGCGCAGGCGGCGGCATTGCTGGTGGCCCAGCAGGCGCAAGGCATGGATCACGATGGCGACACCATCGACGCGCCCACCCTGCACCGTTACGGCCCGAAAGTGATGTTCCAGGTATTCCATGAAGGCCAGCTCACGCTGCGTTCGGCCAATGCGCCGGTGGCGCCGATGGTGGGCCCCAACGCGCTGGCAGCGGGCAGCTTCGGTACCGTGGCGGTGGGCGGGGCGCAATGGCGCGTGTTCGCCGCCGCCGGCGCCGAACGCGATATTCAGGTATTTGTCGCTGAGCAAACCAGTTCGCGCACGAGCATCATGTGGGCGGTGCTGCGCGGCGCGCTATGGCCGATGCTGGCCGCCCTGCCGCTGCTGGCACTGGCGACCTGGTGGGCCGTGTGCCACGGCATGGCGCCGCTGCGGCGCCTTGGCGACAGCATTGGCCAGCGCGCGCCGGCGGCGACGGAGCCGCTGGATATGCATGGCATCAGCCGCGAAATGGTGCCGATGGTGGAGGCCTTGAACCGATTGTTCTCGCAGATCGGCGCGCTGCTCGAGGCGGAACGCCGCTTCACGGCGGACGCCGCGCACGAACTGCGCACGCCGATCGCCGCCATCCGGACGCAGGCCCAGGTGGCGCGCGCGGAGTCCGATGATGCGCAGCGCCAGCATGCGCTGGATGCGACCATCGCCGGCTGCGATCGCGCCACGCGGGTGGTTGAGCAGTTGCTGACGCTGGCGCGGCTTGAAGGGGGCACCCTGCCCGACATGGCCACCGTCGATGTGGCAATGCTGGTGCAGCAAGTGATGGCCGACATGGCGCCACGGGCAATCGCCGGCAAGCAGGCCATGGAACTGGACGCCGAGCCGGACTGCGTGCAGGTCGCCAATGCGACCCTGTTGTCGCTGATGGTGCGCAATCTGCTCGACAACGCGATCCGCTACTGCCCGCCTGGCAGCCGCATTGTGCTTGGTGTGCGGCACGAGGGCGGCAAGGTCCTTGTGCTGATCGACGATAGCGGTCCCGGCTTGAATGATGCACAACTGCAGCGGCTGGGCGAACGCTTCTTCCGTGCCGACGACAGCGGCGCAAGCGGCAGCGGCCTGGGCTGGTCGATCGTGCGCCGCATTGCCGAAGTACACGGCTTGCAGCTGACCGTGCGCCGTTCGGAGAAACTGGGCGGCTTGTCGGTGCGCCTGCAGTTCTGAAGGCCAGACCAAGGGAGTCGGATCATTTCCGACTCCCTCTGTCCACACTGCGGGTCGGGCAGGTGCTAAGAATTCCTTAATGTCTGACTGCCACCATCTTGTCCATTGATCCCCCTCGAGGAAACTATCCCATGACCTTACATTTTGCCTCCCTGCTGGCACCCCGGTTACGGCCACTGGTCCTGGCCGCCCTGTTGATCGGGCCGGGCCGCGTGCTCGGCGCCGATGGCTTCGACCAGGTGCCGATGAGCGCGGTGCAGATCGACCGGGCCGGCATTACCACCGCGCCAGCCTTGGCGGCGCCGGCCGGCGCGACGGCGGTGGGCAATGCCGTCGTGCTGGCGGGGACGGTGGTCGCGCCAGCCGATGCGGTGATACTCGCCGCCGCTGCCGCCAGCGGCGTGGTGCAGCAGGTGCACAGCATGTCGCTGCAACGGGTGCAGGCTGGTTCGCCACTGGCCACCCTGTTCAGCCCCGCATGGATGGAAATGCAGCGCGAGTATGTGCAGCTGTCGACCCAGTCGCGCCTGGCGGCCGATAAATTGGCGCGCGATGAAGGTTTGCTGGCCGAGGGGATCATCGCGCGCTCGCGGGCCGAGGAAAGCCGGGCCGCCGCGCGGCTGGCCAGGCTGGCGGCCGACCAGCGCGCCCAGACGCTGCGCGCCGGCGGCATGGGCGTGTCCGCCATCGAGGCACTGTCGGATGGCGGGCAACTGAGTCCGCTGCTGACCGTGCGCGCCCAGGGCGCAGGGACGTTGATCGAGCTGCCAGTGACCATCGGCCAACAGCTCGACGCCGGCATGGCAGTGGCCAGGATCAGCCGCGACGGCCCACTGTGGGTGGAACTGCAGGCGTCGGCCCAACAACTGCCGCTGCTGGCAGTGGGGGGCTTGCTCGATGCCGCCCCCTGCGGCCAGTTGCGGATCATTGCGATCTCTCCGCAAATAAACAGCGTCAATCAAACGGCGCAGGTGCGCGCCCGCCAGCTCGATGCGAACAAGTGCCTGAAGATCAATGCCTTCGTGCAGGCGCGGCTGCTCGCGCCGGCGGCAGCGGGCGGCGCCGTGCTGGTGCCAGCGGCCGCGATGGTGCGGCGCGGAGCGGCCAGCTATGTGTTTGTGCGTGAGGCCAGCGGCTTCCGCGCCGTTGCCGTCACCGCTGCCCCGGCCACGGGCGATCAGCTTTGGGTGCGCGGTGCCATTGCCCCCGGGGCCCTGGTGGCCGTACGCGGACTGGCCGCGCTCAAAGGCGCATGGGCAGGCTTCGGCGAAGTGGCCAGCGCGCCGGGCGCGAAGGGGAATCCGTGATGCTGGGCCGACTGATCGCCCTTTCGCTGGCGCAGCGCCTGCTGGTGCTGGTGCTGGCGGCATTGATGGTGGCGGCCGGCATCCGGGCCGCCGGCGAGCTGTCGATCGACGCATTCCCCGATGTCTCGAGCACGCAGGTCAAACTGATCCTGAAGGCGCCGGGCATGACGCCGGAAGAAGTCGAAGCGCGCATCGTGGCGCCGATTGAACAGGAGTTGCTGGGCATACCGCGCCAGGCGGTGCTGCGCTCGCAGTCCAAATATGCGATCGCCGACATCACGCTCGATTTCGAAGAAGGCACCGACGTCTACTGGGCGCGCCAGCAGGTCAGCGAGCGGCTCGCTTCGGTGATGAAGGACTTGCCGCCATCGGTCAGCGGCGGGCTGGCGCCGATCACCACGCCATTGGGCGAGATCTTCATGTTCACCATTGAAGGGCCGCTGTCGCTGATGGAAAAGCGCACGCTGCTGGAATGGACGATTCGCCCGCAGCTGCGCAATATCGCCGGCGTCGCCGACGTCAATTCGCTGGGCGGTCAGGTCAAGAGCTTCGAAGTGGTACCCGACCTGGCCGCGCTGGCCGCGAGCCGCGTTTCGCTGGCGCAGCTGCAGCAGGCGCTCGAAGCCAATAACCGCAGCGATGGCGCGGGCCGGCTCGGCAGCAATGAAGAGTCCCTGCTCATTCGCAGCGACGCGAGCATTCGTACCCTCGACGATGTCGGCGCGATCGCCATCGTCAACCGCGCCGGCATCGCCATTACCGTGGGTCAGGTCGCCACGGTGCGGATCGGCCAGCTGACGCGCTATGGCGCAGTCACGCAGAACGGCAAGGGCGAGGCGGTGGAAGCGCTGGTGCTGGCGGCGCGCGGCGCGAACGCCCAGCGCGTCGTCGACCAGGTGCGGGCAAGACTCGATGAAATCGGCCGCTCGCTGCCGGCCGGCACCACCATCAGTACCTTTTACGACCGTGGCAACCTGGTCGAGCGCGCTGTCAATACGGTCGCCAAGGCCTTGCTGGAAGCGACCTTGCTGGTGGTGCTGCTGCTCTATGTATTTCTCGGCAACCTGCGCGCAGCGCTGGTGGTCGCCTGCATCTTGCCGCTGTCGGCGCTCGGCACTTTCCTGCTGATGCGCCAGTTCGGGCTGAGCGCCAACCTGATGTCGCTCGGCGGCCTGGCCATCGCCATCGGCATGCTGGTCGACGCGGCGGTGGTGGTGGTGGAAAACATCGAAGCCCACAGTAGCCAGGCCCAGCAAGGCATGCCTCGCCTGCACGTGATTTACCGTGCGGTGCGCGACGTGGCGGTGCCGGTGACTGCCGGCATGGTGGTGATCATGATCGTGTTCCTGCCCCTGCTGACCCTGCAAGGGCTGGAGGGCAAGCTGTTCGCGCCGGTGGCGCTGACCATCATCTTCGCGCTGGCGGCATCGCTGCTGCTGTCGCTGACCGTGATCCCGGTGTTGTCGTCGCTGCTGCTGAAGGCCCACCACGGCCCCCCTCCGCGCCTGGTGCAGCGGATGGAGGCGCTCTACCAGGCGCTATTGGGCCGGGCGCTGCAGCACGAACGCCTGGTGACCGGCGCCGCCGTCGCTGCGCTGCTCGTCGCAACCGGCCTGTTCATGGTGGTCGGAAAGTCGTTCATGCCGGTGCTCGACGAGGGCGACATCATCATGCAGATCGAAAAGCTGCCATCGGTCAATCTGGCCGAATCGGCCCGCCTCGACATGGCGATCCAGCGCCGCATCCTGACGCAAGTGCCGGAAGTGCGGCGCGTGGTGGCGCGGCTCGGTTCGGATGAACTCGGCCTGGATCCGATGGGTCTGAACGAGACCGACTCGTTCCTGGTGCTGGCGCCGCGCTCGCAGTGGCGCAGCGGGCGCAAGGAAGACTTGATCGACGCCTTGCGTAAGGCGACGGCGGAGTTCCCGGGTGTCAACATCAGCTTCACCCAGCCGATTGAAATGCGTACCTCCGAAATGCTGTCGGGCGTGCGCGGCGACCTGGCGATCAAGGTGCATGGGCCCGATGCCAAGGTGCTGGGCACGCTCGCAGCGCAAATTGTCAGCGTGGTCCAGGGGCTGCGGGGTAGCGAGGATGTATTGACGGTCAAGAACGAAGGCGTGCAATACCTGCAGGTCGATATCGACCGGGTCGCGGCCGGCCGTCTGGGCTTGAGCGCCGAACAGGTGCAGGCCGACCTGCGCACGCTGATCGAGGGGCGCGTGGCCGGCGTCGTCATCGAGGGTGGCAAGCGCCTGCCCTTGTTGATCCGCGGCAGCGAACAGCTGCAGCTGTCATCCGAGCTGCTCGAACAGTTACGCCTGCCGCTCGCCGACGGCGAGTCGGTGCCGCTGAGCCAACTGGCAGCGCTGCGCCATGTGGATGGCCCGGTCAAGGTCGAACGTGAAAACGGCAGCCGGCTGGCCGTGGTGCGCGCCAACGTCCGGGGCCGCGACCTGGTCGGTTTCGTCGACGAGGCCAAGCTTGCCGTCGCCGCCAAGGTCAAGCTTCCGCCCGGGTATCGCCTGAGCTGGGGCGGGCAGTTTGAAAACCAGCAGCGCGCCGCCGCACGGCTGGCGCTGGTGGTGCCAGTGGCGCTGGCGCTGATCTTCCTGCTGCTGTTTAGCACGCTGCGCAGCGTCCGCCAGGCCCTGCTGGTATTCGTCAACATCCCGTTTGCCCTGATCGGCGGCGTGGTGGCCCTGGCGGTCACCGGCGAATACCTGTCGGTTCCCGCATCGGTCGGCTTTATCGCCCTGATGGGTATTGCCGTACTCAATGGCCTGGTGATGATCACCTGCTTCAACCAGCTGGTGGCGCGCGGCATGGCGCTGCCCGAGGTGGTGCGCCAGGGCGCGCTGCGGCGCTTCCGTCCGGTGATGATGACCGCCTGCATCACCGGGCTCGGCCTGGTGCCGCTGCTGCTGGCCACCGGCCCCGGCTCGGAAATCCAGAAGCCGCTGGCGATCGTCGTGATCGGCGGGCTGCTCAGCGCGACCATCCTGACCCTGATTCTCCTGCCCCTGCTGTTCGGCCGTTTCGGCGTTCAGCGGCCGGCAATTTCTCAAGCAGAACAATCATGACAAAAACACTTCCCAACGACAGCTTGCTCACGCTGGCCATTCCGGTCGGCCTGGAAGAGGATATCCTCGACTTTCTACTGCTGCACCCGGCCTGGGCCACCGGCTTCACCGTGCTGGCGGCGCAAGGCATGGGGCAAGGCGCCCTGCTGCAGTCGCCGATGGAGCTGGTGCAGGGACGCAGCGGCCGCAAACTGGTGCTGGTCGCGGGGGTCGGCGCCGACCTGCTGCGCTTGGTCGAAGCCCTCGCCGCCGAGATTCCCAGTCCCGAGGTGAGCTACTGGCTCAGTCCACTGACCGCCTGCGGGAGGCTCGCATGAAGATCCAGCTTCGGGCACTGGTGCTGGCCATGGCGGCGCTGGCCAGCAACGGCGCCATGGCCAGTACAGGGGCATTGCCGCTCGCCGGCGACGTTCTGTTCGGTTTGCCCCAGGAGCAAACGGTCAGGGCGGCGCTGCATCAATTGCCGCAGCTGCGTATCGGCGCCCTCAACAACGAGCTGGCCGGCGCAGAACAGGCGAAACTGATCGCGGGCCCGGGCGAATGGACGGTACGCGGCGGCATCAGCCAGCGCAGCGTGCTCGATGGCGAACGCTACCGCGAGCAGGAGCTGATGCTCGAACGCAGCATACGCTGGTTCGGAAAAGCCGGGCAGGACCGGGCGGTTGGCGAAAAAGGGCTGGCGCTGGCGCTGGCGCAGCGGGCCGACGCCTGGCATGAAGCGGGACGCACGCTGATGCAGGACTGGTACGGCGCGCTGAAAGCGCAGGCGACGCTCGACCGCCTCAGGGACCAGCACGCCTTGATCAAGCAGCTGCGCTCGATCGCCGAACGTCGCGTCAAGGCCGGCGACGCCGCCGAGCTTGAACTATTGCAGGCCGATACCGAGTTGAAGCGGGCCGACAGCTTGATCGAGCAGGCCGATCAGCAGCTCCGGCATGCACTCGCGTTGCTGTCCGCCACCTACCCCGGCATCCCTGCCCCGCAGCTTGCCCGGCTCCCCGATCCGCGCCCGATGCAACTGGAGCGGCCGGATCAGCTCGCTCGTATTGTCGATGACAATCATGAGCTTGAACTGGCGCAGGTCGAGGCGCAGTGGTACGAATTAAAGGCCAAGCGCAGCGCCAGCGAGCGAATGCCGGACCCTACGATTGCGCTGCGCGCCGGGCGCGAACGGGCCGGCCAGGAACGCACCATCGGCATCACGCTGTCGATGGCCCTGCCCGGCGGCGCGCGCAGCGCCGAGGCGTCGGCCGCTTCCGTGCGGGCCCGGGTGGCCAATGAAAAGGTGGCCCAGGTCAAGTCCAGGGTAATGCTCGAAGCGCAGCGGGCCGTGGCCGAACAGGAATACAGCTACCGGGTCTGGACCAGCCTAAGCGCGGTCGAACAACAGAGCATGCGCCAGGCCCACTTGATGGAACTGGGCTATCGGGCCAATGAATGCACGCTGGCCGACGCCCTGGTCAGCCGCCGCCAGGCGCTGGAAGCATCGCTGGCTGCGCAGATGGCGCACATCTCCGCCGTTGCCGCCAGCGCCAGGGTGCAACTTGACGCCCATGCGCTGTGGTCGATCGATTGATGCGCATGCGCGCTTGTCACGCGCCGTGCGGCAAGCCCAGGTTCTGGTTGGCCGGCACGGCGATGTCGATCAGCTTCGGCTTGGGCAGGTTCAGCGCCGCCATCAGCACGACAAAGTCTTCCTTGCTGCGGTTGGCAAGGCGGGCGTTGTGGCGCTTTTCCCAGCCGATCGTCGATACCGACTGCCCCTTGTAGTCATGGCCGGGCCACATGCGGGTCGCATCGGGCAATGCAAATAATTTGCCGGCCACGCTGTCGTACAGCGCTGCCGCGCTGCCGCTCTGGAAATCGGTGCGTCCGCAACCGTCGATCAGCAGGGTGTCGCCGGTAAAAACATTGCCGCGCCAGACAAAGCTGACGCTGCCGGCAGTGTGGCCGGGCGTATGCAGCACTTCAATCTGCTCGTTGGCGCCGAAGCGGATGACATCGCCGTCGTTGAGCTGCAGTTCGGCCGGCGCGATGCCGCAACCGGATGGCACGGCGGCCTTGGCGCCGGTGACCTCGCGCAGTTTGCCGGCCGACGTCACATGGTCGGCATGCGCGTGGGTTTCCAGGATATAGGAGAGCGTCAGCCCGAGCCGCTCGAGGTGGGCCAGGTCGCGCTGCCAATGGCGCTCGACCGGGTCAATGATGACGGCGAGCCGGTCCGTCTCGTCGGCCAGGATATAGGTAAAGGTCGACGATTCGACGTCGAACAGCTGGATAGGAAGATGGGTCATTGCGCGCTCCAATGTGGCGGAATCAACGGGAATTCAAAGCACCGCCCTGGCAATCATGCCGACGGCAACTGCTGCGGAAACAAAGGCAAAGCCGATCTGAAGCTGGGGTCCGGCCAGCCGCTTCGACACCAGGCGGCCGCCGAGCATGCCGGCAAGGGCACCGGCCGAAAACGGTATGGCGACCTGCCACACCATGCCGCCAGTGGCGGCGCTGGCGACCACGCCACTGACCGACACCAGCGCGATGACCGCCAGCGACGTGGCCACCACCGAGCGCATGTCCAGGTCGGTGTAGCGCTGCAGGGCCGGCACCATGACGAAGCCGCCGCCAACCCCAAGCAGGCCCGACAACAGGCCGGCGGCCGTGCCCGACAGCGCCAGCGCGCGCGCGCAGCTGCTGGTCCAGACAAAGCGGCCGGTGGCGGCATCGCGCTTGCAGCGGTGGCGGCGATCGGCAGCATTTGGCACGGCCGGCGCCGGGCGCGTCGCCTGGCCGAAGGCGCGCACGGCCACCAGCAACAGGGTCAGCGCAAACAGCACGCTGAGCCAGCGGTTGTCGATCCGGTGCGCCAGCCACAGGCCAAGCGGCGACAGCAGCATGCCCGCCGCGGCGATCAGCAGGGCGGCGCGGTAGCGCACGATCCCCTCGCGCAGGCCCAGCACGGCGCCCAGCGATGCCGCCATGCCGACGGCCAGCAAGCCGATCGGCCCAGCCTGGGCCAGCTGCATGTGGATACCGAACACCAGCAGCGGTACCGCCAGGATGCCGCCGCCGGCGCCGGTGAGGGCGAGGATGACGCCGACCACCAATCCCAGCCCGAGCTCGATGAGCATAGCCCGCCCTTCCCTCAGGCCGCTTGCTGGCGGCGCGCCGGCCGGCGTTCCAGCAATTCGAATATCGCCATGCCGGCGATCATTGCCGTTGAAAAAATGAGCGGCTTGCTGCCACCGCTGGCGAGCATGGTCAGCGCCGGGCCGGGGCAGTAGCCGGCCAGCCCCCAGCCGATGCCGAAGGCGAAGCCGCCGAGCACCAGCCGGCGGTCGATCCTGGCGTCCACCGGCAGATGCATGACATGGCCGAGCAGCGACTTGTCGCGCTGCGACGCGAATCGGAACGCGACCAGCCCGACCAGGATGGCGCCCCCCATGACAAAAGCGAGCGACGGGTCCCAGCGGCCGGCCAGGTCGAGAAAGCCAATGACCTTGGACGGATCGGTCATGCCGGACAGGATCAAGCCGAGGCCAAAGACCAGGCCGACGACGAGTGCCATAAAGATGTGCATGATGCTTTCCTTATCCATTAGAGGTGGCGGACCACGAAGACGGTAACAAAGCCGGCCGCCATGAAGGCACCGGTCGCCACCAGCGCGCGCGGCGACCGCCGCGACAGCCCGCATACGCCGTGGCCGCTGGTGCAGCCAGAGCCGTAGCGCGTGCCGAGGCCCACCAGCAGGCCGGCCACGACCAGCGTTGCAGTACCGGCGTCGACCTGCACGACCGGCAGTGGCGCGAACCGGCTATAGACCAGCGGGGCGGCGACCAGGCCAGCGAGGAAGGCGATGCGCCAGGCGCTGTCGCCCTTGGGCCATTGCAGCAGGCCGCCAGCGATGCCGCTGATGCCGGCGATACGGCCGTTAAACAACACAAACAGGGCTGCGGCCAGTCCGATGACGGCACCGCCGGCCAGCGAAGCCCACGGCGTGAAATGCACCCAATCGATCATCATTCGCCCGCCTCCTTTGGCTGATTGCAGTAAAGTTGGTAGAGCACCTGCATCACCGCCATCGCCTCGCTGCTGGCGATGCTATAGAAGATCTGCTTGCCTTCGCGCCGGGTCGTCACCAGGGCTTCGTCGCGCAGCACGCCCAACTGCTGGGACAAGGTCGGCTGCTGTATCCCCAGCATGCTTTCGAGTTCGCTCACGCACAGCGGGCCCTGGCTCAGCTGGCAAAGCAGCAGCAAGCGATCCGGATTGGAGAGCACTTTCAGCAGGCCGCATGCCTGCAACGCCGCGCTGCGCATTGCGGCGGGATCAAACTGGACGGGATTGTTCATCTTGGAGGGCAAGCTGCTCAGATTTTGGACAGGTGCATATTATACGGCAAGACAAAATATCTTTTCGTATAGCATATGCACCCAATCAGGCTGGCGGCCCCCTGTCCCCCCCTGAGGGCGGGTCCGATCCGGCGCAGTGGATCCTGGCCCTTACGTTGCTGCGGAAAATTCCTCGTATGCCAACAGCGCATTGGCCGCATACATTGCCGACGGTCCGCCGCCCATATAGATGGCCATCCCCAGCGCTTCTTCGAGCTCGGCTTTGGTGGTGCCGAGCCGGACCAGGGCCTGGACATGGAAGCCGATGCAGGCATCGCAATGCGCCGCCACGCCGAGGGTCAGCGCAATCAGTTCCTTGGTCTTGCGGCTGAGTGCGCCGTCGCGCGTCGCGGCCCGCGCCAAGTCGCCAAACCCTTTCATCACGTCGGGCAGGTCGTTGCGCAGCACGCCCAGTTGCTTCGATACCGAAGTGGTCAGCTCACCGTAATTATTTGAAGCGATACTCATCAAGGTTTTCCCAAGGGTTTGTTGGAGGTTTTCATTGGGCACGTGCGAAGCCCGAATAGCAGATACGCCGGACAGAAGCGGAATATGCCGGTCGCCAGCGGAACCACCCCGATCCAACCCCATGGGCCGATCAGGTCCAACAGCGTCGCCCCGATCAGCGCCAGCCCTGCCAGAATGCGAATGGCGCGGTCGATGCTGCCTATATTTGCTTGCATGATGCTCTCCTTCGGTAAGTTATTCGAATGTCTGTACCAGTACTACTGCAGGTTTCATGCCAACAGAGGCGCGCGCCACTTAGCGTTTGATATCAAGCACTTATCCGGCGAGCGCCAGCAGGGCGGTGGCCGCGAGGAGCAAAAACACTGCCACTTTGGCAGCTTGGCAGCGACTGGCAGTTTCGAATTGATGGAATAATGCGCATGAACTCGAGCCGGTGCGCTTCGACGAAAAGGCAAAACAAATGGAAATCCAAGCATCAAGCAACGAGCAAGTGGCAAGCCGGCCTGGAGCCAAAGCGCCCGGCTTCCTGGAGCGGCCGACGCAGCACCTGTTTTTTACCGGCAAGGGCGGCGTCGGCAAGACCTCGCTATCGACCGCTACCGCGCTGGCGCTGGCCGACGCCGGCAAAAAGGTCCTGCTGGTCAGCACCGACGCCGCCTCGAACCTTGATGAAATGCTGGGAATCGAGCTGCGCAATATTGCCACCCCGGTGCCCGGCGCGCCGGGCTTGTCGGTGCTCAATATCGACCCCGGCACGGCGGCCGAATCGTATCGCCAGCGCGTGCTGGCCCAGATGGCGGACAGTGCCAGCGACACCGACCGGGCCACGGTGCGCGAGCAATTGTCCGGCGCCTGCACGACCGAAATCGCTTCGTTCGACGAATTCGCCTCCCTGCTGTCGGGCCCGGCCGACCGTTACGACCATATCGTGTTCGACACCGCGCCGACCGGACACACCTTGCGCCTGCTCAGCTTGCCACAGGCATGGAGCGGTTTCTTGGCCGGCAATGACCGCGGCGCATCCTGCCTCGGCCCCCATTCGGGACTGAAGATGCAGGAAATGCGCTTTAAGGCTGCGCTGGATGCCTTGAGCGATCCCGGCCAGACCACCGTCATCCTGGTCGCCCGTCCGGACCAGAGTGCCATCGCCGAGGCGGCGCGCACGTCGGATGAATTGCGCGCGCTCGGACTGAACAACCAGCGCCTGATCATCAACGGTGTCTTCCACGCCAGCGACGCCGGCGATGCGGTCGCTACCGCCATTGCGGCGCTGGGACAGCAAGCCCTGGCCGAGATGCCGCAGGCGCTGCATCAGCTGCCGCAAGACCAGGTGCCGCTGCGCCAATTCGATACGGTCGGCCTGCCTGCCTTGCGTGCGCTGCTGGCGGCCGATGCAGGCCCCGTCGCCAGCGCCGAGCCCGGCGCTGCAACCACCGAACCCGTGCCGGGCCTGGCCGCGCTGGCCGATGAACTGGCGCTGGCGGGGCGCGGCTTGATCATGGTCATGGGCAAGGGCGGGGTCGGCAAGACGACCGTCGCCGTTGCACTGGCGCTCGGCCTGATACAACGCGGAAAAACCGTTCACCTCAGCACCACCGACCCGGCGGCCCACCTGGCCGCGACGCTCGATGGCGACGTGCCCGGCCTGCGCGTCGACCGCATCGACCCCAGGGTTGAGACCCAGCGCTATATTGACAAGGTCATGGCCAGCAAATCGCCCGGACTCAATGCGCAGGAACAAGCCCTGCTGCTGGAAGACCTGCAATCTCCCTGCACGGAAGAAGTTGCGGTGTTCCATGCCTTTTCAAAGATCGTCAACGAAGGCCGCAGCGCCTTTGTCGTGCTCGACACGGCCCCGACCGGGCACTCACTGCTGCTGATGGATGCCACCGGGGCATATCACCGGCAAACACTGCGCGAATTCGAAGGCCACGGCAGCGGGCGGGTGACAACGCCGCTGATGCGGCTGCAGGATGGGACCTACACCAGAATCATCCTGGTGACGCTGCCTGAAGTGACCCCGGTGTCGCAGGCGGAGGCGCTGCAACAGGACTTGCGGCGCGCCGGCGTCGAACCGTTTGCGTGGGTGGTCAACAAGAGCGTGGCGGCCGCCGGCACCGGCGACCCGCTGCTGGCGGCGCGGATGGCGGGCGAACGCAAGCAGATGAAACGGATCACCAGCGGCTTGGCCGCGCGCCTGTTCGTCGTGCCCTGGCGTACCCGTCCGCCCGTCGGCGTTGTGGAGTTGACCGAACTGGTCAGCCAGGCACCCGCCTCACTGTAGTGAAACGTCGTGGCCCAGTATTGTAACTACGGACTCCACCCGATTTGCGAGGGAAAGATTAAATCGTGCTGTCAAAGTCTGCACGTCTCCATGCGGCCTCGATTTGAGCGGTCTCTAGCTCGGGCCCGAAAGCAATGCGCGCGTCGACCAGCCATCGAGGAGCCTGCGCGGCACAAGCTCGTCGGCCCAAACAGGTGGAGAACAGTCCCACTTCGCCCCCATTTCTCGGACTGTAGCTACGGCTACAGTCCTCAAAAGTGGTGACGAACTGGATTCTTTTCCCACCCGTTTGGTCTCGACTCCTTCTGCCGCGCAGGCTCCTGGCGCCCCTCGTAGAGCTCGAAGCGTTTTTCTTTGATGCCGTTATTGGGAGGGTGGAGTCCATTCCATTAGGGTGTGGGTGCGGTGCCCATGTCCCTATGCCGAACAGGCAGCCGAACCCACGCTGCGGCGATGCGCGCCTTACTTCAGGCGGCAGCTGAGCAGGAAATAGTAGGTATTGCGGTGCAGTTTGATTTCGCGCGCCGCAGTACCGAGCTTCTTGCGCAGGTAGCTGTCGGTCGGATAATTCTTGGTCACTTCGTAACGCTCGCCTTCGCCCGTCAGGAAGATATGGTGGGTATTGCCCTGCAAATCCGTGCGCGCGATGGTCGGGCTTTCGTCTTCGACCCAGCTGTCATCCAATAGCACCAGCAACAGGTCCTTGCCGAACTTGGCGCGCAGCTGCGCCAGGAAGCGGTCCTGCTCTTCGCGCTTGATGTGCGACCACCAGAAACCGATGAACACGGCCGTGATGTCCTTGGCCAGCGCCGCGGGAAGGTCCCACGCATCGGCCTGGCTGAACGTCGCGTGTTCTGCCGGCAAGGCACGCAGCGCCGCCATCGCCAGCATTTCCGGATTGATGTCGGTCGCATGGACGTGCCTGGCGCTTTCCATGATCACGCGCGTCCAGTAACCGGTGCCGCAGGCCAGTTCCAGCACATTGTGGCCGTCCAGCACTTCGGCGACGCGCTCGCGCATGTCTTCCAGGTCATCCTGGCGTTCCGGTTTGTCGTACACGCGGTCGTGGTTGGAGGCGCTCTTGGCGTAAAACTGGGCGGACTGGTCGGTAATCATATTCTCTTGCTCTGCTAAAAATGTTGGGGTGATGCTTTACAGCTCGTAGTGTTCTTTGTTGCCACTCATGGCGGATTCGACCATCTTGCGCGACAGCGTCGGCGCCAGCAGCTCGATGAAGGTGTAAATATAACTGCGCAGGTAAGCGCCCTGCTTGACCGCCACGCGCGACACATTCATGCCGAACAGGTGGCCGACCGGTATGGCGCGCAGGTTCTTGTCGCGCTCGGCGTCGAATGCCATGCCGGCGATGATGCCGATGCCCATGCCGAGCTCGACATAGGTCTTGATGACGTCGGCGTCGATCGCCTCGAGCAGCACGTCCGGCTTGAGGCTGCGCAGGCCGAAAGCATGGTCGATCTTGCTGCGACCGGCAAACGCGCTGTCGTAGGTGATGATCGGATAGGCCGCGATCTCTTCCAGCGACACCGACTTCGAGCGCAGCAGCGCGTGGTCGGGCGGTACCACGACGACGTGTTCCCATTGATAACATGGCAAGGTGATCAAACCGTCCACTTCGGCGATCGATTCGGTGGCGATGGCCAGGTCGGCCTGGTCGCGCTGCACCATTTCGGCGATCTGGCGCGGATTTCCTTGCAATAATGACAATCTTACCTTCGGATACTTCTGCATGAAGGCCTGTACCACCTTCGGCAGCGTATAGCGGGCCTGGGTATGGGTAGTGGCAATGGTGAAACTGCCGCTGTCCTGGGCCGCGTATTCCTTGCCGATGCGCTTCAGACTGTCGATTTCCTGCATGATCAGCTCGACCGACTCGAGCACCAGCCGGCCCGGCTCGGTCAGGCCGCGGATCCGCTTGCCGTGGCGGGTGAAGATGTCGACGCCCAGCTCCTCTTCCAGCTCGATGATGGCCTTCGACACCCCCGGTTGCGAGGTGAACAGGGCCTTGGCCGCATCGGTCAGGTTATAGTTCTGGCGCACCGCTTCGCGGACGAAGCGCAATTGATGAAGGTTCATGGGACGCTATTTTATAAGATTGCTTATGCCTTATACGCATATAAGCAAATAAATACTAAGTCGTATGGAATAAAGGGGCAGTTTATTACACTACCCCTTACTTTGTGCGACAAGGGTGGGGATTGCTTACCCGCCCGGCGCCTCACTCACAGGATGCAACTATGTACCGTTACGACCAGTATGACCACCTCATCGTCAAGGAACGCATCAATCAGTACCGCGACCAGGTGCGCCGCCGCCTCGCCGACGAACTGACGGAAGCCGAATTCCTGCCGCTGCGCCTGCAGAACGGCCTGTACATGCAGCGCCACGCCTATATGCTGCGCATCGCCGTGCCCTACGGCCTGCTGTCGTCGGCACAGATGCGCATGTTCGCCCATATCGCCCGCAAGTATGACCGCGGCTATGGCCACTTCACGACGCGCCAGAACATCCAGTTCAACTGGATCAACCTGGAACAGACACCGGACATCCTGGCCGACCTCGCCTCGGTCGAGATGCACGCGATCCAGACCTCGGGCAATTGCATCCGCAACGTCACCTCGGACGAGTTCGCCGGCGTCGCCGCCGACGAAATCATCGATCCGCGCCCGTATGCCGAAGTATTGCGCCAGTGGAGCACCTTCCACCCCGAGTTTGCCGCCCTGCCCCGCAAGTTCAAGGTGGCCGTCAATGGCGCCGTGGAAGACCGCGCTGCCATTGCCGTGCACGATATCGGCCTGACCGTCGTGTACAACCTGGCCGGCGAGATCGGCTTCAAGGTCATGGTCGGTGGCGGCATGGGCCGCACGCCGATCCTGGGCAGCGTCGTGCGCGAGTTCCTGCCGCGCGAACACATGCTGACCTATATCGAAGCGATCATGCGCGTCTATAACCAGTACGGCCGGCGCGACAACAAGTACAAGGCCCGCATCAAGATCCTGCTCAAGGCCGTCGGCCTGGAAGAATTCACCCGCCAGGTCGAGCAGGAATGGGCCGACCTGAAGGGCAGCCCGTCCACGCTGACAGTCGAGGAAATGGACCGCATCGCCGCCTGGTTCCAGCCGCCGGCCTACGACACCCTGCCGGCCTTCGATGCGCAGGCTGCGCACGCCGGCAACAAGGCGTTCGCCAACTGGCTGGGACGCAACGTCAAGCCGCACAAGGTCGCCGGCTACAGCGCCGTCGTGCTGTCGCTCAAGAAGACGGGCGTGCCGCCGGGCGACGCGACGGCCGAACAGATCGACTTCATGGCCGACCTGGCCGACCGCTACAGCTTCGGCGAACTGCGCGTGACGCACGAGCAAAACATCGTGCTGGCCGATGTGCAGCAGCAGCGCCTGTTCGAGCTGTGGACCGAAATCAAGGCCAAGGGCCTGGCCACGCCGAACATCGGTTTGCTGACCGACATGATCTGCTGCCCGGGCGGCGACTTTTGCTCGCTGGCCAATGCCAAGTCGCTGCCGATCGCCGCCGCCATCGCCGAGCGTTTCGACGACATCGACTACCAGCACGATATCGGCGAGATCGAACTCAATATCTCGGGCTGCATCAATGCCTGCGGCCACCACCACGTCGGTTCGATCGGCGTGCTGGGCGTCGACAAGGATGGCAGCGAGTGGTACCAGGTGTCGATCGGCGGCGCGCAGGGCAATAACGCGGCGATCGGCAAGATCATCGGCCCGTCGTTCTCGTCGCTGCAGATGCCGGAAGTGATCGCCCGCCTGCTGCAGGTGTATGTGCGCGAGCGCACGCCCGATGAACGTTTCGTCGACACCGCTCAGCGCCTGGGCGTCGCCCCGTTCAAGGAATATGTGTATGCCACGCCGATCAAGGCAGGCCAACTGGTTGGAGAAGACGAATATGCTTGAGCATAACAAGCTGATCATCAAGGATCGCGCTGTCGTGGAAGACAGCTGGAGCGTGCTGCGCCTTGACGGGGCCGATGCCAGCGGCGCCGACGGCGCAGCGGCGCTGCAGGACCCGGCCACCGTTGCCATCCCTGCTGGCAAGGTCATCGTGCCGCTGCGCGTATGGCAGGCGCAGCGCGAAGCCATCGTGCTGCGCGGCGATTTCGGCGTCTGGATCGCCAGCGACGAGCGCCCTGAAGTGCTCAAGGGCGAGGTCGGCCTGTTTGCCGTCATCGCCGTCGACTTCCCCAAGTTCACCGATGGACGCGGCTATTCGATCGCCTACAATCTGCGCGCCCGCCTCGGCTATACGGGCGAACTGCGCGCCATCGGCGACGTGCTGCGCGACCAGTTGTTCTCGATGGCACGGGTCGGCTTCAATGCCTTTGCCACGCGCCAGGACCGCAGCATCGATGATGCGCTCAAGGGCCTGACGGATTTTTCGGAAACCTACCAGGCATCGTGGGACAATACTTTGCCGCTGTTCCGCCGCCATGCGCGCCACGCCCGCATCGAAGGCGGCGATATTGGCTTTGGCATTTAGATCGGACCAGCACATGAGCAATCTTTCGACCCTCGTCAGCGACACCAAAGCGACGCTGGCCCGCATCGCCGGCGACTTTTCGCCCGCCGTGTTCGCCTCCAGCCTGGCCGCCGAAGACATGGTGCTGACCGACCTGATCTTGAAGGCGAAGCTGCCAATCGGCATCTTCTCGCTCGAGACCGGCCGCCTGCATCCGGAAACGCTGGCCGTGCTGGACGCCGTCAAGGAAAAGTACAACTATGACGTCGCGCTGTTCCGCCCGCAGCAGGACGCGGTCGACAGCTATGTGGCGCACAACGGCTTGAACGCGTTCTACGACAGCATCGAGATGCGCCGCGAATGCTGCCGCATCCGCAAGGTCGAGCCGCTCGGCCGTGCGCTGGCCGGCAACCGGGCCTGGGTCACCGGGCAGCGCCGCGCGCAGTCGACCACGCGCGCCGAGCTGGCCGTCGAAGAACAGGACGAAGCCCACGGCATGAGCAAGTTCAACCCGCTGGCGGACTGGTCCGAGCAGGACGTGTGGGACTATATCCGCGCCAACGACGTGCCGTACAATGCGCTGCACGACCAGGGTTATCCGTCGATCGGATGCGCACCGTGCACGCGCGCCATCGAAGCGGGCGAAGATGTGCGCGCCGGCCGCTGGTGGTGGGAAAACCCCGACTCCAAGGAGTGCGGCCTGCACATGGTGGACGGCAAGCTCATCCGCATCAAATCCGTGGCCGCTTGAATCACAAAGAATAGAATACGATCATGACTACAAAAACATCATTAGCCCTGCCGGACCCCCGCCACCTCGACACGCTCGAGTCCGAAGCGATCCACATCCTGCGCGAAGTGGCGGCCGAATGCGCCAACCCTGCGCTGCTGTTCTCGGGCGGCAAGGACTCGGTCGTGCTGCTGCGTCTGGCCGAGAAGGCCTTCCGTCCGGGTAAATTCCCGTTCCCGCTGGTGCATATCGACACCGGCCACAACTTCGAGGAAGTCATCACCTTCCGCGACCAGCGCGTGGCCGAGTTGAAAGAACGCCTGATCGTCGGCTCGGTCGAAGACTCGATCGCCCGCGGCACGGTGCGCCTGCGCAACCCGGCAACGGACTCGCGCAATGCGGCGCAGGCGGTGACGCTGCTCGAAACCATTGCCGAACACAAATTCGACGCCTGCATCGGCGGCGCCCGCCGCGACGAGGAAAAGGCCCGCGCCAAGGAACGCATCTTCTCGTTCCGCGACGAGTTCGGCCAGTGGGACCCGAAGGCGCAGCGCCCGGAACTGTGGGACCTGTATAACACCCGCGTGCATCCGGGCGAGAATATGCGGGTATTCCCGATCTCGAACTGGACCGAGCTGGACGTGTGGCAATACATCGCGCGCGAAAAGCTGGAGCTGCCGCCGATCTACTTCGCCCATGAGCGCAAGGTCATTGCGCGCCGCGGCCTGCTGGTGCCGCTGACCGACCTGACCCCGGCCCTGCCCGGTGAAACGGTCGAAACGCAGGTGGTGCGCTTCCGCACCGTCGGCGACATCTCCTGCACCTGCCCGGTGTCGTCGGATGCGGCAACGGTCGAAGCGATCATTGCTGAAACGGCAGTGACCCAGATTACAGAACGGGGCGCGACGCGGATGGACGACCAGACGTCCGAAGCTTCGATGGAAAAACGCAAGAAAGCAGGATACTTCTGATGAACGCATTGACTGAAAAACCTATTAGCGACCGCCGCGGCGCCGCATCGGGTATGCTCCGCTTCATTACCGCCGGTTCGGTGGACGACGGCAAGAGCACGCTGATTGGCCGCCTGCTGTTCGACAGCAAGGGCATCTTTGCCGACCAGCTCGACGCGATGTCGCGCTCCAAGCACAAGCGCACCGTCGGCGACGCCGTCGACCTGTCGCTGCTGACGGACGGCCTCGAGGCCGAGCGCGAGCAAGGCATCACGATCGATGTCGCCTACCGCTATTTCGCCACGCCCAAGCGCAAGTTCATCATTGCCGACACGCCGGGCCACGAGCAGTACACCCGCAATATGGTCACCGGCGCCTCGACGGCGGACGCGGTCATCATCCTGATCGACGTGTCCAAGGTCAAGCTGCGCGAAGATGGCGGCGTCGACCTGCTGATCCAGACCAAGCGCCATTCGACCATCGCCCACCTGCTGCAGATCGAGCACGTCGTCGTTGCCGTCAACAAGATGGACCTGGTCAACTACGACCAGGCCGTGTACGACCGCATCGTGGCCGCCTATGGCGAATTTGCCGCCACGCTGGGCCTGAAGGACATCACGCCGATCCCGCTGTCGGCACTGACGGGCGACAATGTGGTCGACCCCAGCGCCAGGATGGACTGGTACCAGGGCCCGACGCTGATCGAACTGCTCGAGTCGCTGTCGGTCTACGACGAGTCGCACGATGCGCCGTTCCGCTTCCCGGTGCAGCTGGTGGCGCGCCACAATGGCCACGAAGCCAATGATTTCCGCGGCTATATGGGCCGGATCGAGGCGGGCAAGGTCAGCGTCGGCGACAAGCTGGTGGTGCAGCCATCGGGCCACAGCGCGACCGTCAAGGACATCGTCACCTTCGAAGGCTCGCACCGCAGCGCCGTGGTCGGCCAGTCGGTCACACTGCTGCTCGACCAATACCTCGACATTTCGCGTGGCGACCTGCTGGCCGGTGCCGCTCAGCCAGCCACCCTGCTCAAGCAGGTTAGCGCCGACGTCTGCTGGCTGTCGGAAGAACCGCTCGACCTGCGCCGCAAGTACTGGATCAAGCACGGCACCAAGCAGACGGCCGCCAAGGTGAGCAAGGTCGACACGCTGCTCGACATCAACACCCAGCAGCGCCACCCGGCGGACGGCCTCAAGCTCAACGACATCGCCCGCGTCAATCTGACGGTACAGCAACCGCTGGCCGCCGATGCCTATGGCACGATCCGTGCTACTGGTGCTTTCATCCTCATCGACGAGGTGACCCACCAAACTGTAGCAGCCGGCATGATCCGGTTGGAAGACTAAGGAGAACGATATGGGGAAATTCGGCAAGGTCTACCTGATCGGCGCCGGTCCTGGCGCCCAGGACCTGATGACGCTGCGCGGGGCCCGCCTGCTGGCGCAGGCCGACGTGGTGCTGCACGACGCCCTGGTGACCCCTGACATGCTCGAACTGTGCCCGCAGGCGCGCAAGATTGCCGTCGGCAAGCGCTGCGGTCAGTTGTCAACTGCGCAAGAATTCATCAACAAGCAAATGGTCGACAATGCACGTAAATTCCCCATTGTGGTGCGTTTGAAGGGGGGCGACCCGATGATGTTCGGCCGCGCCGACGAGGAATTGCGGGCGCTGGAGGAGCTTGGCATCGACGTGGAGGTGGTGCCGGGCATTACGACGGCGCTGGCAGCGGCGGCGGCGACCAGGCAGCCGCTGACCAAGCGGGGCGTGGCGCGCAGCGTGGCTTTCTTCACGTCGAGCGTTGCACCAAATCAGCCCGAGCAATGCACCATTCCGGACACCGACACGCTGGTGCAGTATATGGGCGGGCGCGAAGCGATCACGACGGCCCGGCGCTTGCTGGACCAGGGGCGCAGCAAGGACATGCCGGTCGTCGTCATCGAGAACTGCAGCCGCCCGGATCAGCGCATCGTGCGCATGAACCTCGGTTCGCTGGCGCGCGGCCTGGACGCCACCCATGGCCCCGTGCTGGTCATGCTGGGCGAAGCGCTGGCGATGCGCGATCACCAGGCGGCCGATAGCGACGCCACCGCCGACATCCGCCGGGTCGCATAGTACCCGTAGGGTGGGCATGTCGCCGCACTAACAACTGTGCGACGACCACGTGCCCACCGCTCTCAATGCGCCCGCCAGATCACGTCCTCAGATCCGGTGGCAGTTTGCCGCCATTCGCAGCCAGCTTGACCATCACTTGCCGGTGCAGCCAGATGTTCATGGCGGCGGTGTCGTTCAAATCCCCCGCATAATGCAGTTCGCGCGCCAGCTCCTTGCGCGCCTGCAGGCCGCTATCGAGGCCCAGCAATGTAAGCAGGTCCACGATCGACGTGCGCCAGTTCAGCGGCTGCCCCACCTGGCGCGCCATATCGTTGAGAATGGCCTCGACGTCGACCGGTTCGGCCGGCATTGCCGCCGGCGGCGGCTGTTGCACCGCCCCTGCGACGGCGGACTGCCGGGAAGCGCCTGCCACCTCGCCCTCGGCCGGCTGCGACACGGCAGGATGCGACGGCGGGAAGATCTTCCGGAAGATATCCTTGAGTATGCCCATGACGCCCTCCCTGTGTGCCCACACGGAGTCAGACAACAGCCGCGGCCAACGGTTCAGGATTTGGTGGCGGCAGCGACGCAATAGTCGCTCATTGCCTGCATGACGGTCGGGTCTTCGCCGACCGCGCCGGCCACGTCGACGGTCAACCCGGGGTGATCGATGCGTAACTGCTCGATCATGACGGGCAGGTCGCGCAGCACATGGCCGCCCTGCCCCAGGAACACCGGCACCACGGTCAGCGTGTCGACGCCCGCGCCCGCCAGTTCGGCCACCAGCGCCGGCAGCTGCGGCACCATCAATTCAAGATAGGCCAGGCGCACGATGGTGTCCGGCATGCGGGCCGCCGTCAGCGCGCGCAGCCGCTCGAACGGCTCGGCCCACGATGGTGCCCTGGCGCCATGGGCAAACAGCACCAGTGCGCGCGCCATCAGTGCCGCTCCACCCACCACAGGGCGCCCAGCGCCAGCAGCAGGAACAACAGGCTCGGCGCGATCGCCGTGATGAAGGCGGGCCAGGTACTGAGCAGGCCCAGGTGAGAGAACAGGGTGTTGACCAGCATGAAGCTGACGCCAATCATGATGCCGATGAAGATCTTGAGGCTGACGCCGCCGCTGCGCGTGTGCAGGTAGGCAAACGGCAGGGCCAGTGCCATCAGCACGAAGATGGCCAGCGGGTCGATCAGTTTTTTCCAGAACGCAATCTTGAAGCTGCTCGTTTCCTGCTTATTGTCGGCCAGGTGGCGCGTATAGACGGCCAGTTCATTGGCCGACATCCGGTCCGGATCGCTCGACGAGACCGACAGGATTTTCGGCGTAATTTCGGTCACGAGGTCGACGCCGTCGAGTTTCTTGGTCGACACCACGCTCGTTTCCTGTCCATAGAAACCATTCTCCGGCGCCCCCGCAGCACCCGGCTTGGGCAGGATGCGCGAATTGGAAAACAGGGTCTGGGTCACGTCGGCCAGGCGCCAGGTGCTGTTGCCCTTGAAGGTAGCGGTGGCCGCCGTGGTCAGCGAACGCAGGCGGAAATCGGTATCGAATTCGTACAGCTTGACGCCAAGCAGCTGGCCGTCATTGCGCACTTCGCGCACATTGAAGAAGCGCGATCCGGTGATCGAACCGGCCATACCGTCGCTGTGCACGGTATCCTTGGTCCACAGGCCGGAACGGAATTCGCGCGATACCGTCGCACCCTTGGCGCTGAGCTTGAGCGTTTCGGCCAGCGGGCTGATACGCGGTGTGATCAGTTCGCCAAAGATAAAGGTAATGAGAACGAACACGGCGCCGATGCGCGCCAGCATCCACACCGCCATCGAGGTCGACATCGACGAGGCGCGCATGATGGTGAATTCCGAGGTGGCGGCAAATTGCGCCATCGCGTAAATGGTGCCGATCAGCGCCGCCACCGGCATGACTTCATAGACATGGCCGGGAATGAGCATCAGCACGTACAGGAAGGCATGCTGGATGCCATAGCTGCCCTTGCCCACGTCAAGCAATTCGCTTTTCAGGTCGAGCAGGACATTCAGGCCGAGGAAGGCCACCAGCACAAACAGCACGGCCTGGCTGATGGTGACGGCAAAATAGCGTTGCAGGATTTTCATGGCAGTTGACGTTTCAGTTTGGCCCACAGCACCAGCGGATGGTAGCGGTGGTTGACGTTCAGGCGCCACGCGAACAGGGCCAGCACGAACAGTGCGGCAGCGACGTGCAAGGGCCACCAGGCCATCGAGAAAGTCAGCCTTTCCTGTTTGACCGCCGCTTCGAGCAGCTTGTTGAAGTTGTCGTAGGTGAAGAAGATCAGCAGGGCAATGATCAGGTTGACGGAACTGCCGGCGCGCGGGTTGACGAAGCCGAGCGGAATGGCCAGCAGCATCAGCAGCAGGCAGGTGATCGGCAGCGAGATGCGCCACAACAGTTCAGCGGCAGTGAAGGGATTCGGTTTTTCCAGCAGCGCCATGGTCGACATCGAACTGACCGTCAGGTCGGCGCCGATGGCGCTCACCTGGGTCGCCACCCGCATGCTGTAGCGCTCGAATTCCATCGACTGGAAATCGGCGCGGCCCGGTGTGCCCTGGTAGCGCCGGCCGTTCTTGAGCACCAGGTAGCGGTTGCCCTTGGCGTCCGATTCGATCACGCCCTCCTTGGCCACCACCACCGTGTTGCCCTTCGCGTCGGTCGTATTGACGAAGACGTTCTGAACGGTGTTGCTACTGTCGGACACCGCCTCGACAAAGAAGATGCGGTCGGATGATGCCGATTCCTTGAATTGACCTGGGGCAACCTTGAGTACGTCTTCGCGTTTCTTGAAGCGCTCGACATATTCGGCGCTCTTCATCTGGGCCCATGGCGTGGCGATGAACGACAGGCCGGCCGTCAGCACGACGATCGGCAGGCCGAACATCAATACCGGGCGCACCCAGCGCGCCAGCGACAGGCCGGAGGCGAACCACACGACCATCTCGGAGTCGCGGTAGCTGCGCGTGACCACGGCCAGTACCGAAATAAAGCTGGTGAGGATCAGGATAGTTGGCAGATAATTCAGGGCTGCGAATGCAATCAACGCCACCACATCGCCCGATGCGACTTTGCCGCCGGCAGCTTCGCCCAGGATTTTAATCAGGGTCCAGGTCAGCAGAATCGAAAACAGCACCGTGAAAGTGGCGCCGGCGACACTGGCCAATTCACGTTGCAAGGTGCGTTGAAAGATCATTCGAATCTATAATAGCGAGTTAGGCAGTGCTGCTGCAAAAATGAACCGGAGAATCCAATGGACTTTAGCATAAAAGCTTTCGATACAAAAAACACCATCGCCGCCGCCAAAACGGGCTGCATCGCGGTCGCCGTCTATGAGAATAAAAAGCTGTCGGCAGCTGCCAAGGCACTCGACGCCAAAGGCGTCATCAGCAATGCGCTCAAGTCCGGCGACATCACCGGCAAGGCCGGGTCGACCCTGATGCTGCGCGATGTGGCCGGCGTCGCCGCCGCCCGCATCCTGCTCGTAGGCCTGGGCAATATGGACTCGGTCAGCGAAAAGAACTTCGCGTCGGCCGTAGGCAGCACGCTCAAGGTATTCGGCGCCATCGGTGCCCAGGACGGCATTATCGCACTGCCGATGGACGAAGTGAAAGGCCGCGACGTCAATTGGGCCATCCGCTCGATCGTCATTGCCGCCCACGAAGGCGTGTTCCGTACCGACAGCCAGAAGAGCAAGAAGGATCCTGAACCGACCGGCGTCAGGAAAATCGCGCTGACCGCCCCTGCAACGGCCGCCACCAAGACGGCGCTGGCGCAAGCCATTGCGATCGCCAACGGCATGGACCTGACCAAGGACCTGGGCAATCTGCCGGCCAATATCTGCACCCCGACCTACCTGGCCAATACCGCCAAAAAGATCGCCAAAGACTACAAGATGGACGTCGAAGTGCTCGACCGCAAGCAGCTGCAGGCGCTCAAGATGGGCTCCTTCCTGTCCGTCACCAATGGTAGCGAAGAGCCGCCGAAGTTCATCGTCCTCAAGCACATGGGCGGCAAGGCCAAGGATGCGCCGGTTGTGTTGGTCGGCAAGGGCATCACCTTCGACACCGGCGGCATTTCGATCAAGCCGGGCCCTGCGATGGACGAGATGAAATACGATATGTGCGGCGCCGCCTCGGTGCTGGGCACCTTCCGCGCGATCGGCGAAATGGGCCTGAAGGCCAACGTCATCGGCATCGTCGCTGCCTGCGAAAACATGCCGTCGGGCCGCGCCACCAAGCCGGGCGATATCGTCACCTCGATGAACGGCCTGACCATCGAAGTGCTCAACACCGACGCCGAAGGCCGCCTGATCCTGTGCGACGCGCTGACCTATGCCGAGCGCTTCAAGCCGGCCTGCGTGGTCGACATCGCAACCCTGACCGGCGCCTGCATCATTGCGCTGGGCCACCACAACTCGGGCCTGTTCACGCGCGACGACGAAGCCCACAACAAGCTGGCCGACGAACTGCTGGCCGCCGGCAAAGCGGCCAGCGACACCGCATGGCGCCTGCCGATCGAGGACGCTTACCAGGAACAGCTCAAGTCCAATTTTGCGGACCTGGCCAATATCGGCACGCCGGGCGGTGCCAGCGTCACCGCGGCTTGCTTCCTGGAGAACTTCACCCGCAAGTACACCTGGGCCCACCTCGACATCGCCGGCACCGCATGGAAGTCCGGCAGTGCCAAGGGTGCGACCGGCCGTCCGGTGCCTCTGCTGTCGACTTTCCTGATCAACCGCAGCTGATCACGTCGCGCTGAACGCGTGGGCACGCGGTGCCCACCCTACATGTTTCGTAGCACGTAGGGTGGGCACTGCGTGCCCACGCGGACGCTAGTAAACCACAGCACGTAGCACGTAGGGTGGGCACTGCGTGCCCACGCGGACTACATGTTTCGTAGCACGTAGGGTGGGCACTGCGTGCCCACCGGACGCTAGTAAACCACAGTCCCGCCCGGCGGCGTCGCCACCACCGGTGGCGCCGTGCGGCGCATGATGACGGTCACGGTTGACGGATAATCGAAGCCGCTGCCGGTACGCTTGTCGACGTAATAGCCGAGCCCCGCGGTCAGGATCGCATTGCCCCACAGTCCAAGATTATTGAGCTTCGACACCAGCACGTCGCTGCCGCTGCTGACATCGGCCTTTCTGCAATCGACCTTCAGCTCGCCCGTGCTTTTCGTCACCCAAACGCGGCCCGGCGCCGTGACGAACCAGCGCCCTGCCGCGTTCGACAACACGCAGCCGACATTGAGCAATTCCTTATTGTCTTCGATTGCCTGCACCGTCAATTCCTGCCGGTTCGATTCCAGCACGGTCGCGCAGCCGCCGAGGCCGATGGCCAGCAGCAGGCAGGCAGCGCCTTGGATGGTTTTCATGAAAATTCCCTGATTCATTCTTGTCTAGCGACAAGGTAGCCCAGCCGGGCAAACAGGTCAAGCGTCGTCAGGCAATGGGGTGAAGCGCTGCACGGGCACACCGCCAACGTCGAGCATCTCGAAGAACACTGGTTCGGGGCGGATCCACAGCGAGCCATTGGCCGCGCGGTAAACGATCATGGGCGACAAATCCGATTCCAGTGTGGCGACGCACACCAGCTCGTAAATGCCGCCCTTATAGTGCCGGAACTTCGTGACGCCCGGAATCAAGATTCGGACTTGCTCGTCTCGCGCACCGCCGCGCGCACCGGTTTGCGCACGATTTGCTTCACAGCCATTTTCTCCGCCAGCTGTTCAGCCAGGTCGTCGGAACGCTGTTTTTGCTTGAGCGATTCGATCACGCTCAAGATGCCGTCCATGCCGGCCGAATCGTCGAGTGCGCCGAAGGCTTCGAGCACCTCGTTGAGGACACGGTTGCGCACCGCTGCCTCGTCCGGCGCAATCTGAGCAATCTTTGGCGCGCCTGGCGCAACAGCGTCAACCGCCGTGCCCTTGGCCGCCACCTTTTGCGCATACTTGCCGGTGGCAGCGGACTTGCCATGGGCCAGAGCCGCTTGCCAGATGACCCAGCGGCGCTGGGTCTCAAAGACGAGATACTCGTCGGGTTTATCTTCGCGGCGGCGTGTGATGTGGCCATCACGCTGGGCCCACGCTTCAAATGCTGTTCGCATTTTTCTTATCCTTTACACACAATTCACGGATTTTTGTTGGTTTTGAAAATTGCAATATCGGAGATGCTACCATCCAACAAGGTGCGCACGATTGAAACCGTCGCTACTGCCACACACCTGTTGCTGCAAATGGTCAACCAAAATCCGGTGCGGTCGTCCATTTATCCACTATAGTTCATTTGTTGCCGTAGCGCAATCCATTATTCCACATTGCACATCGATACTGTTTTTCCAATAACGAAAAAGGACAAAGCAGGCGGTATTCTATCCGCTTCCTTGCGCGAATGGCGCCCTGCGCCGATACTGGCGATCCGGCCTGCCCCGGCGAGGCCGGGCGGCTGTCCCATCCATACAACGTTATTGACGACCTGTACCGAAATCCGATGAAAATTGCTACCTGGAATGTAAATTCCCTCAAAGTCCGCCTTCCACACTTATTGCAATGGCTGACCGACAACCCGGTCGACGTGCTCTGTCTGCAGGAAACCAAGCTGACCGACGACAAATTCCCGGTGGCCGAGATCGAGGCGGCCGGCTATCAGGTCGCATTCAGCGGCCAGAAGACCTATAACGGCGTAGCCATCCTGTCCAGGCTGCCGCTGGAAAATGTGGTGCGCAACAACCCGCTGTATGCCGACGAGCAGCAGCGACTGCTCGCCGCCACCATCGGCGGCGTGCGTTTCATCTGTGCCTACGTGCCCAACGGCCAGGCGGTCGATTCCGATAAATACGGCTACAAGCTGGCGTGGCTGGCCGGCCTGCGCGACTGGCTGGCACAGGAGATCGCCGAGCACGCCGAACATGGCCTGGCCATCCTGGGCGACTACAATATCGCGCCGGAAGACCGCGACGTGCACGACCCGGTCGCCTGGGCCGGCCAGGTGCTGGTGTCGGACAAGGAGCGCGCCGCGCTGGCGGCACTGACCGAGCTGGGCCTGACCGATTCGTTCCGCCTGTTCGAACAGGCCGACAAGTCGTTCAGCTGGTGGGACTACCGCCAGCTGGGCTTCCGCCTCAATAAGGGACTGCGGATCGACCACATCCTGCTGTCGCCGCCGCTGGCCAAACGCTGCACCGCCTGCGTGATCGACCGCGTGCCGCGCAAGTGGGAGCAGCCGTCCGACCACGCGCCGGTGATCGCGACCCTCGATTAGCGTAGGGTGGGCATGTCGCCGCACCAACAACCGTGCGACGACCCCGTGCCCACCGAAAGCCGCAGATTGTGGTGAACTTTGCGTGCCCGCCGAATGCCGCCTGTTACGGTGGGCACGCAGTGCCCACCCTACAGCTACTGCCGAATGCCGCCTGTTACGGTGGG
>CBDDRJ010000056.1:0-9551 GCA_965233055.1 uncultured bacterium
ATGCCCTCCCCCGACACCAGCTACACATTCGTGGCCGGCGGCGCCCGGGCCCAGGGTTTTGACGGGGGCGAGCGCCCGGTCGTCATCGGCACCGGTCCCTGCGGCCTGTTCGTGGCGCTGGTGCTGGCCCAGATGGGCCTGCGCCCGATCATCCTCGAGCGCGGCAAGGTAGTGCGCGAGCGCACCGTCGACACTTTCGGCTTCTGGCGCAAGCGCGAACTGAACCCGGAGTCGAACGTCCAGTTCGGCGAAGGCGGCGCCGGCACCTTCTCGGACGGCAAGCTGTACAGCCAGATCAAGGATCCGAAGCACTACGGCCGCAAGGTGCTGACCGAATTCGTCAAGGCCGGCGCGCCGGAGGAAATCATGTACGTCAGCAAGCCCCACATCGGTACTTTCCGCCTGGTCAAGATGGTCGAGCAGATGCGCGAGACCATCACCGCGCTGGGCGGCGAATACCGTTTCGAGCAGAAGGTGGTCGACATCACGGTCGACGAGCAAGACGGGCAGCGCCAGCTGCGCGGCGTCACGCTGGCCAGCGGCGAGCACATCGCCACCCGCCACCTGGTGCTGGCGATCGGCCACAGCGCGCGCGACACCTTCGAGATGCTGCACCAGCGCGGCGTCTACATCGAAGCCAAGCCGTTCTCGGTCGGCTTCCGGGTCGAGCACCCGCAGTCGCTGATCGACGTCTGCCGCTTCGGCCCCAATGCCGGCAACGCCATCCTCGGCGCGGCCGACTACAAGCTGGTACACCATGCGGCCAACGGCCGTTCGGTCTATAGCTTCTGCATGTGCCCGGGCGGCACCGTGGTGGCGGCGGCGTCCGAGCCTGGCCGCGTGGTCACCAACGGCATGAGCCAGTACTCGCGCAACGAGCGTAATGCCAACAGCGCCATCGTGGTCGGCATCACGCCGGCCGACTATCCGGGCCATCCGCTGGCCGGCATCGCGCTGCAGCGCAAGCTCGAGGAAGGCGCGTTTGCGCTCGGCGGCGGCACCTATGACGCGCCGGGCCAACTGATGGGCGACTTCGTCAAGGGCCGCGCGTCGACCCAGTTCGGCTCGGTCATCCCGTCGTTCAAGCCGGCGGTCCATCTGACCGACCTGTCGACGGCGCTGCCCGACTATGCGATCAATGCGATGCGCGAAGCCTTCCCGGCGTTCGACAAGCAGATCAAGGGATACTACAAGGAAGACGCGGTGCTGACCGGGGTCGAAACGCGCACCTCATCGCCGATCCGCATCAAGCGGCGCGACGACGACCTGCAGAGCATGAACACGCGCGGCCTGTTCCCGGCCGGCGAAGGCGCCGGCTATGCGGGCGGCATCCTGTCAGCGGCGGTCGATGGCATCAAGGTGGCCGAAGCCGTCGCGCTGGCGATGGCGTCGGCCTGAACTCCACCGGCCTGCGGCCGAGACTCCACCGGCCTGCGGCCGAGAGGGTGGGCACTGTGTGCCCACGCGCAATAGACGTAGGGTGGGCACTGCGTGCCCACGCGCAATAGACGTAGGGTGGGCACTGCGTGCCCACGCGCTATAGACGTCGAGTGGGCATGTCGCCGCACCAACAACTGTGCGACGCCCCCATGCCCACGCATTTTTTGCCTGTCGCATCCGCGTGGGCACGCAGTGCCCACCCTACTCAGGTATGCCGTTGTCACCCAACGCCCCGCCGCCCCAGTCCGCCGCATAAATGCCATTTGCCACAAACCGATGAAATGTCGAGTATGGCCAGGCAGCAGGAGTCGACACCAGGCCATGTTTGACTGGATTGAAATGGATATAGTCAGCGTGCCGCTCGAAGTCTAGATCATCTCGGATTCGGTGCTCCCAAAACCGTCGCTGCCAAATGGTCGACTCCCTGCGCCGCATCCCAGAAAGCGTCAGTAGCCCAAATTCTCTGTACCTTACCTGGCACTCAAACGAGACCATCCTTTTGATGAGGTGCCAGCGGGTGGAGAAATCGGCATCATCATCAGGCAGTGTCCAGATGCAATGTAAGTGGTCTGGCATTAATATCCAGGCGTCAACGCGAAATCGCCGTTTCGCCTGCGTGAGCCGTATCGCTTTTCCAAGGGCGGCACGAACAGGATCATGGCATAGGATGCGGCGGCGCTGGTAGGCGATAACCGTGAAGAAGAACGAAGTGCCGATGCGCGAACGACGGTAGCGTGACATGCACATGAAGATATCCGATGCATGTCATTTGATTTTGGTTGGCGTCAATATGATCGCAACACGTCTGGTTCGCGTGGGCACGCAGCCCTCGGCGGTCCCGCCCACCCTACATTTCTGGTTCGCGTGGGCACGCAGCCCTCAGCGGTCCCGCCCACCCTACCTTACTTTTGCTTGGGCAGCGGGGCCAGGATGGGGCGCAGCTTGACCAGCATCGGGTTGACGGTGTCCCAGGAACTTGCCTCGCGCAGGTTCTTCGACATCAGCCGCGCCGAATAGCTGAACGGCTCGTAGCCTTCCGCATACACGGCCACCGTCGGCCCGCCATAACTGGTGCTCATGCCGAACAGGCCATAGCTGACGTCGGCGAACTCCTTCGGCGCGAAGCCGACTTCGCCCTTGTCACTGGTGCTTCCCTTGACGCGGAACAGGTCGCTTCGCTTGCGCCCGCCGTCCGACACTTCGACATAGTAGTCGACGCGCGCGCCGCCAATCGGGGCGCGCGTTGCGGCGTCGACCACGGTAATTTTCAGCGGCGCCGTGGTGGCGGCCTGGCTGCCTGCGGCGCAGCCAAGTGCGAGGATCAGTGCGAGGTGTTTTATCATGGTATTTCCTATAACCATCCGGATTTGCGGAATCGGTAGTACAGGTAGCCTGCCACCGAGAACATGAAGGCCAGCGCATAGGCGTAACCATAGCGCATTTTCAGCTCGGGCATGAACTCGAAGTTCATGCCCCAGATGCCGGCGAAGGCAGTGAAGAACGCGAAGATCGCCGCCCAAGCCGCCAGCCGCTTGTTCACTTCGCTTTCATTGATCGCCACCATCGACAGATTGACCTGGATTGCCGTCGTGATCGTGTCGCGGATGGTGTCGATCGATGCGTTGATGCGATGCAAGTGGTCATGCACATCGCGGAAGTATTCCTGGGTGTCGCTGCACAGGGCCGGCACGCGCCCACCGTGCAGCTTGCCGAGCGAGTCGAACAGCGGCGTGACCGCATGGCGCATCGTCATCACCTTGCTCTTGAGGGCGTACAGACTCTCGATATTGGCGCGCTCGGAACCGTGCTCGAAGATGCGCGCCTCGATCGCTTCCAGTTCCGCTTCGAGCTGGGTAACGACCGGGAAGTAACGGTCGACCACCGCATCCATCAAGGCGTACAGCACGAAGGCGGCGCCCTGGCTCAGCAGGTGCGGTTCGCGTTCGGCGCGCACGCGCACGCCGAGGAAGTCCTGGCTGCTGCGCTTGCGTGACGACAACACATAATTGTGGCCGACGAAAATATCGACCTCGCCCACATGCATCTCCTTGCCGATCATTTCGACCGACTGCACGACGACAAACAGCGAGTCGCCGTACTCTTCGATCTTGGGGCGCTGGTTGCCGCGCTGGGCGTCTTCGATCGCCAGTTCGTGCAGGCCGAATTCTCCCTGCATTTCGATCAGCTCATTGTGTTCGGCGTCGCGCAGCGCGACCCAGACGAAGCAGTCTTGCTTTTCGAGGTAGTCGCTGATGGCCTCGACGGAGATGTCGGCGAGTTTCTTGCCTTCTTGGTAGGCAGCGCAATTAATCAGCATGTCAGGGTAGCAGCAGGGAAAGGTGGATGCACTTTACACCATCCTGCCCCGCCTGCGCCACTCGCACCGATCGCCGTCGATGCGTAGGGTGGGCGGGACCGCCGAGGACTGCGTGCCCACCAATTCCTTTACCACCTCGCCCAATCGGTGGGCACGCAGTGCCCACCCTACCGGCTCATTCGCCGTCGCTGCCGCTTATTCGTCCTTGGCGCCGTCGATGCCCAGTTCGGCGATCTTGCGCGTGATGGTGTTGCGCCCGATGCCCAGCCGCACCGCGGCGTCGTTCTTGCGCCCGTGGGTGTGGCGCAGCGCGATCTTGATCAGGGTCGACTCGAACTGGCGCCCCAGCACGTCCATCACTTCCGGCTGGCCGGCGCCGAGCATGCCGGCCGCTTCCTGCTCGAGCAGCGAGATCCAGTTGACGGCGGCGCCGGCCGGCCCCCCCGGCGCCGCCGACGCGACCACAGTCACCGGCATGCTGTCGCCCAGCGCCGTCAGCGTCTCGCCCTGCCCGGCCGCCAGTTCGGGCGGCAGGTCCTTGACGTCGACGGTCTGGCCCGGCGCCATCACGGTGATCCAGTTGCACAGGTTTTCCAGCTGGCGCACATTGCCCGGCAAGTCGAGACCGGCCAGGAAGTGCAGCGCCGCATCGCTCATGCGCTTGGCCTCGACCCCCAGTTGCTTGGCGCTTTGCACCAAAAAGTGGCGCACCAGAAGGGGGATATCTTCGCGCCGCTCCCGCAAACTGGGCAGGCGCAGGCGGATCACATTGAGTCGGTGGAACAAGTCTTCGCGGAACAGGCCGTCGCGCACGCGCTGCTCGAGGTTCTGGTGCGTCGCGGTGATGACCCGCACATTGGCCTTCATCGGCTGGTGTCCGCCGACCCGGTAGAAGTGGCCATCCGACAACACCCGTAGCAGGCGGGTCTGCAGGTCGAACGGCATGTCGCCGATTTCGTCGAGGAACAGCGTGCCGTTCTCGGCCTGCTCGAAGCGGCCGCGGCGCGTGGTCTGGGCGCCGGTGAAGGCGCCGCGCTCGTGGCCGAACAGTTCGGACTCGAGCAGGTCCTTCGGGATCGCCGCCGTATTCAGCGCGATGAACGGCTGCTGGGCGCGCGGGCTGTGCTTGTGCAGGGCGCGCGCCACCAGTTCCTTGCCAGTGCCGGACTCGCCGGTGATCAGCACCGTGACGTTCGACTGCGACAGGCGGCCGATGGCGCGGAACACTTCCTGCATGGCCGGCGCCTGCCCCAGTATTTCCGGGGTGTCGGTCGGGCCCGACTCGACGGAAGTTTCGCGCAGGCTCTCGTCGAGCGCGCGGCGGATCAGCTCGACGGCCTTGTCGATATCGAACGGCTTGGCCAGGTATTCGAAGGCGCCGCCCTGGAAGGCGGCGACGGCCGAGTCGAGGTCGGAGAAGGCGGTGATGATAATGACCGGCAAGCCCGGATAGCGGGTCTTGACGGTTTGCAGCAGGTCGAGGCCGGACGAGCCGGGCATGCGGATATCGGACACCAGCACTTGCGGCGTGCCGTCGACCAAAGCCGCCATCGCGTCGCGGGCGTTGGCAAAGCTGCGGGTGGCCAGGTTTTCGCGTGCGAGCGCTTTTTCCAGTACCCAGCGGATTGATGCATCGTCGTCGACAATCCAGATTGGCTTCATATGTGGTGGCAACTCCAGCTCTTTCGGTGGGCTCGGGGAGCCCACCCTACGGGTTGTAGGGTGGGCACGGGGTCGTTGCACGGTTGTTGGTGCAACGACATGCCCACCTTACGGCAAAGGCAGCACGATCCGGAAATCGGTCAGCCCAGGCCGGCTCTCGCATTCGATCACGCCCAGGTGCTGTTGCACGAAGGTCTGCGCCAATGTCAGCCCCAGGCCGCTGCCGCCTTCCCTGCCCGACACCAGCGGGTAAAAGATGCGGTCGCGGATCTGGGGCGAGATGCCCGGTCCATTGTCGATGATATGCAAGTCTAATGCCAGCCCGTAGCGGACCTTGGCCAAGGTGACCTGGCGCGCCACCCGGGTGCGGAAAATCAGCTCGGCGTCGCCGTTGGCGATCCGGTCATGCAGGGCCTGGGCGGCGTTGTGCGCAATATTGAGCACGGTCTGGATCAGTTGTTCCTTGTCGCCGCGAAATTCGGGGATCGAAGCGTCGTAATCGCGCCTGATCGTCAAGCCATTGGGGAATTCGGCCAGGATCAGGCTGCGCACCCGTTCGCACACTTCGTGGATATTGACGTCGCCGACGATGTGGGGGCGGCGGTGCGGCGCCAGCAGACGGTCGACCAGGGTCTGCAGGCGGTCCGCTTCCTTGATGATGACCTGCGTGTATTCGCGCAGCTGGGACAGCTGGCGGGCCGGCAGTTCGAGTTCGAGCAGCTGGGCCGCGCCGCGGATGCCGCCCAGCGGGTTCTTGATTTCGTGGGCCAGGTTGCGCACCAGCTCCTTGTTGACCTGGCTCTGGTCGAGCATGCGCTCCTCGCGGTCGAGCTTGAGTTGCTGATCGTTCTCGCGCAGCTCGACCAGCACATTGCCGCTGTCCATGACGCTGACGATGGTGTGCACGTGCAGCGGTTCGCGCCCGGGCCGCGCCAGCGCCAGGTCCTGACGCAGGTTGGAGAACTTGTGGGCCAGAGCCTGCTCGCACAGGTCGAACAGTTCATCGTCGTCGGGGAACAGGTCGTCGAGGGTCTGGCGCACCAGCGCCTTGCGGGACGAATCGAGCAGGTTCTCGGCTGCGGCATTCACATAGAGCAGCTTGCGCTGCTGGTCCACCACCAGCACGCTGGAAGCGAGCATGTCGAGGCCGGCCAGTGCGGCAGGGTCGAGCATCATCATTTAATGGTGGCCATCTCTCGCTTGAGTGCTTCGATATTCTTTTCGGAGCGGCTCAGGTTGTCTTTCATCTGAGCTACCCGCTCCTGATATTTGGCGTAGTTCTTTTCGTTGCCTTGGCGTTCAGGCTGGCCGCCGTTATATTCCTTCTTCAGCTCGGCCAGCTTCTTTTCCTCGTTGCGCAGCTCGTCGGCCAGGATCTCGCGCCTTTCGTTGTCGCGCATCTTTTGCTGGTTGCTGTCGACCCGCGGGAAGTTGGCCGGTGCCGCGGCCGGCGCGGCAGGCGCGGCGCGCGCTGTCGGTGCCGGGAAATGATTCGGTAGGTCGAGCACCTTGCAACCGGCCTTTTTGGTGTCGGTCAATTCGCGCCGGCCCTGGGCATCGGTACAAATATAGATCTCGGCCTGCGCTGCAGGCAAGATGCTCAGCAATAGTAAAAAGGAACTTGGTATTGTCGTTCGCATCAGTTTATGGGCACCTCGTGAGCGCCTGTGAATCTTCTCAACGCCGACTATACAGCAGTTGAAAAAAAACGCGGGGAAAGCCGTGCCCGCCCCGCGTTTTCGTTTCGGTGTCCGCGTCGGTCGCAAGCAACCCACCCTGCGCAGGGTGGGTAAGCTTGCTTACCCACGCGGCCAGCCATTACAGCGAGTAGTACATATCGAACTCGGCTGGATGGGTCGTCATGCGCATGCGCTGCACGTCCTGCATCTTCAGTTCGATGTAGGCGTCGATCATCGAGTCGCTGAACACGCCGCCACGGGTCAGGAATTCGCGGTCCTTGTTCAGGTTCTCGAGCGCTTCTTCCAGCGACGAACACACGGTCGGGATCAGCGCGTCTTCTTCCGGCGGCAGGTGGTACAGGTCTTTCGAAGCTGCTTCACCCGGGTGTATCTTGTTGGCGATGCCGTCCAGGCCGGCCATCAGCAGCGCGGCGAAGCACAGGTAGACGTTGGCCAGCGGATCCGGGAAGCGCGTCTCGATGCGGCGGCCCTTAGGATTGGCGACGTGCGGAATGCGGATCGATGCCGAACGGTTGCGTGCCGAGTAGGCCAGCTTGACCGGGGCTTCGAAGCCTGGCACCAGGCGCTTGTACGAATTGGTGCCCGGGTTGGTGATCGCGTTGAGCGCCTTGGCGTGCTTGATGATGCCGCCGATGTAGTACAGCGCCGTTTCCGACAGGCCTGCATAGCCGTCGCCGGCGAACAGGTTCTTGCCGTCTTTCCAGATCGACTGGTGCACGTGCATGCCCGAACCGTTGTCGCCGACGATAGGCTTGGGCATGAAGGTGGCGGTCTTGCCATAGCTGTGGGCGACGTTCCACACCACGTACTTCAGGTTCTGGGTCCAGTCGGCGCGCTCGACCAGGGTCGAGAACTTGGTGCCGATTTCATTCTGGCCGGCGCCGGCCACTTCGTGATGGTGCACTTCAACCGGGATGCCGAGCGACTCGAGGATCAGGCACATTTCCGAACGCATGTCCTGGAAGCTGTCGACTGGCGGCACCGGGAAGTAGCCACCCTTGACGGTCGGACGGTGGCCGCTGTTGCCGCCTTCGATCTTGGCGTCGGTCGACCACGATGCTTCGTCCGAGTCGATCTTGACGAAGCAGCCGGACATGTCGATCTTCCAGCGTACCGAGTCGAAGATGAAGAATTCAGGTTCCGGGCCGAAGAAGGCGGTGTCGCCCATGCCCGACGACTTCAGGTAGGCTTCGGCGCGCTTGGCGATCGAGCGCGGATCGCGGTCGTAGCCCTTGCCGTCCGATGGCTCGATGACGTCGCACTGCATGAACAGCGTGGTCTCTTCCATGAATGGGTCGATATTGGCGGTGTTCGGATCCGGCAGCAGGATCATGTCCGACGCTTCGATGCCCTTCCAGCCGGCGATCGACGAACCGTCGAAGGCGTGGCCCGACTCGAACTTGTCGAGGTCGAAGTGCGACACTGGCACGGTGACGTGCTGTTCTTTACCACGGGTATCAGCGAAACGAAAATCAACAAATTTGACTTCGTTATCTTTTACCATCTGTAGGACTTCTGCGGCGGTCTTTGCCATTCGTTTCTCCTGAGTAAATGTTGGGGTCGCTGCGGCACGGCACTATCCTTGCGTGCTACAAACACACAGAGGGATCATAGCAGAAACCGTGCCAGCTCATTAGCTGAGGCGAGTCAGACGATTCCGCAGTTTGCACCGATTTAATGCAGCACCAAGTTGGTGCAAGCGCACCATTTTGCACCAATAGTGTGCACTTTTATGGTGATTTGGGGCGGCTGCAAGATGCTGGTGCAAGCAACTATAATAAACCGAAACAAAGGGAGATTGTTATGACAGCAAAAGAGGAAATCCTGGAATTGGCCAATACGCGCGCGGTCGGCTTGCCGTATGCGGGTGCAGTCACGCCGCAGGAAGCGCTGGCTGTGCTGCAGGCCGATCCGCAGGCCAAGCTGATCGACGTCAGGACCAATGCCGAGCTCGACTGGGTGGGCCGTCCCCAGCTGCCGAGCGCACAGCTGGGGGCGGTGCAGTGGAGCACCTATCCGGGCGGCGTGCCGAATCCGGAATTTGTCGCCCAGCTCAGTGCCATTGCGGGCAAGGACGATGTGCTGATGTTCCTGTGCCGCTCGGGGGTGCGTTCGCGCCATGCGGCCAAGCTTGCGACCGAGAGCGGCTTCACGCGCTGCTACGACATCCTCGAAGGCTTCGAGGGCGACAAGGACCCGGGCGGTCACCGCAAGAGCGTCAGCGGCTGGTGCAAGGCCGGCTTGCCGTGGGTCGGCGCGTAGCAAACGCGTGGGCATGCAATGCCCACCCTACCGAACTTGCCGTGGGTCGGCGCGTAGCAAACGCGTGGGCATGCAATGCCCACCCTACCGAACTTGCCGTGGGTCGGCGCGTAGCAAACGCGTGGGCATGCAATGCCCACCCTACCGAACCGGGTCGGCGCGGTATGTCC
>CBDDRJ010000057.1:0-192856 GCA_965233055.1 uncultured bacterium
ATGGGCATCGCCCGCTTCGCCACCATGAGCAATGCAGATTTCATTAAGCCGCTGAACAGCTTCAAAAAGCATCAACGGCGACTTGCACGCTACCAACACCGCATGAGCCGCAAGGTCAAATTCAGCAATAACTGGAAGAAGGCGAAAGCCCGCGTCCAGAAGATTCATACCGGTATCGCCAATGCCCGAAAAGACTTTCTGCACAAAACCACAACGACGATCAGCAAAGACCACGCGCTTGTGTGTATTGAGAACTTGCAAATACGGAATATGTCCAGGTCTTCCAAAGGAAGCATCGAACAGCCGGGAAAGAAGGTCAGCCAGAAAAGTGGGCTGAACCGCGCCATCCTCGATCAGGGATGGGGCGAGTTCCGCCGCCAACTCGGCTACAAGCTCGCATGGAACGGCGGCATGTTGCTGGCCGTTCCTCCGCACCACACCAGCCAGACCTGCCCGTGTTGTGGCCACGTATCGAAAGACAATCGGCAGACTCAGGCTCAATTCCTGTGCGTCGATTGCGGTTACAAAAATCACGCCGATGTGGTCGGCGCGATCAATGTCTTAGCGCGAGGACATCGCGTCTTAGCCTGTGGAGAGTCGGCGCAGTCAGGCCGCTCGATGAAGCAGGAACCCGCCGAAGCGACCCGCAAAACATCGCGCGGCGCCGTAGGAATCTTCTTCCTTTAGGGAGGGGAGGATGTCAAATAGTGGATATCGAACATGGCATCCGAATAGACGTATAGCGAACAAGCCTTGATGCAGGTGAAGCGGTGGATAAGTTTGGACGGCATCATCGCGAAGCCGCCGGCAGTGAGCGTCACCGGCTTGCCGTCTTTGGTCTCGACGCGTGCTTCGCCGGACACCAGGATGATGCTCTCGTTTGGCGTGTGCCAGTGCCAGGGGATCGCGCAATTTTTTTTCATCTTGCCGAGGATGAAGGATGGCCCCTTGCCCGGATCGCCTTGCGCCACCGCAGCAGTGGCGCAGGCGGGCAGATTCGGCATGGCCGCGAACTTCATATCCTTGACGTTGGCGCCGTGGCCCTGCGCCCAACTGGCGGCGTGCGCCAGCAAGGCCGCAGCGGCGATCGTCCATGGTTTTGCTTGCCTGAGCATCTGGTTCTCCTGTGTCTGCGGCCAGCCCGCGTTGAATGTTCAATAGCTTGGTCACTGCGCAGGCCGGATAGTTCCTCAGGCCCTTTTCTTTTTGGGCGTTTGCCGGCCTTTTGTATTATTCTTCCCTGTATGACCGAATTCACCGCCCGTGCGCTCGTCTTCACCTTAGGTTTGTTGCTCATGGAAGCGGCGCAGCCGGCGCCTGTGGTGATCGCTATCCATGCGGACGACAATTACCCGCCCTATTCATTCGTGGAGAACGGGCGGCTGACGGGCATATACACCATGATCGTGCAGAAGGCGCTCGAGCGCCTGCCCGAGTACCAAGTGGAACTGGTGGCGGTGCCGTGGAGGCGCGGCCTGGCACAGGTTGAAAACGGGCAGGCGTTCGCGATCTATCCGCCGTATTATCGTCCCGATGAGCGGCCGCACCTCAGGTATTCCGAACCGATCCTGACCGAGCAGGTCGTCGTGTTTTGCAACGCCGCGGCAGCGGCCAAGCGGCAGTTCAAACACTGGCCGGGCGATTATCATGGCCTGAGGATCGGCGTCAATTCCGGCTTCCTGACGGGCGGCAGCCAGTTTGAAACGGCCGTGCGCGCCGGTTTGCTGACTGCCGATTCTGCCCAGGGAAACCGGGCCAACGTGCTCAAGCTGCTCAGGGGGCGGGTCGACTGCTATATCAACGATCGCCTGTCGATCCTATGGGAGCTCGAGCGCATGAAGGCCGCAGGTCTGGTCGACCCGCGCTATCAGGCGATCGTTGAAACGACCATCGTCGGCGGTGAGCAAGGCTATCTTGGCTATACCGGTTTGCAACCGGAGCGGTATCCGTTCCGCGACGACTTCATCCAGAAGTTCAACGCCGCAATCCGCGAGATGCGCCGCAGCGGGGAAATCAAGGACATCACCACCCGATTCCTGAACCACTAAAGCTTGAATTGAGCATCGGTCGTGTACGTTTTCTTGGCGGTCCACGGCGGCGTCCGCAGTTGGCCCCGGTGCGGCGGCTCCAAAAAGTCTGCGATAATGCCAGCTTCACCGCCGCGTGCAGTGACGACGCGGCCCTCACCTCTCCAAGTGGCACTATGCAAAATACACTGCTGTTAGTCGACGGTTCCAGCTACCTTTACCGCGCGTTCCACGCCTTGCCCGACCTGCGCAGCCCCGATGGCCACCCGACCGGCGCCATGCACGGCATGGTCAATATGCTGCGCCGCCTGCGCGTCGATTATCCGGCCGCCTATATCGCCTGCGTGTTCGACGCCAAGGGCAAGACCTTTCGCGACGACCTCTACCCCGACTACAAGGCGCACCGCCCGCCAATGCCGGACGACTTGCGCCGGCAGATTGAGCCGATCCATGAAGCGGTCAAGCACATGGGCTGGCCGATCCTGATGGTCGACGGCGTCGAGGCGGACGACGTGATCGGCACCCTGGCCGTGCAGGCCGCCGCCGCCGGCATGAATACCGTGGTGTCGACCGGCGACAAGGACCTGGCCCAGCTGGTCAACGACAAGGTCATGCTGATCAACACCATGACCAACGAGAAGATGGACGAGGCCGGGGTGCTGGCCAAGTTCGGCGTGCCGCCCAACCGCATCATCGACTACCTGACCCTGATCGGCGACACCGTCGACAACGTGCCGGGCGTGGCCAAGTGCGGCCCGAAGACGGCGCTCAAGTGGCTGACCCAGTACGACAGCCTGGCCGGCATCATGGAGAACGCCGCCAGCGTCACCGGCGCCGTCGGTGAAAATCTGCGCCAGGCGCTCGAGTGGCTGCCCCAGGGCCGCGCGCTGATCACGGTCAAGACCGACTGCGATTTGACCGGCCACATGACGTCGATCGCCGAGACCCTGGTCGGCCAGCCGGAAGACAAGGAGCGCCTGCGCGACTTCTTCGCCCGCTATGGCTTCAAGACCCTGCTGCGCGAGATCAGCGGCAATGGCGGTGGCGCGGCACCGGGGGCTGCCGGTGCTGCCGGTGCTGGCGCCGCAGCGCCGGTGCTCAATTCGCCGGAAGGGGACTTGTTCGGCGGCGCCTTGCCGGCAGCTTGCGCCAAGGGCGTATACGAAACCGTGCTCGATGAAGTCCAGCTCGACAAATGGCTGGCCCTGATCGATGCCGCGGCGCTGACCTCGGTCGATACCGAAACCACGTCGCTCGAGCCGATGACAGCGCAGATGGTCGGCATTTCGCTGTCGGTTGAAGTGGGCAAGGGCGCCTATATCCCGGTAGCGCATGCCTACGCCGGCGTGCCGCAGCAGCTGCCGCGCGAGCTGGTGCTGGCCAAGCTGAAGGCCTGGCTGGAAGACCCGGCCAAGCTCAAGGTCGGCCAGAACCTGAAGTACGACAGCCATATCTTCGCCAACCATGGCGTGGCACTGCGCGGCATTGCACACGACACGCTGCTGCAGTCCTATGTGTTCGAGTCGCACAAGAAGCATGATATGGACAGCCTGGCGCTGCGCCACCTGAACTACCAGACCATCGCATTCGAAGACGTGTGCGGCAAGGGCGCCAGCCAGATCACGTTCGACCAGGTCGAGATTGAGCGCGCCACGGCCTATGCGGCCGAAGACTCTGACATCACGCTGCGCCTGCACGAGGCGATGCACGGCCATGTCGAGAGCGACCCCAAGCTGCTGTACATCTACCGCGAGATCGAAATGCCGACTGCCGTCGTGCTGCAGAAGATCGAGCGCAATGGCGTGCTGATCGACGCCGCCTTGCTCGACACGCAGTCGGCCGAACTTGGCATCCGCATCGCCGAACTGGAGCAAAAGGCCCACGAACTGGCGGGCGGCCCGTTCAACCTCGGCTCGCCCAAGCAGATCGGCGAGATATTCTTTGGCAAGCTGCAGCTGCCGGTGATCAAGAAGACTCCGACAGGAGCGCCATCGACCGACGAAGAGGTACTGGAGAAGCTGGCCGAAGACTACCCGCTGCCCAAGGTGCTGCTGGAATACCGCAGCCTGTCCAAGCTGAAGTCGACCTACACCGACAAGCTGCCCAAGATGGTCAACAAGGACACCGGCCGGGTGCACACCAACTATGCGCAGGCGGTAGCCGTCACGGGACGGTTGGCCTCGAACGATCCCAACCTGCAGAACATCCCGATCCGCACCAAGGAAGGCCGCCGCATTCGCGAAGCCTTCGTGGCGCCTCCTGGCAGCGTCATTGTGTCGGCCGACTATTCGCAGATCGAGCTGCGCATCATGGCGCATATCTCGGGCGACGAAGCGATGCTGCGCGCTTTTGCCGAAGGCGAGGACATCCACCGCGCCACCGCCGCCGAGATCTTCGGCGTGGCGCCGGCCGAGGTGCAAAGCGAGCAGCGCCGCTACGCCAAGGTGATCAACTTCGGCCTGATCTACGGCATGAGCGCCTTTGGCCTGGCCGGCAACCTGGGTGTCGAACGCGCGGCCGCGCAAAGCTATATCGACAAATACTTCGCCCGCTTTGCCGGCGTCAAGCAGTATATGGACGACACGCGCCTGCAAGCCAAGGCGCGCGGCTATGTCGAGACCGTGTTTGGCCGCCGCCTGTGGCTCCCGGAGATCAATTCCCCGAACGGCCCGCGCCGCCAGGGTGCCGAACGCGCCGCAATCAACGCGCCGATGCAGGGCACGGCGGCCGACCTGATCAAGCTGGCGATGATCGCCGTGCAGGGCTGGCTCGAAAGTGAGAAACTGGCGACCAAGATGATCATGCAGGTGCACGACGAACTGGTGCTGGAAGTGCCGGAAGCGGAGCTTGAACTGGTCAAGGTCAGGCTGCCCGAATTGATGGCTGGCGTCGCTGCGCTGAAGGTGCCGTTGCTGGCCGAAGTCGGCATCGGCAAGAACTGGGATGAGGCGCATTGACGCGCCGTGCATCAACCTTTTGGGAGATTGAATGTACCAACTCTATTATTCACCCAGCTCGGCCAGCACGGTCGTGCATGCGCTGCTCAATGAACTGGAAGTCCCGTTCGAACTCGTGCGCGTCAATCTCGACGCGCCGACCCGCGACCCGGCCTACCTGCGCCTGAATCCGCACGGTAGCGTCCCGACCCTGGTCATCGATGGCCAGCCGATGATGGAGTCGGCAGCGATCGTGATGGCATTGGCCGAGCGCCATCCCGAAAAAGGCCTGGCGCCAGCCGGCCAGCGCACGCTGTGGCAGCAGTGGAGCGTGTACCTGCCGGTGGCACTCGGCGCCGTCTACCGCATGTGGTTTTACCCGCACGAGATGGGCGGCACTTCCGAGCATTCGCCGGCGATTTCCGCTGCACTGCAGGCCAAGGTCGCCAAAGTGTTCGACTATGTCGACGCGCACCTGGCGGCCAATGGCCCTTACCTGCTGGGCGACACCTTCTCCAGCGCCGACTTGCAGCTGATGATGTACCTGCGCTGGTCGCGCAATATGCCCAAGCCGGCCACCGAATGGCCGAACCTGAACAAGTTTGCCAAGCTGATCGCCCAGCGCCCCAGCTGGAAGAAGGTCAACCAGGTCGAACAGCTGACCGACTGGCTGTAGGCCATGTGGCGCCGCCTGCTGCTCGCCTGCCTGATTGCCGCCACCGGCGCAGCGCAGGCAGTGACGCTGGAGCAGGTGATCGACGGCGCGGGGCGGATCTACCGCGAGCGCATGCGCGAGATGGCGGCGCGCCATACGCTCGATGCCGACCCGGCATTCAAGCAGCGCGTTGAGCGCATCGCCCGCGTGCTGATGGACCAGGCCCGGCGCGACTACCCCGAGGTCGCCCAGTGGCCGTGGGAGATCCACACCACCCTTGACCCCGACGAAAACGCCTTCGGCATGGCGGGCGGCCGGATCCTGGTGGGCCGGGCCTATGTCAATGAGCTGGATCTGACGGACGCCGAGCTGGCCATGCTGCTGGCCCATGAAATGCAGCACGCGATCCAGCGGCACAACCTCAAGGAATTCCATGAAGCGCTGCGGCTCGACCCGTCATGGCGCAACCGCTCCTATGCCGAACTGGAAGACGCAATCGACAATGACGGCACCTTGATGCGCAAGCTTGAGACCATCAATATCGAGCAAGAAGCCGAGGCCGACCGCGAGGGCCTGCTGCTGGCGGCGCGGGCCGGCTGGCCGCCCAAGCGGCTGGCGGGCTACTTCAAGAAGTCGGCCATCAAGAACCGGTGGTCCAATTTCGACACCGCCTCACACCCGTCGCCGGCGCGCCGCTGGCAGCTGGCACGTGAGCTGGCCAGGCAACTGGAAAGCAGCGGGTCCCCATCGGAAAGCAGCAAACCGTAACAAGGGGCGGTACAATGCTGGGCTTGAACAGTCCACGAGGTAGGCAAAATCGACCCGATTCTCATTTCCATCCTGCTTGCGACCACGCTTGGTGGCGTGCTCAGTATCAGCTTCGCGGCGGTGTTTTCGTTCGCCCTGCTGTCGAGGATGGTCGAGCGGATGGTCAGCCTGTCGGTCGGCATCATGTTGTCGACTTCACTGCTGCACGCGCTGCCCGAGGCCTTCGAGTCGCACGCCGATCCGCGCAAGCTGTTCGCCACCCTGCTGGGCGGCCTGTTGATGTTCTTCATGCTCGAGAAGCTGGCCATCCTGCGCCATTCTCACCACCACGAGGGTGACGGCCACCACCACGCGCACGGGCACGATGCCCACGAGGCAGGCAAGTCAGGCTGGATGATCCTGATCGGCGACGGCATGCACAACTTCACCGACGGCATCCTGATCGCAGCAGCCTTCCTGGCCAACCCGCAGCTGGGCATCATTACCGGCCTGGCCATCATCGCCCATGAAATCCCGCAGGAGATCGGCGACTTTATTGTGCTGCTCAATGCCGGCTTCTCGCGCAAGCGCGCCTACGTATTCAATCTGCTGTGCAGCCTGATGGCGGTGGCCGGCGGCCTGCTGGGCTATTTCACGCTCGACAAGGCCAGCCACCTGATTCCCTACGTGCTGGTGTTCGCCTCGTCCGGCTTTATCTATATTGCGGTGAGCGACCTGATGCCGCAGATGCAGCGCCGCGCCACGGTGCGCGAATCGGTGCCGCAGGTGCTGTTGATTGCGGCGGGCGTGCTGATCGTCCTGTTCCTGACCCGCCACACGGCATAGGTTCGGTGGGCACGCAGTGCCCACCCTACGTGCCGACCCGCCACACCGCATGGCAAAGTCATCAAAGTGTCATATTGAGGGGCTAAGATCGCTTAACTCCCTTCGATACCGCGAACAGGGCCTGGCAGGTCGGACACCTCTCCGGGCACGCAACATCGGATTTACGGGCATCCTCGCGGATGCCCTTTTTTTCAGCTGCGCCTTAGTCGTCGGTGGCGACCGGGCGGGCCGGGTCGGCGCACCATTCGCTCCACGAGCCCGGATAGAGGGCGGCGCCTTGTAGCCCCGCCACTTCCATCGCCAGCAGGTTGTGGCAGGCGGTCACGCCGGAGCCGCACTGCAGGATGGCGTCGGCCGGTTCGTGGATCAGTGAAGTAAAATCGGCGTGCAGTTCCTGCGCTTCCTTGAAGCGGCCGTCTTCGCGCAGATTATCCTTGAAGAAGCGGTTGCGCGCGCCCGGGATATGGCCGCCGACCGGATCGATGGTCTCGTTCTCGCCGCGGAAGCGGTCGGGCGCGCGTGCATCGATCACGACGCGTAGCGCGCTGGTGACGTTGGCCAGCACCTGCCCCGCGTTGACGGTCTCCACCAGCGGCGCGCGGTCATGGATGTGGCCCGCCGGGCGTTCGGGAACAAAGGTCGTCAACGGCAAACCGGCCGACTGCCAGGCAGCCATGCCGCCGTCGAGCACGGCCACTCCCTTGTGGCCCATCCAGCGCAGCAGCCACCACAGGCGTGCTGCAAACATGCCGCCGTGGGCGTCGTAGGCGACGACCTGGGATTCGTCGTTGATGCCCCAGCGGCGCAGCGTCGCCAGCAAGTCGGCCCGCTCCGGCAGCGGGTGGCGGCCGCGGAACACGCCGTCTTCACCGCGTTTGGCGCCGGACAGCTCCGTTTCCATGTCGGCGAACAGGGCGTTGGGCAGGTGGGCGATGGCGTAGCCTTCGCGGCCGGCGGCCAGGTTTGCCAGGTCATGACGGCAGTCGATGATGACCCAGTTCGGGTTGTCGGCTTGTGGGGACAGTTGGGCGGCGCTGATCAGGGTGGTGTGCATGGCTTCCTCAAGTTTCGCTGGCAATAGGGTCAGTCCTGGTTTCGGCAGTAGTGCGCGTATTGTAGAACGTCGCAGCCACGCCCGACACCAGGATCAGCGCGATGCCGAGCCAGACGTGCCAGCCGAAGCTGTCGGACCACAGGAACACGCCCCACAGGCTGGAAAAAACGATGCCGGTGTACTGCAGGTTCGATACCACCAGTACTTTGCCATAGCGGTAGGCGCGCGTCATCGCCAACTGCGCGACGCAGGCGGTCGACCCCAGTGCCAGCAGCAGGCCGGCGCTTCGCCAGTCGTGCGCATGGAAGGCCGGTCCGCTGGTGGCCACGCCATTGAAGATGCAGCCGGCCAGGCCGGCCACGCAGCTCATCAGCGAAAAGTAGAACACGATGCGGTATTCTGGCTCGCCCATCTTGCCCAACCGGCGCACCTGCATATAGGCCAGCGCCGATACCACCGACGACAGCAGCCCGGCGGCGCCGCCCAGCCACTGGTCGCTGGCCACGGCCGGCTGCAGCACCATGACGACGCCGCCGAAGCTCATGGCGACAGCGAGGATCAAAGGCCACTCGACGTGGTTCCTGCGCTGGTACCAGCCGAGCAGGAATAAGTAGACGGCGATCCAGATCGGCGCCATGTAGTTGAGGGTGACGGCGGTCGCCAGCGGCAGTTCGCCGATGGCATAGAACCAGAGCCACAGCGACACCACGCCCCATACGCAGCGCGTCAGGTGCTCGCGCTTGAGGTGCGTGAGGAAGGTGCCGCCCTGGTGGCGCACCAGGATGACGAGCATGAGCACGCCGACCAGGCCGCGGTACATGACGATTTCGTTGGTGCTGTAGTAGTGCGAGGCCAGCTTGACTGCCGCCCCCATGGCGGCGAAGGCGAAGCTGGCCACCAGCATCCACAGCGCCGGCATCAAAGCGACAGCCTCGCGCGGTACCACTCGTGGAAATGCTGCATGCCGTCTTCCATCGGCGACTGGTAGGGGCCGACTTCGTTGACGCCGCGCGCCAGCAGGGCCTTGCGGCCGGCATCCATGCGCAGCGCGATCTCGTCGTCCTCGACCACCGTTTCCATATAGGCGGCGCGCTCGGCCTCGATGAATTCGCGCTCGAACAGCACGATCTCCTCGGGGTAGTAGAACTCGACGACGTTGCGGGTCTTCTGTGGACCGTCCGGCCACAGCGTCGAGACGATCAGCACGTGCGGGTACCACTCGACCATGATGTTCGGGTACAGCGTCAGCCAGATCGAACCGTATGGCGGCGGGGTGCCGCCGCGGAACTTGAGCACCTGTTCCTGCCAGCGCTGGTAGATGGGCGAGCCGGGCTTGGACAGGCCGCGGTTGACGCCGACCGTCTGCACCGAGTAGTCGCGGCCGAATTCCCAGCGCAGGTCGTCGCAGCTGACGAAGCCGCCCAGCCCAGGGTGGAATGGCTCGACGTGGTAGTCCTCCAGGTAGACTTCGATGAAGGTCTTCCAGTTGTAATTGCAGTGCTGGACTTCGACGTGGTCGAACATATAGCCGGTGAAATCGAGCTCCTTGGTGACGGACAGCTGCTTGAGCTTTTCCATCACGTCGTAGCCGTTCTGCTCGAACAGCAGGCCGTTCCAGTTCTGCAGCGGCGTCTTCGACAGGTTCAGGCACGGCGTCTCGGCGAAGTGCGGCGCGCCAATCAGCTCACCCTTGAGGTCATAGGTCCAGCGGTGCAGCGGGCACACGATATTGCTGGCATTGCCGCGGCCATTGAACATCAGCGCCTGGCGGTGGCGGCAGACGTTGGACAGCACCTCGATGCCGTTGGCGTTGCGCACCAGCATGCGGCCTTCGTTCTCGGCCGCCAGCGTCGCAAAATCGCCCACATTGGGCACCATCAGCTCGTGCCCGACATAACGCGGGCCGTGCTGGAACAGTTGCTGCATTTCGCGCGCAAGCAGCGCTTCGTCAAAATAGACGTCTACCGGAAGCTGCGAGCACGTAGCCGCCAGCTTGGCGTGGGTAGCCAGATCGGACATCCCAACCCCCCTTGAATGTGGGCTGTTAACCCAAGAAGAGAAAGAATCCAAAGACCAGTATTTAGCTAAAAGAATACGGTAATTCGGACAGAACCGGAGATTATAGCTTGTTATAGCCATAACAGTCGTGCCGGGATGCAGGCATGTGGTGTTTGACGCATGAAAAATTGCCATAAACTTAATTTTTAGCTGCTGTACAAGTCGCTTTGCGGCGCACGATCAGGTGGTTTGCTCTAAAATATGGGGTTAGACTGAATAAGAGATATATGGGGTTGCCGGGGAGGAGATCGGCCAAGCATGGCCGATCCGCTACGCAGGAGCAGGGCATGCCCTGCTAATTCCCTGCTCCGCCATGCAAAGAAAATATGGCAAAAAAATCAATAGCAGAAACTGCCGCGCCCGAGTCGTTCGAGGCGGCGATGGCCGAGCTGGCCCAGCTGGTGTCGCAAATGGAAGCAGGACAATTGCCGCTCGAAGCGTCGGTCGCGGCGTACGCGCGCGGCTCCGAGCTGGTGCGCTATTGCGCGGCCCAGCTTGAAAAAGTCGAATCGCAGGTCAAAGTATTGGAAGGCGAGATGCTCAAGCCGTTCGCCGCCGAAGGAATCGACGAGGCGGGCCAATGACGGCCGGTTTCGACGACTGGATGAAGACGGTGCAGGCGCAGGTCGAGCAGCAGCTGGCCGGATTGCTGCCGCCGGCAAGCCAGGTGCCGCACAAGCTGCATGAAGCGATGCGCTACACCACGCTCGGCGGCGGCAAGCGCGTGCGCCCGCTGCTGGTGTATGCGGCCGGCGCCCTGTTCGACGCCCCGGCGGAGGCGCTGGCGCGCGCCGCTTGCGCGGTCGAGATGATCCACGTGTACTCGCTGGTGCACGACGATATGCCCTGCATGGACGACGACGCGCTGCGGCGCGGAAAGCCGACCGTGCATGTGGCGTATGATGAAGCCACCGCGCTGCTGGTCGGCGATGCCCTGCAGGCCCAGGCCTTTGGCGTGCTGGCCGAGATGGAGTCGGTGCCGGCCCAGCGCCAGGTCGCCATGCTGCGCCTGCTGGCGCAGGCGGCCGGGTCTTGCGGCATGTGCGGCGGGCAGGCGATCGACCTCGACAGCGTCGGCCTGACCGTGTCGCTCGAGCAGTTGGAGCGCATGCACCAGCTCAAGACGGGCGCCATGCTGCGCGTATCGGTGGTATTGGGTAGTCTGGCGGGGCGCGAGCTCGAGCCGTTCGAACTGGCGGCGCTGGGCACGTATTCGAACGCGATCGGCCTGGCCTTCCAGGTGGTCGACGATATCCTCGACGCCACCGCCGACTCGGCCACGCTGGGCAAGACGGCCGGCAAGGATGCGGCGGACAATAAACCGACCTATGTGTCGATCCTGGGCCTCGAACCATCGAAGGCGCTGGCAGAAAAATTGCGGAGCGACGCCCACCAGGCGCTGACCCCGTTCGGAGAAAAAGCGAATCGGTTGCGCGAACTGGCGGATCTGATCGTGCAGCGGAAAGCGTAAGGCGACATTGACGTCCTTCCTTCCTAGAGTGGAGGGGATTCCCACTTCTGGCCTCTCACGTCCGAGAGGGGATACTGGCTTATGCCAGCCTCCTTATTCAGTACTGCGGGATATCTTTCGACCTCGCCAGCGGCGACCGCAGACCGGAATAATCGATTTACTGCAGCGCCCCGGCGTCTAACGACAATCCTGAAACGCATAGACTTTAGAGTACTCAACATGACGAAACGTTCAAATGTTCTGACGGTTCTACGGAGACCGTCTCCTTTCCTCCCCGCCCTGAACGGCGGGGTTTCTCGGAGACACTGATGAACTTGCTAGAGAAAATCAACGAACCAGCCGAGCTGCGCAAGCTGGCGCGCGCGCAGCTGACGCCGCTCGCCCACGAGCTGCGCAACTTCCTGCTCGACTCGGTCTCGAAAACCGGCGGCCACCTGTCGTCCAACCTCGGCACGGTCGAGTTGACCATCGCGCTGCACTATGTGTTCAACACGCCGCACGACCGCATCGTGTGGGATGTCGGCCACCAGACCTATTCGCACAAGATCCTGACCGGCCGCCGCGAGCGCATGCATACGCTGCGCCAGTTCAATGGCGTGTCGGGCTTCCCGAAGCGCGACGAAAGCGAATACGACACCTTCGGCACCGCCCACTCGTCGACCTCGATCTCGGCTGCGCTGGGCATGGCGCAGGCGGCTAAGCTCAAGGGCGAGTCGCGCCACGCGATCGCCGTCATCGGCGACGGCTCGATGACGGCCGGCATGGCCTTCGAAGCACTGAACAACGCAGGCGTGCAGGAAGACCTGAACCTGCTGGTGGTCCTCAACGACAACGACATGTCGATCTCGCCGCCGGTCGGTGCGCTCAACCGCTACCTGGCGCGCCTGATGTCGGGGCAGTTCTACGCCGCCGCCAAGAACGTCGGCAAGTCGGTGCTGCCCGGCCCGATGCTGGAGCTGGCCAAGCGCTTCGAAGAGCATGCCAAGGGCATGGTGGTGCCGGCCACGATGTTCGAGGAATTCGGCTTCAACTACATCGGCCCGATCGACGGCCACGACCTCGACTCCCTGATCCCGACGCTGGAAAACATCAGGAAGCTCAAGGGCCCGCAGTTCCTGCACGTGGTGACCAAGAAGGGCCAGGGCTACAAGCTGGCCGAGGCCGAGCCGATCCTGTATCACGGCACCGGCAAGTTCAATCCGACCGAAGGCATCAAGCCGTCCGGCCCGGGCAAGACCACCTATACCGAAGTGTTCGGCAGCTGGCTGTGCGATATGGCGGCGGCGGACAAGCGCCTGGTCGGCATCACCCCGGCCATGCGCGAAGGCTCCGGCATGGTGCGCTTCAATCAGGAATACCCGGACCGCTACTTCGACGTCGGCATCGCCGAGCAGCACTCGGTCACTTTCGCAGGCGGCATCGCGACCGAAGGCCTCAAGCCGGTGGTGGCGATCTACTCGACCTTCCTGCAGCGCGCCTACGACCAGCTGATCCACGACGTGGCGCTGCAAAACCTGGACGTGACTTTTGCGCTCGACCGCGCTGGCCTGGTCGGCGCCGACGGCGCAACCCATGCCGGCAATTACGACCTGGCCTACCTGCGCTGCATCCCGAACATGGTCGTCATGGCCGCGTCGGACGAAAACGAATGCCGCCAGATGCTCACGACGGGCTATCACTACAACGGTCCCGCTGCGATCCGTTACCCACGCGGCGCCGGCATCGGCGCGGCGATCGCACCGGAGCTGACCTCGATCGAGATCGGCAAGGGCTCAATCAAGCGCGAAGGCAAAGGCATTGCGATCCTGGCCTTCGGTTCGATGGTGGCGCCAAGCGTGGCCGCCGGCGAAACGCTCGGTGCGACGGTGGCCAATATGCGCTTCGTCAAACCGCTCGACGTCGAACTGGTCAAGCGCCTGGCGCAGGACCACGACTACCTGGTGACGGTGGAAGAGGGCTGCATCATGGGCGGCGCCGGTGCGGCAGTGGCCGAGGCGATGGCGGCGGCCGGGATCGTCAAGCCGATCCTGATGCTCGGCCTGCCTGACAAGTTCATCGACCACGGCGACCCGGCAGCCTTGCTGGCAGGCGTCGGCCTCGATGCCAAGGGTATCGCCGCCTCGATCAAGCAGCGCTTTGCCATCGGCGAACCGCGCCTGGTCGTCAACAATACCTAGTGAAACGTAACAGTGACATGCAGAGTGCCGTCCTTCACTCCGCATGCCATTGTTACGGTCCTACCACAGCGCGCAGCCTTGGCCGGATCGGTTTGGCTTCGCGGCGCGCATGCGTGGTCATTTCACGGCGCGTATCACCGCGTGGGTAGATAAACCCTGCCCACCCTGCATCAACGAATTTCCGATTCGCCACACCAGGTTGCCCAAGCAATAACTTGAATTGCCCCCGAGTAAAGCCTATATTGATATAAACGATATAGTGATTTTTAGGGGGCAATATGCATGCCGTCCCGCTGTGTGCCCTGGTGCTGGCCTGCTGCTGCCGGATGGTGCTGGCGCAGGTGCCCGACTCCGGGCGCTGGCAGGAGCTGCGTTTCTCGGCCGAAGCCGTTCACACCCATACCGAGGACCGCTATATCGGCCTGGTCGTCGACCTTGCCGCCAAAGGCAAGCTCGATGACGACCGCCTGCTGCTGGCCAAACTCAGGGCCATCGGAGCCGGCCTGGTCGACGCAGCGGCAGCGCTCAAGCCCGAAGTCAGCCAGTGGACGTGGGAATTGCACACGACCAGCGACGCAACGGTCGAAGCGATCTGCATGGCGGGCGGGAAGATCCTGATCGGTTCGGCGTTCGTCCGGCGGCTGGCGCTGGACGACGGCGAACTGGCGATCCTGCTGGCCCACGAGCTGGCCCACGCGGTCGCCGAACACCACCGTGAAACCCTGTCCGAGGCATTGTTCCTGCGGCCGCAGCTGGCCGACGCGCTCGAAGTGATGATGGAAGGCCTCGACACCGACCTGTCGATGCAGATCAAGCTGGCGGCCTTGTCGAGCTTGCAGGAGCGCGAGGCGGACCAGCTCGGGATGGTGCTGGCCCACCGGGCCGGCTGGCCGATGCGCCACGCGGTTGCTTTCTACGCCAAGCTCGGCGCCCTGCAGTCGATGCCGCTGCTGGCGGGCAGCCATCCGCCGGCCGGGGCGCGCCAGTCGATGGCGCGCGGCATGGCGCGCATGCTTGACCCCTAGCAGCCTGTCGGACTTAACGGAATCGGTCACGAAATCCGCCTGACCGGTCCATATTTCGTCGATTTTTGGGTCAATAGGAACCACTATTGACCCAAATATCGTCAAAATCTGGCCTCGCCCAGCCGAATTCCTGCCTCGATTCGTTAAGTCCGACAGGCTGCTAGCAGCGGCATTGCTCGTCGTAGGGTGGGCACTAGGTGCCCACCGCAGCTCAAATCCGCCAAGAACCTTTGACAAAGAACTCGTTCTGGCGCAGGCCCAGGCGTGCCGCCTTCTGCTCATTGTTCGACAAGGTCACCCCGACATACAGTGCCGTGCCGATACCGCGCGCGTGGCTGTAAACCAGCGAGGCAGTATTGCCAGTCGATTCAGATTCCACCTTCGTGGGGTACAGTCTGGTGTTGCGCTCGGTCCTGGCGCTTTGCATGATCACCCGCAAGGTATCGCGTTCGCTGAAGTGGTAAATACCGTTGAACGCAAACACCCGCTCGGAATACATGCGCTGCGACTGGTCGTTGGTGATCGCCAGCGACAACGAGGGCTCGATCTCGATCCGGTCGCTCGGGCGGATTCGTCCGTACAGGTAAGCCGTGCCGCCCTTGCCGACGCGCGCCGCATCGACATCGATCACATCGCCCAGTTCCACATTGGCCACGACGCGGCCAAAGAACGGATTCGGCGTCCCTTCAACTTCCAGCGACACGCGTGAACGCGATAGCAGCTCGCCCCCCTTCTTGACCCTGACTCTCTCGCCGGGTTTCAGCTGCAGGTTCACAAAGCTGTCGCGCGGGCCATGCATCCACAGGCCGATGCCGCCGGCGTGGATGATGGCATTACCATCGCTGTCGTCCTGGCGCTGGCCAAAGCCGTACAGGTTCAGCTTGTGCAGGATGCCAGTCTTGCCGAACTTGTAGCGCAGCTCGCCAAATACATTGCGGATGCCGGCCTGCGCAAAAAAGCCATTGTCGGCGCGGAAACCGGACGAAATGTCCTGCGCATTGGTGAACAAGCTCCAGTTCTCGGATTCGCCTTCAAATCTCAGGTAAGCGGCGTGGCCCAGTTGCGCCGGCGCTACGTTAAGACGCCCGCTGGCGTCGGGCAGGGCAGTCGTTTCGCTCGACAGCAACTGGCCTTCGAACCGTGTGCCGCTGTCGATCTGCCACGCAAAGTCCGGTCCCAGCACGCGATTGTAGCCGCGCCCATCGCGCAAGGTGCGTTCGCTGGCGACGCCGCCGACGGACAGGTCGTCGAAGCGGAAATTGGCGCGGGCGATGCTTGCCTGCGAACGGAAATCCTGCAACGCATAGTTGGTCGCGTATGCACCGGGCAGTTGCACCAGCGCGCCACCGTTGTCGAGCACTGACAGGAAGGTCAGGTCGGACCCGGCATTGCGGCGGGTGATGCGGGCGCCCCATGCCGGGTCGCTGATCGAACGGGTACTGATGGCACGCTGGGGCGTGCCGAGAATGTCGGCACCTTCGAGGAAGAACGGTCGCTTCTCCTCGAAGAACAGGCCGAACTGGGTATTTCCTGATAATTGGGGCGCGTCCAGTTCGATCTGCGAAAAGTCAGGATTGATGGTGGCGTCGATTGCCAGGTCCGGAGTAGGGCGCACCTTGATATCGAGACTGAGCGCATGGCTGTTTTCGCGCCGCTCCAGTTTCCCCCTGGCGCGCTCGCCGGCGCTGCGCAGCAGCAGCTGTGGCGTGGCCGACCAGTTCAACTTGGTCGGCAGATCGTTCAGGTTGGTCACCGGCTCGGCAAAGCACAGGAAGCACCCGGTATCGTTCGGCATCGGCGCATTGACGAGGCGGTAGCGCTGCTCGCGCATCAGGTTGCGCAGCACCAGCATATTCCACGGCGCCGTGCTGCCGGGCGTGTAGGCCAGCGACGAGAATGGGATCCGCACTTCGGCCGTCCAGCCGCCATTGAAGCGGCCGGTGGCCACGTCGAAGTCGAAGTCGGGCGCAAAGTCTTCACCGGCAGTGTCGCTGAAGCTGCCGTCGCTGACCGAGCCGCGCGGATTGACGCGGATGAACTGGGCCGACTTGCGGCTGCCGGTAGGGTCGATCATCAGGATCAACAAATCCTGGTCGGTCTTGGTCTTGTCGCGGCGGGAGTAGGGCGCGCTGATCTTTTCGGGCGATGGGTCGAAGGCCTTCATGCCGACGTAGAAGTAGCTGTCGTCATAGACCACCTTGATCTCGGTGCGGACCTTGGCGGCGATCTTGTCCTGCGGGAGGTTCTCGAAGAAATTGTCGAACACCGGCGCCTGCTTCCAGGCCGGATCGGACAGTGCACCGTCGAAAGCGAGCCGGCTTCCGGCGTGGTGGGCGACAAAGGCCGCATGGGCTGGAGCGCACAGGGCGGTGCACAGGGTGGCGATCAAGGCGAAGGTTTTCATGACGGGGAAGTAGGGAGTGATGAAAGTGGCGCAGGATCTCGTCGCCGGATTAAGGGCGCATTAACAAGACATGCGCAAATACGATGTTTTTCCTGTTAATGTTCACTTAATCTGCCGCCGCCACACTTGGCACCCACGGAGGGACCATGCGCGTACTGCTAATCGAGGATGACGAACTGATTGCCACCGGTGTGCTGGCCGGACTGCGCGCCCATGGGCTGGCGGCCGACCACGTCGCCACCGCCGCCGCAGCGCAGACCACGCTGACGCTGGTGCACTGCGATGCCGTCATCCTCGACCTCGGCCTGCCCGACGAAGACGGCATCAGCCTGCTCAGGCGCCTGCGCGCCGGCGGCATGGCGGCGCCGGTGCTGATCCTGACGGCGCGCGACGCCATCGGCGACCGCGTGACGGGCCTGCGCAGCGGAGCCGACGACTACCTGCTCAAGCCCTTCGACTTGTCCGAGCTGGTGGCGCGCCTGCATGCGCTGGTGCGCCGCGCGGCCGGCCGCAGCGTCGAGGTGATCGAGTTCGGCGCGCTGCGCGTCAATCCGGCCAGCGGCGAAACATTCCTGCGCGGCGAGCCCGTGCTGCTATCGCGGCGCGAACTGGCGCTGCTGACGGCCCTGCTCAACGCGAGAGGCAATATCCTCAGCGCCGACAAGCTCAAGGATAGCCTGTACGAATTCAACGAAGAAATCGAAAGCAATGCCTTGAACGTCCACATCCACCACCTGCGCAAGAAGCTCGACGCCAACCTGATCGAAACCGTGCGCGGCGTCGGCTACCGCATCGCGAGCGTTGCATGAGCCTGCGCGTTCGCCTGCTGCTGATCATCGGCGTGGCGCTGGCCATGCTGTGGAGCGCCGGCGCATTATGGATCCTAGCCGACCTGGAGCACCAGACGCGCCGCACGCTGGACCAGCGGCTGGAGATGTCCGCCACGATGGTCTCGGATCTGGTCGAGAGCAACCCCGCCGCCTGGCGCAGCCCATCGGCTGCGGCAGCGCTGGCGCGTGCCACCCAGCAGACCGACAGCTGGCTGGCCTGCCAGATCGGCAGCGTGCGCGGCGAAGTCTATGCGCACACGATGGGCGCCAACGGCAAGCCGCTGGCCAGGGTTACGCCCGGTTTTGCCGAACGCATCATCGACGGCCACGCATGGCGGACCTACACGCTGGAAGCGCATGGCATGCTGATCACGACGGCCGACCGCGCGGCCGAACGCAGCGTCTTGCTGCAGCGCCTGATGTTGGCCGCCGTGCTGCCGTTCGTGGTGGCGCTGGTGGGCGGCCTGGTCGTACTGTGGCTGGGCGTCGGCCGGGCCTTGCGTCCGCTCGAACGCCTGCGCCAGGTGCTGGCGGAGCGCTCGCCCGATGCCCTCACGCCAGTGCCGGTTGCCGATACCCCGGTCGACCTGGTGCCGTTCGTGAACACACTCAACGAAATGTTGGCCCGGATCGACACCACATTGAGCCGCGAGCGCCGTTTTACCAGCGATGCGGCGCATGAACTGCGCACACCGCTCACTGCCATCAAGGTGCACCTGGATGTGCTGCGCCTGTCGCATGGCGATGCGGCCAAGGCTTGCCTCGACCATGTTGACGAAGGTGTGGCGCGCCTGCAGGGCGCGCTGGTCCAGCTGCTGACGCTAGCGCAGGTCGAAGGCCAACCGCTGTGGGACGAACAAGGTTGTGCCGATGCGGGCCAAGTGGCCATGCTGGCCGTGCGCGACGCGGCGCCGGGCGGTGATGCGCGGCTGCAGGCGAGCGGCAGCGCTGATGGCCTGGAGCTGGCACTGCCGCAGGCGCTGGCCGTGACGGCGGTGCGCAACCTGCTCGACAATGCGCGCCGCCATGCACCGTCCGCCGACAAGATAGAGCTCGAAGTGCTGCCGGGCGAGGGCCAGGTCGCCTTCGTCGTCCGCGACAATGGACCGGGCATGAGCGACGGCGATATCGCCAAGGCCACCGAACGCTTTTGGCGCCGTGGCAGCGGTATCGGCAGCGGCCTGGGGTTGTCGATCGTGCAGGCGATCGCCGATCGCTTCAAGGGATCGCTGACGCTGGCGCGGGCCGAGCCGCAAGGACTGGAAGTGACTCTGCGGCTGCCGCTCAAGCCGACATGTAGGGTCGGTAAGCTCGGCTTACCCACGCGTGGGTAGCAAGTTACCTACCTTACGCTTGCCAGACACGCGTCGGTATGACGCCGCACAAGCCTCCGTGCGACGGCCGTTTACCTAGCCGCGTTTGCGCTCGTGCTGCCACAGCACGTCCGAGCCGCCGGCAAAGCGGTTCAGCACGCGCGACAGCACGAACATCAGGTCCGACAGCCGGTTCACATACTGGCGCGGGTGGTCGTTGATCGCCTCGCTCTTGCCCAGCGTGACGATGCTGCGCTCGGCGCGACGGCACACGGTGCGGCACACATGCGCGATCGACGCGGCGCGCGAGCCGGCCGGCAGGATGAAGTCCTTGAGCGGCTCCAGGTCGGCATTGTATTTTTCCAGCAGGCCGTCGAGGCGCGCCACATGCTCGTCGGTGATCAGCGTATAGCCGGGGATGCACAGTTCGCCGCCGAGGTCGAACAGGTCGTGCTGGATCGAGACCAGCTCTTCGCGCAGCGCCGGCGGCATGTCTTCGCACAGCAGCAGGCCGACGAAGGAGTTCAGTTCGTCCACTTCACCCAGCGAATGGATGCGCATGCTGTCCTTTTCGGTGCGGCTGCCGTCGCCCAGGCCGGTGGTGCCATTGTCCCCGGTGCGGGTGGCGATTTTGGAGAGTCGGTTGCCCATAATTGAATCCTTGGTGAATGCGGTGAAAAAGAATAGGGCGAGGATACGATAAATCGCTCGAAAATGCTTACAATCTAGGGATGTCGGCCCCCATCCCCATCAATTTAGAGCGCCAGCAGCAAGTGGCCAGCCGCTTGCGCGCCGTGCTGCCGGAACGCTGCGTCCTGCATGCCGCTGAAGACACCCGGCCCTACGAATGCGACGGACTGGCCGCCTACCGCCAACTGCCAATGGTGGTCGCCTTGCCCGACACCGAGCAACAGGTGCTGGCCGTGCTGGCCATCTGCCGCGAACTGAAGGTGCCGATCGTGCCGCGCGGCGCCGGCACCGGCCTGTCGGGCGGTGCGCTGCCGCTGGCAGACGGGGTCGTGCTGTCGACTGCCAGGCTGAACCGCATCGTCCGCATGGAGCCGCTGGCGCGTCTGGCCGTGGTGCAGCCCGGCGTGCGCAACCTGGCCATTTCCGAGGCCGCAGCGCCGCACGGTCTCTATTATGCGCCCGACCCGTCGTCCCAGATCGCCTGCACCATCGGCGGCAACGTGGCCGAAAACTCGGGCGGTGTGCACTGCCTTAAATACGGCCTGACCGTGCACAATGTGCTCAAGGTGCGGGTGGCCACCATCGACGGCGATATCATCGAACTCGGCAGCGAGGCGCTCGATGCGCCGGGCCTGGACCTGCTGTCGGTGTTCATCGGCTCCGAAGGCATGCTCGGCATCGTCACCGAAGTGACGGTCAAGCTGGTGCCCAAGCCGGCCACGGCCAGCGTCATCATGGCCTCGTTCGCCGACGTCGTCACCGGCGGCGACGCCGTGGCCAGCATCATCGCCGCCGGCATCATTCCGGCCGGGCTCGAGATGATGGACCAGACTTCGGTGCAGATGGTCGAGCCGTTCGTCAAGGCGGGTTATGACACCGCGGCGGCGGCGATCCTGCTGTGCGAGGCGGACGGCACGCCCACCGAAGTCGAGGAAGAAATCGCTCACATGATGCGGGTACTGGAAGACGCGGGCGCGGTGGCGCTCAGCGTGTCGCGATCGGACGAGGAGCGCATGCGCTTCTGGTCCGGCCGCAAGAACGCCTTCCCGGCGGCGGGCAGAATCTCGCCCGATTACTACTGCATGGACGGCACCATTCCGCGTAAGCAGTTGGCCCATGTGCTGACTGGCATCGCGCAGATGGAGCAGCAGTTCGGCCTGCGCTGCGCCAACGTATTTCACGCCGGCGACGGCAACCTGCATCCGCTGATCCTGTTCGACGCCAACAAGGAGGGTGAATTTGCGCGGGCCGAAGCGTTCGGCGCCGCCATCCTGGCGCTGTGCGTGGAAGTGGGCGGCACCATCACGGGCGAGCACGGCGTCGGTGTCGAGAAAATCGATTCGATGTGCGTTCAGTTCGCCAGCGCCGAGATCGCGGCCTTCTTCGCCGTCAAGCGCGCCTTCGATGTGCACATGCTGCTCAATCCCGACAAGGCCATTCCGACCCTGCAGCGCTGCGCCGAATTCGGCAAGATGCACGTGTCCCAGGGCCAGCTCAAGTTCGCGCACCTGCCGCGCTTTTAAGGGGAACCATGGCGCAAACAGTCGACCACTTCAGACAGCAGATCCTGGACGCAGGCGCCAGCGGGCGCAGCCTGCGCCTGCGCGGCGGCGGTACCAAGGACTGGTACGGCCAGTTGTCGGCCGAACAACTGGCGGGCAGCGAACTGCTCGACACCCGCGCCCACAGCGGCATCATCGCTTACGAGCCGACCGAACTGGTCATCACGGCGCGCTGCGGCACGCCGCTGGCCGAGATCGAACAGGCGCTGGCCGAGCGCGGCCAGATGCTCGCTTTCGAGCCGCCCCATTTCGGCGAAGGCGCGACCCTCGGCGGCGCCATCGCCAGCGGCCTGGCCGGCCCGCGCCGCGCCACCAGCGGCGGTGTGCGCGACTTCGTTCTCGGCTGCGTGATGATGGATGGCCGCGGCGAAGTGCTGCGCTTCGGCGGCCAGGTAATGAAGAACGTGGCTGGCTACGACGTGTCGCGCCTGCTGGCCGGTTCGCTGGGCACGCTGGGCTTGATGCTCGAGCACTCGCTCAAGGTGCTGCCGCGTCCGTACCGGGAAACCACGCTGCGCCTGGCCATGACCGAGATCGATGCGATCGGCTGCATGAATGAATGGAGCGGCCAGCCATTGCCGATCTCGGCCAGCTGCTGGCATGCGGGCCAGCTGACGCTGCGCCTGTCCGGTGCCGAGGTGGCCGTCGATGCCGCGCACGAGCGCCTCAAGGGCGAACTGGTGCCCGATGGCCGCGCGTTCTGGGACAGCCTGCGCGAGCAGCAGCACCTGTTCTTTGCCGACTCGCCGAGCCTGTGGCGGCTGTCGGTGCCGTCATCGACCGGAGCCCTGGTGCTGGGCGGCGAACAGCTGATCGAATGGGGCGGGGCGCAGCGCTGGCTGCGCGCCAGCGTCGATGCCGCCGGCGCCGAGCGCATCCGCGCGGCGGTGGCGGCAGTGGGCGGGCATGCGACCCTGTTCCGCGGCGGCGATAAGGCCGTCCGCGTGTTCCACCGGCTGGCGCCGGCCGTGGCAGCCATCGAGGCGCGCCTGCGCGCGTCGTTCGATCCCCACCATATATTCAACCCCGGGCGGATGGGCTAAACATGCAAACCACACTGGCCGATTTCATCAAGGGTAGTCGCGAAGGAGAGGAGGCCGAGGCGATCCTGCGCGCTTGCGTGCATTGCGGCTTTTGCACCGCAACCTGTCCGACTTACCAGGTGCTGGGCGATGAACTCGACGGCCCGCGCGGGCGCATCTATCTGATCAAGCAGGTGCTGGAAGGGCAGGCCGTCACCCGGAAGACACAATCCCACCTGGACCGTTGCCTGACTTGCCGCAGTTGCGAAACCACCTGCCCGTCCGGCGTGCAGTACGGCCGCCTGCTCGACATCGGCCGCAAGGTGGTTGAAGAGCGCGTGCCGCGTCCGCTGGCGGAGCGGCTCAAGCGCGGCCTGCTCAAGCAGGTGCTGCCGCGCCGCTGGCTGTTCAAGCCGGTGCTGCTGGCCGGGCAGCTGTTCCAGCCGCTGCTGTCAAAAAGCATGCAGGACAAGGTGCCTCCAATGCAGCGTTCCGGGACCTGGCCGCGCCAGCAGCATCAGCGCAAGATGCTGGTGCTGGCCGGCTGCGTGCAGCCGGCGATGGCGCCCAATATCAACCATGCGGCTGCCCGCGTGCTCGATGCGATGAAGGTGCAGCTGATCGAGGCGCCCAAGGCCGGTTGCTGTGGCGCCTTGCGCCACCACCTGAACGCGCAGGAGGCGGCGCTGGACGATATGCGGCGCAATATCGATGCGTGGTGGCCACTGCTCGATTCGGTCGAAGCGATTGTGATGACGGCCTCCGGCTGCGGCGTCACCGTCAGGGAGTATGGGCACTTGCTGGCGCACGATGCCGCCTACGCGGCCAAGGCCAGGGCCGTGTCCGACAAGACGCGCGACTTGTCGGAAGTGATGCCGCAGTTCGAGCCGCAACTGGTGGCGGCGCTGAAGGGCAAGATACGGCGGCGCGTGGCTTATCACCCGCCATGCACGCTGCAGCATGGACAGCAGGTACGCGGCAAGGTCGAGGCGCTGCTGACGGCGATCGGAGTCGATGTGAAGCTGTGCGCCGACAGTCACTTGTGCTGCGGCTCGGCGGGCACCTATTCCGTGCTGCAGCCGGAGCTGTCACTGGAGCTGCGCGACCGCAAGCTGGCCAACCTGGCTGCCACCAATGCCGATGCGATCGTCACGGCCAATATCGGCTGCCAGTCGCACCTGCAGTCGGGGACCGAAACGCCGGTCACGCACTGGATTGAACTGATTGACCGCGCATTGACATAGCCGTCCGCGTGGGCACGCAGTGCCCACCCTACCTGTGTTTGATCTGGACCGTAGGGTGGGCACTGCGTGCCCACGCATTGATGGCAAGGGCCGTAGGGTGGGCACTGCGTGCCCACGCGTTGATGGCAAGGGCCGTAGGGTGGGCACTGCGTGCCCACGCGTTGATGGCAAGCTCAGCCGCCAGTGGCCTGCATCGACGTGGCGCCTGCCACTTTCTTGGCCGGGTCGCCCACATACACGCGCCCGGAATGGGTCGGGTCGAGCAGCACAGAGCCGGAGCCGACAAAGGTGCGCTCGGCAAGCCGCAGCGAATCGCGCACCACCGCGCCGACGCCAATGAAAACCTGCTCGCCCAGGTGGCAGCGGTGCCCGATGCTGGCCTGCGCGGCGATGTAACTGTGATCGCCGATCTGCGCATGGTGCGAGATGTGGGCGCCATTGCGCACGATGACGTTATTGCCCAGGCGCGCCGACGGTTCGATGACGGCATGGTCGTGCACCATGCAGTTCTCTCCCAGGATCAGCCCGGGCCACACCACCGCGTTGCTGGAGATGTAGTTGGCAAAATGGTAGCCGCGTTCGCGCGCCTGGTCGAAGCGCTCGCGCCGCAGTCCGTTGATGCGCTGGTAGCCGAGCGGGATCAGCATGTCGATCTGCGACGACGGGTAGTTTTCTTCGAGCTCGTCGAAGGGCACCACCGGCAAGCCCTCATGGGTGCTTGCGCCGACGTAGTCGCGGTCGACCGTGAAAGCCTCGACCCGCCACGGACTGTCATGAGTCATGCAGTACCACGCCAGGCTGGCCAGGCTGCCAGCCCCGAATATGATGACAGAACCTGTCTTTGTCGTCGCGCGGTCGGGCATGTAGGGGGCTTACTCAGCCAGCAGCTTTTCAATATCGCCCATTAGTTCTTCAGGCGTGGTGGTGGGCGCGTAGCGCTTGTAGACGCTGCCGTCCTTCTTGACCAGGAACTTGGTGAAGTTCCATTTGATGCCCTGCGTGCCGAGCACCCCCGGCGCTTCCTTCTTCAGGTGCTCGAACAGCGGGTGGGTGTCGCTGCCGTTGACGTCGATCTTGGCAAACAGCGGAAACGTGACGCCGAAGTTCTTTTCGCAGAAGGCGCCGATTTCTTCCTCGTTGCCAGGTTCCTGGCCGCCGAACTGGTTGCACGGGAAGCCCAGCACGGTGGCGCCCTTGTCCTTGAACTGCTCGTACACCTTTTCGAGCCCCTTGTACTGCGGGGTGAAGCCGCAGTTGCTGGCCGTGTTGACGATCAGGAGCACCTTGCCCTTGTAGTCGGCCATATTGACCGGGACGCCGTTGATGCCATCAGCCTTGAAGTCGTAGATATTCATTTTTATACAATCCCCAAATGTTCAGTCCCGGCCGACAGGTCGCGGGTCTTGGCTTCTTTGCCTTGCAGCTTGATGGTCAGGCGCAGGTCGTTGACGGAGTCGGCATTGCGCAGCGCGTCTTCGTAGGAGATCTTGTCCGCCTCGTACAGGTCGAACAGTGACTGGTCGAAGGTCTGCATGCCCAGCTCGCGCGACTTCTTCATGATTTCCTTGATCTCGTGGACCTGGCCCTTGAAGATCAGGTCGGAGATCAACGGCGAATTTAGCATGATTTCGATGGCGACGGCGCGCCCCTTGGACTCCTTGCGCGGCACCAGGCGCTGCGAAATCAGTCCGCGCAGATTGAGCGACAAGTCCATCAGCAGCTGCTGGCGCCGTTCCTCGGGGAAGAAGTTGATGATGCGGTCGAGCGCCTGGTTCGAGCTGTTGGCGTGCAGCGTGGCCAGGCACAGGTGGCCGGTCTCGGCGAAGGCGATCGCGTGCTCCATCGTTTCGCGGTCGCGGATCTCGCCGATCTGGATCACGTCCGGCGCCTGGCGCAGCGTGTTCTTCAGGGCGATCTCGAACGAGTCGGTATCGACGCCGACTTCGCGCTGGGTGATCACGCAGTTCTTGTGCGGGTGGACATACTCGACCGGGTCTTCGATCGTGATGATGTGGCCATAGCTGTTCTCGTTGCGGTAGCCGACCATCGCCGCGAGCGTGGTCGATTTGCCCGAGCCGGTCGCGCCCACCATGATCACCAGGCCGCGTTTGGACATCACCACTTCCGACAGCACCGGTGGCAGGTCGAGGTCTTCGAGTTTCGGGATGGTGGTCGTGATGGTGCGCACCACCATGCCGACGCTGCTCATCTGCACAAAGGCCGACACGCGGAAGCGTCCCAGGTCGCCGGGGCTGATGGCGAAGTTGGCCTCCTTGGTCAGCTCGAAGCCGGCGGTCTGCTTGTCGTTCATGATCGAACGGGCCAGGTCGGACGTGTGGTTGGGGGTGAGCGCCTGGTTCGACACCGGCGTCATCTTGCCGTCGATCTTAATCGCGGGCGGGAAGCCGGCCGTGATGAACAAGTCCGAGCCGCCCTTGCTGGTCATCAGCCGCAGCAGGTCGAACATGAATTTTGAAGCCTGGTCGCGTTCCATATTTTCTTGGTCCTGTTATTAGCCGGGGAAGTTTTCCGGGATCTTGGCGTAGGCGCGCGCGGCGGCGGACGACACCAGGTTGCGGCGCACCAGGTCGGTCAGGGTCTGGTCGAGCGTGGTCATGCCCATCGACGAGCCGGTCTGGATCGCCGAGTACATCTGCGCGATCTTCGCTTCGCGGATCAGGTTGCGGATCGCCGGAGTGGCGACCATGATCTCGTGCGCCGCCACGCGGCCGGAGCCGTCCTTGGTCTTGAGCAGGGTCTGCGAAATGACGGCTTGCAGCGACTCGGACAGCATCGCGCGCACCATCTCTTTTTCGTCGGCCGGGAACACGTCGACGATACGGTCGATGGTCTTGGCGGCGGACGAGGTGTGCAGGGTGCCGAACACCAGGTGGCCCGTTTCGGCGGCCGACAGCGCCAGCCGGATCGTTTCGAGGTCGCGCAGCTCGCCGACCAGGATCGCGTCCGGGTCTTCGCGCAGCGCCGAGCGCAGCGCGTTATTGAACGACAGCGTGTGCGGGCCCACTTCGCGCTGGTTGATCAGGCACTTCTTCGAGTCGTGCACGAATTCGATCGGGTCTTCGATGGTCAGGATGTGGCCGTACTCGTTTTCGTTGAGGTGGTTGACCATCGCCGCCAGCGTGGTCGACTTGCCGGAGCCGGTCGGCCCCGTCACCAGCACCAGGCCGCGCGGCTTCATGGCCAGTTCGGCGAAGATCTTCGGGCAGTTCAGCTCTTCCAGGCTCATAATCTTGGACGGGATGGTCCGCAGCACGGCGGCGGCGCCGCGCTCCTGGTTGTAGGCATTGACGCGGAAGCGGGCCAGGCCGGGAATGGCGAACGAGAAGTCGCACTCGAGCACCTCTTCGTAGGCCTTGCGCTGGCCGTCGTTCATGATGTCATAGATCATGCCGTGCACGTCCTTGTGCTCGAGCGGCGGCAAATTGATGCGGCGCACGTCCCCGTGCACCCTGATCATCGGCGGCAAGCCGGCCGACAGGTGCAGGTCAGATGCCTTGTTCTTGACCGAGAATGCGAGTAATTCTGAGATGTCCATTTATAATCCCTGTGCCGGTTTGTCTATTGCTCAATGAGAATGATTATGTCCACAATCGCCGTTAAACTGCAAGCAGTCGATGCGAGTATTGTTGCCGCAGCGAATGCCTGCGGCCGCGACCCACAATCGGTACGTTTGCTGGCCGTTTCCAAGACCTTCGGCGCCGACGCCGTGCTCGAAGCCATCGCGGCCGGGCAGCTGGCGTTCGGCGAGAACTACCTGCAGGAAGCCATCGACAAGATCGCGCAAGTGGCGCAGGCCCTGCCGGGGCGCGCCATCGAATGGCATTTCATTGGCCCGATCCAGAGTAACAAGACGCGCCCGATTGCCACGCACTTTGCCTGGGCCCACACGGTTGATCGCTTCAAGATCGCGCAACGCCTGTCCGAACAGCGCCCTGCAGAGTTGGGCCCCATCAATATTTGTTTGCAAGTGAACATCAGTGGCGAGGCCAGCAAGAGCGGCGCCACGCCGGCCGAACTGCCCGAACTGGCGCACCAGGTGGCAAAACTGCCCAATGTGCACCTGCGCGGCCTGATGGCGATCCCGGAGCCGGAATCCGATCCGCAGCGCCAGCGCGCCGCCTTCGCCCGCGTGCGCGCCCTGTTCGAGCAGTTGCGTGCCGATGGCCTGGCGCTCGACACCCTGTCGATGGGGATGTCGGCCGACATGGCCGCCGCCATTGCCGAAGGCGCCACCATCGTGCGCATCGGCAGCGCCATCTTCGGCGCCCGCCACTACGCCTGAACCGATCACGACTAAACCTAAAGGATGAGCATGAAGATTGCATTTATCGGCGGCGGGAATATGGCCGCCGCCCTGATCGCCGGGCTCGCCGGCAAACTGCTTGCCGGCGCCGACATCCACGTGGTCGACCCGAATGCCGATGCGCTGGCGCGGCTGCAGCAGCAGTACGGCGTCAGCACGGCGGGCGCGATCGGCGCCCAGGTGGCGCAGGCCGACGTGGTGGTGCTGGCGGTCAAGCCCCAGCAAATGCGCGAGGTGGCGGCGGCCTTGTTGCCCCGGCTGGGCGCGGCCGGGCCCTTGCTGCTGTCGATTGCGGCGGGCATCCGGGCGGCCGACCTGTCGCGCTGGCTGAATGGCTATGGCGCCATCGTGCGCACGATGCCGAACACGCCGGCCCTGATCGGCATGGGCATCACCGGCATGGTGGCGACGGACAGCGTCAGCGCCGCCCAGAAGAGTGCCGCCGACAGCATCATGAAGGCGGTCGGCAGCACCGTGTGGCTGGCCGATGAAAGCCTGATCGACCCGGTCACGGCGGTGTCGGGCAGCGGGCCGGCCTATGTGTTTTATTTCATCGAAGCGATGCAGCAGGCCGCGCAGGAGATGGGCCTGTCTGAAGAGCAGGGCAAGCAGCTGGCCCTGGCGACCTTTGCCGGCGCGGCCCAGCTGGCGCTGCAGTCGGCCGACCCGATTGCCGTGCTGCGCGAGCGCGTCACGTCGAAAGGGGGCACCACCTACGCCGCCTTGCAGAGCATGGAGCAGAGCGGCGTCAAGGAAGCGATCGGCAAGGCCATGAAGGCCGCTTGCGCGCGCGGCAAGGAACTGGGCGACGAGCTCGGCGCCTGAGGGAGGCGGGGCGCTTACTCGCCGCTGTCCTGTTCGGGGGCCTGGCGACGCAGCAATGGCAGCACCGTGCGCGCAATGCCCCACAGCGTGACGCCGAGCTGCATCAGCGGCATCGCGCGGCCGGGTTTGGTGGCAACCAGCGCAACGAGGATGCCGACCACCGCCAGCGGCACCTTTAGCCTGGGCAGCAGGTTCTGGCGCCAGCCGGCCGGCGCGATCGGCGCGACCAGCGTGCGCACTTCGGCCGCCAGCATCACGCGCTGCATCCGGCATTGCACCAGCAGCGCTTGGCGCCGCAGGGCCAGCGTTTCGGACGGGCTCAGGCTGTTATTGCTCATAGGGCTGGCTCACAGTCTTGACGAATTCAATGTCTTTGTTCAGTTCCGCGATGGTGTGCGCGAGCAGGCGGGGCTTGCTGGCCATCGCCAGCCTGACCTTGCGGGCAATCAGCGCACCGGCACCTGCGAACAGCACGGCCATGGCCAGCACGGCCTGCAGGCGGTAGGTGTCCCAGAACAGGATGACGACAAATATGGCCACCATCACGATGGCGATCCCGAACAGGAACAGGGCCAGCAGCGACAGCATCAGGTAGGACATCAGCCGCAGCGACTCTTCCTCCGCCTCGACGGCCACCAGCTCGAGGCGCGTCTGCACCAGCGCCACCAGGGTGGCGCCGATGCGTCCTATCGATTCCGCGATTGCCATGGCGCGGCTTATTTGCGGGCGATCAGCATGCCGATGACGACGCCGACGGCGGCGCCAAGGCCGACCGCCTTCCATGGGTTTTCTTTGACGTATTCGTCGGTGGCCTTGGCCGCTTCCTTGGTCTTTTCGACCACGGTTTCTTCCAGGCGGATCAGATCGGCCTTGGCGGCGACCAGGGTTTTCTCGAATTTGGCCTTGGCAGCCTGGAATTCTTCGCCGGTGACGGCGCCACCATGGCGCAGCCATGCCTCGGCGTCGTGGATCACGGCGCGCAGGTCGTCCATCAGTTGGTCGCGTGCGCCGCTCAGTTTGCCCGAGCTGGTTGGAATCGGATCCATCATGAGTACCTCACAGAGTGGTTAAAAAGCGGGAAAAGCTTAGTGTAGGCAGGCATGCAGGATGCACTTTGCGCGAACGCAATTTATGCCAGCTACTTAACAGAACATTATCGTAATGCGTAGTCTAACGCCACACCAGCAAAAAGGGTCGCACCGAAGAAATTATTGTGGCGGAAAGCGGCAAAACACTGCATCCGGTCGCGATTGCGGATCAGGGTGTAATGGTATAGCGCGATGGCGGCGGCCACGCACACGCCGGCGGCGAACCAGATGCCCAGGCCAGAATGCCAGCCGCACAGCAGGACGATGGCGAGGGCGATGCCGTAGCACAGCATCACGGCGGCGATGTCGAAGCTGCCGAAGGTGATGGCCGAGGTGCGGATGCCGATCTTCAGGTCGTCGTCGCGGTCGACCATCGCGTACTCGGTATCGTAGGCGACGGCCCAGAACACATTGGCCAGCAGCAGCCACCAGGCCACGGCCGGCACCTGGTTCTGCACGGCGGCGAACGCCATCGGGATGCCGAAGCCGAACGCAATGCCGAGATAGGCCTGGGGGATGGCGAAGAAGCGCTTGAAGTAGGGGTAGGTGGCGGCGATGATGACGGCGGCCACCGACAACTGCCTGGTCAGCAGGTTGAGCGGCAGGATCAGGGCAAACGACACCACGGCCAGGACGGCGGCGACGGCGACCGCCTCCCAGCTCTTGAGCTGGCCGCTGGTCAGCGGCCGTTCGGCGGTACGCTTGACGTGTCTGTCGATGTCGCGGTCGGCGAAGTCATTCATGGCGCAGCCGGCTGAACGCATCAGGGCGGTGCCGACGACGAAAATGGCAAGGATGGTCAGGTCGGGCTTGCCGTCCGAGGCCAGCCACAGGGCGATCAGGGTTGGCCACAGCAGCAGCAGGATGCCGACCGGCTTGTCGAGCCGGACCAGCCGGACATACAGCGCCAATTTGTTCATGGATGAGTTGGACTGATCAATTGATGTGAAGTAACGAATTCTACACAATCAGCCCCCTGCTGCTTATAATCTTACAACCAACACAGCCACCAGGAGTCCCGCATGATCGTCAATGAAATCATGACGCCGTACCCAGTGTGCGTGGGTCTCGACGACCGCCTGTCGAAGATCAAGCAGATTTTCGATGAACGCCACTTCCATCACGTGCTGGTCGTCGACGACGGCGAGCTGGTTGGCATCATTTCCGACCGGGACTTGCTCAAGGCGATCAGCGGCAATATTGGTACCCAGCGCGTCACCGTCAACGACCTGGCAAGCCTGGACAAGGCGGCCCATATGATCGTCACGCGCAAGCCGATTACCTTGATGGCCGGGGCCTTGCTGTCGGATGCCTTAGCGATCTTCAACAGCAAGCGCATTTCCTGTATTCCGGTGGTCGATGCCGACGGGGCACCGATCGGCATCTTGAGCTGGCGCGACATTCTCCAGCATTTCGACCAGATCGTGGCGCAGGCAGCGGAGCAGCGCATCGCCGCCCTCCCGAAGGAATAAGCTGCTCTTACCTCAGCGCATTGCTCATTGCAGGAAAGAGGCCGCCAAATCCGATGAAGAGGCCGATGACTGTACCGATCATCCACTTTAGTACGTCGTTTTTTATTGCCTCGACATCCGCCTTGGTTGCAGTTTGCTCGAGGCGGGTTTCAATCCTGGTCAGGCGCACATCCATGGTGCGGAACTCTTGGCGCACCCAAGCAAACTCGCGGCGCGCGTCGTCAACAAACTCTTCCAGTTTTGAACCCGTTCCTCCACTGAACCAGCTTAGTCGTCGACGGCACCTCAGTCGAACCAGTGCCATTGAGGAGCTTGATTTATGTCAGCGCAGTCGGGAGCTTGGTAACGCCGGGCAGGTCGCAGGCGGCCACGGCGGCGCAGACCGCGTCGATGGCGGCGCGCCGTGTGAAGCTCTTGCGCCAGACGATGACGACGCGCCGCGTCGGCACCGGCGCCTCGAAGGGGACGAAGCGCAGCATGCTGTTGTTCGGCTTCATGTCAGGCACCGAGGCGCGCGGCAGCACGGTCAGGCCGATGCCGCTGGCGACCATGTGGCGGATCGTTTCCAGCGACGAGCCTTCGAAGGTCCTCTGCATGCCGTTGCCCGGCGACGAGTAGCGCGCCATTTCCGGGCACACTTCCAGCACCTGGTCGCGGAAGCAGTGCCCGTTGCCCAGCAGGAGCATGGTTTCCGACTTCAGGTCCTGGGCCGAAATCTCGGCGCGCTCGGCCCACGGGTGGCTGGCCGGGGTGGCAACGACGAACGGTTCGTCATACAGGGCCTGGCTCGACATGCCGTGTTCCGGCAGCGGCAGCGCCATGATGGCGGCGTCGAGCTCGCCCTGGCGCAACAGCTCCAGCAGGCGCACGGTGAAGTTTTCCTGCAGGATCAGCGGCATCTGCGGTACTTGCTCGATGATGTTCTTGACCAGCGGCGGCAGCAGGTAGGGGCCGATCGTGTAGATCACGCCCAGGCGCAACGGGCCGGCCAGCGGATCCTTGTTCTGTTTGGCCAATTCCTTGATGGCGGCCGTCTGTTCCAGCACGCGCTCGGCCTGGGCGATGATTTGCGCCCCGAGGGGGGTGACCGAGATTTCAGCCCCGCCCCGTTCGAACAGGACGACGCCCAGCTCGTCTTCGAGCTTCTTGATGGCGACCGACAGGGTCGGCTGGGCGACATAGCACGCCTCCGCAGCATGGCCGAAATGTTTCGCTCGTGCGACCGCCACGATGTATTTCAGTTCTGTCAGTGTCATACGGGCTATTTAAACACGTAGTTGTCAGGCACGCAACGACTGTCCTTCAGCCGTGCTGATGCAAAGATTTTGCATTCTACTGGAATGCTGTCGATATAATTGCCTGATTAGGAACATTTGTGTTGCTCTTTCCAGAAAGGCGAGCATGTCCACGACTCCGACATTTGGCCCCGCTGAAGCCCAGGCTTACCTGCATAAACTGCTGACGGCCATGCACCAGCAAGGCGGCTCCGACCTGTTCATTTCGGCCGACTTTCCCCCGTCGATGAAGCACCAGGGCGCCATGAAGCCGATGAGCCAGCAAAAGCTTTCCGGCGAAGTGACCCGCGCGCTGGCGCTGTCGATCATGAATGCCAAGCAAAAGGCCGAGTTCGAGACCGAGCTGGAGCTGAACTTCGCCATTTCGCTGCCCAATGTGTGCCGCTTCCGCATCAATGTGCTGGTGCAGCAACAGAACGTGGCCATGGTGTGCCGCACCATCGCGTCCGAAATCCCGAATTTCGAGAAGATGGACCTGCCGCCCGTGCTCAAGGACGTCATCATGACCAAGCGCGGCCTGGTGCTGGTGGTCGGCGGCACCGGCTCCGGCAAGTCGACCACGCTGGCGGCGATGATCGATTACCGCAACGCCAACTCCGCCGGCCACATCATTACGGTCGAAGATCCGGTCGAGTACGTACACAAGAACAAGGGCTGCCTGATTACCCACCGCGAAGTCGGGGTCGACACGCTATCGTGGCATAACGCGCTGAAGAACACGCTACGCCAGGCGCCGGACGTGATCCTGATCGGCGAGATCCGCGACACCGAAACGATGGAGCACGCGATCGCCTTCGCCGAAACGGGCCACTTGTGCCTCGGCACCCTGCACGCCAATAACTCGAACCAGACGATCGACCGCATCATCAATTTCTTCCCCGAGGAGCGCCGTAACCAGCTGCTGATGGACCTGTCGTCCAACCTGCGCGCGATCGTGTCGCAGCGCCTGGTGCGCACCGAAGACGGCAAGGGGCGTAAGGCAGCCATCGAGATCCTGCTCAATTCGCCGACGATTTCCGAGATGATCTTGAAGGGCAACTTCCAGGGCATCAAGGAAATCATGCACAAGTCGCGCGAACTGGGCATGTGCACGTTTGACCAGGCCCTCTACGAGTTGTATAACAAGGGGCATATTGGCTACGACGAAGCCATCCGCAACGCCGACTCGGCCAACGGGCTGCGCCTGCAGATCAAGCTCAAGGGCGACCGCAAGGAGCCGGGCGACGATGGCGCCACCAAGGAAAGCGTGCTGTCGATGGCGGTCGAGGAAGAGCCGGAAGAGGCTGACGGCGACGCAGCAAAGCCGCCGCATTGATGGCGATGCACATGCCGTGGAGGGGCGATGGACCTGAGTTTGCAGGACCTGGAGGCGGCAATCAACTACTGGCGCGCGCTGCGACCTGCCCGCGACCCGGCCTGTTCGCTGTCGCCTGAAGTAAGCATCCTGGCCACGGTGTACGCGCTGATGATTTATCATCGCCAACAAACAATGATCGTCGAGCAGTTGAGCATGACTGCCCGGCAGCTGCTTGCCGCACCTGGCGCGAGCAGGCAGCATAACCACACGGAATACGATGCCCGATTTTGAAAAGAAAGTATGCTCCCGCAGCGAACTGCGCGAACGCGTCGCCAGGCTGCCCAAGCCGGTCGTGTTGACCAATGGCGTGTTCGACATCCTGCACCGCGGCCATGTCACTTACCTGGCGCAGGCGCGCGCGCTGGGCGCTTCGCTGGTGGTGGCGGCCAACACCGATGCGTCCGTCAAGCGGCTGGGCAAGGGCGATGACCGCCCGCTCAACACCTGCGCCGACCGCATGGCCGTGCTCGCCGCGCTCGAGTCGGTCAGCCTGGTGGTTGACTTCGACGAAGACACCGCGCTCGACGTGGTGCAGGAAGCCCGCCCCGAGATCTACGCCAAGGGCGGCGACTACCAGATGGATGCCATCCCGGAAGGCAAAGCCGTGCTGTCCTACGGCGGGCAAGCCATTGCCATCGATTTCGAGCATGACCGCTCGACCACCAAACTGCTGACTAAAGTACGGCAATCGTAAGGAATGCCTTTGAACACCGCCAAACTAAAAGCGCTCCCGACCGGCGCGAAGTTCTTCCTTGGCTTTACAGTCCTGTTCGGCGCGATCCGCATGCTCGAATTCATCGTCGACGGGCAGGCACTGCACTACCTGCTGGGCGGACTTGGCTGGTGGGCTCTGGCCTATGGCGCGTACCAGAACGGTTTGACTCCGAAGGCGCAGCAGGGCAGGGTCGGACAAATCGTCACCATTGTCGGCATTGGTTTGCTGACTGCCGCTTTCGCAATGAAATACTTCAAGTAAGCCATCCACCCCGGAGGATTTGTATGTCGACTATCAGTGATCGTGTGCGCCTGTATGGCCTTGTCCTCGCAGTTGCATTGGCGCCATGGGCGGGCGCGCAGGCGGCAGACGATGCGGCGACCTATGCCAAGGTCGACAGCCTGTTTGCCGACTTTGCCCTCGACCACCACATCCCCGGCATGGTATACGGCATCGTCAAGGATGGCCGCCTCGTTCATGTGCGCGGCATTGGCGTGCAGGACCTTGAATCGAAGCGCCCGGTCACGCCGGACACCCTGTTCCGTATCGCATCGATGTCGAAGGCCTTCACCGCGCTGACGGTGCTGGCGCTGCGTGACCAGGGCAAGGTCCGGCTCGACGCCTTGGCGGAAACCTATGTGCCAGAAATGCGCGGCTGGAAAATGGCGACCAGGGACTCGCCGCGCATCCGCGTGCGCGACTTGCTGAACCATACGGGGGGCTTTGTCACCGACGATCCGTGGGGCGACCGCCAGACGCCGATGCCGGAAGCGGAGTTCTCCAAATTGCTCAGCGCAGGCGTGCCGTTTGCCGGCCCGTCGCAAACGCGGATGGAGTATTCGAACCTTGGCTATGCCTTGCTTGGCCGCATAGTCACCAATGTGTCCGGCAAGCCATATTCCGAGACGATCGGCACGACCTTGCTCAAGCCGCTGGGCATGGCCTCGTCGGGATATTTCGTCGAACAGGCGCCGGCTGAACGGCGAGCCTTGGGCTACCGCTGGGAAGATAACGCGTGGCGCCTGGAACCGACGATGGCGCATGGCGCGTTCGGCGCGATGGGCGGTTTGCAGACCAGTGCGGTCGACTATGCAAAATGGCTCGGTTTCCTGACCGCTGCGTGGCCGCCGCGCGACGACGCCGACACCGGCCCTGTGCAGCGCGCCACCGTGCGCGAACTGGCGCAAGGATCGAACTTCGGCCGCGTGCGCCAGCGCATCGGCCAGTCCGGTGCCGAAGCCTGCCGCCAGAACTACAATTACGGCATGGGCATGATCGCATCCATGGATTGTGATTTGGGCCTGACCCTGAGCCACGGCGGCGGCTACCCCGGTTATGGCTCGCATGTGCTGGTGCTGGCTGACTATGGCGTCGCCATTTTTGCACTGGCCAACAAGACCTATGCGGGTCCGGCGGCGCCGGTATGGGATTCTGCCGTCGCACTGCACAGAGCGGGCTTGCTCAAGGGCCGCACGACGGCCGTCAGTGCCGACCTGGCCCAGGCCTACCGCGCGGCAACGGCGATCTATAAGCAGGGCAACATTGGCGCCGGCGGCGATGTGCTCGCGATGAATCTGCTGATGGACCGCGACGCTGCCGGCTGGAAGCGCGACCTTGCCGAGCTCAAGGGCAAGGTCGGCGACTGCGACACGACGACGCCGATCACCGCCAGCAGCACCATGGAAGGCCAGTTCACGTGGCGCTGTGCCACTGGCCGCGTGGCAGGCAGCATCCTGCTGGCGCCGACCGTGCCACAGCGTATTCAAACGCTGAGATTGACAGCCAGATCACGCTAGCGCGTCTTCGACACACGAGGGAAGTATGCGATCACTTGTATTGCTGGCACTCGCCTGCCTTGCTTTTCCCTCGACGGCCAGCGATTTTGCAAGAGACTTTGCTATCGTCCTTGCCACTGAAAAGACAGAAGCAAGATTCGGGAGATTGCCCTTGGACCGGGCGCTGCTTGCAAGGGCCATCGAGAATGCCGCGCGTGGCGGAGCGAAGGGTGTTGTCGTCAAGTTCTTCTTGGACCGACCCAAGGATAAGGCGAGTGATGCCCGGTTGGCTCAAAGCCTTGCCTTGGTGCCCGCAATACTGCAAGCGCGGCTAGATAACACTGAGCAGGAATCAAATGACCTTCCCGAGAGGTTTACCTTGTCCGGAAGCGGCCATGCGGTTTCAGTCCAAGGACGCAGCGGCTGGATTCCATTACCTGCTTTTGCCGCCAAAAGCAGTGACATATGCTTTGTCGATTTCAGCGCATCGCCGGTCCCGATCATCGAGACCTACAATGGACGGGCAGTCAAATCTCTGCTGCTCTGCGCCGTTGAGATGGCAATTGGCAGCAAGATGACGTGGGTTCCAGCGGATCACGTCAAAGTGGATTCCTTCACGGCGCACCTGGACAACCTGAATCAGGCAATTGTGAAGTATCCCAATGAGAATACGTTGAAGGTACTTGAGCTTTCCGCTCTGGTGGACGAGGACTTTCCACCAGGCGTGTTAAGGGGGAGAGTGGTAATCATTGGATACGACGGTCCCAATATTCACACTGTCCCTACGCCTTTCGGAAATATTGGCGCCCATCGCGCTTTTATCCTCTTGTTGAAGTCGTTTTACGAAACCCAATAGTGACAACTATGACAATAGTTCAATTCCGACGTTTAGTGGGCTGCGCAGCATTGGCGAGCATGTTCTCCGGATCGGCAATCGCCGCCACGGTTCAAGAACAAGAAGCGATGGCAGTCACCCAAGCAGCAGCGGAGGCTTTCCGCGTGCGCGACATTGCCACCATTGAAAAGATACTGGCGCCCGAATTCGTCCTCGTCAGCACGACGGCCGAAATACAGACTCGGGCACAAGCGATTGCGGAAGTGCGGGCCGGCGACCCGCACTACGAGCGCTTCGAAAATCACAGCATGACTGCGCGCATTTATGGCGATACCGCGGTGGTCCAAGGAATTACTTCCCTAAAGGGGCGCACTGGTGGCACTGCATTTGCGCTCGATGTTCGATTCACAGACACGCTGGTGAAAGTGAACGGGCAGTGGACGATGGTAATCAGTCACGTCACCCGCATTCCCAAGCAGGGCATTTAAGCGATCAGGAGCCGCCTGCGTAGCCGTTCTGGCGCCAGGCTTCGAACACGACCACGGCCACCGTGTTCGACAGGTTCAGGCTGCGGTTGTCCGGGCGCATCGGCAGGCGGATCCGCTGCGCCGGCGGGAAGGTTTCGCGGAATTGCGGTGCCAGGCCGCGCGTCTCCGAACCGAATACAAACACATCGCCCGGCAGGAAGTTTGCCTGCCCGAATGGCGACGAACCGTGTGTGGTCATCGCGAACATGCGCGCCGGATCGGGCCGGGTGTCGGCCAGGAAGGCGTCCCAGTTCTTGTGCACCTTCATCTGCGCATACTCGTGGTAGTCGAGTCCGGCGCGCTTGAGCTTGCTATCTTCGAGCGGAAAGCCGAGCGGCTCGATCAGGTGCAGCTGCGCCCCGGTGTTGGCGCACAGGCGGATGACGTTGCCCGTATTGGGCGGGATCTCGGGTTCTACCAAAACAACGTGGAACAATTGCTTCTCCTCTGTTAATGGGGCGGCGTGCGGGCGAACACGATCATGCTCACACGCACGGCGCCAAAACGCTTGAACATGGCAGCCAGCGTTGCTGCCGTCAGCCCGCTCGTCATGACGTCGTCGACGATGCCGACATGCCGGCCCCGCACGTTGGCACCGGGCGACAGCGTGAACGCTTGCCGGATATTGCCTGCCCGTTCATTCGGCGCCAGCGACGACTGCGGCAAGGTTTCCTTGACCCGCAACGCCAGCCTGGCATCGAGCGCAATGCCGAGCATGGCCGCCAGCGGCCGCGCAATCTCGAGCGACTGATTAAAACCGCGCTCGATCAAACGCTGCGGGCCCAGCGGTACCGGGCACATCACGTCCGGCAAGCTGAACTGCGGCTGCTGCAGCCATGCATCGCGCAGCGCTTGCGCGCACCACGGCGCCACGGCGAGCTTGCCGCCAAACTTCAGCTGCAATACCAGCTGGTCGACTGGCGCCGCATAGTCGACAGCCGCCAGCGTGGCGTCGAACGGCGGCGCGTCGGCCAGGCATGGACCGCACATGCCCGCGCCGTCGACCGGGTTGGCGCAGCGCGGGCAGCGCAGCCGGCGCGGCGCCACATGGTCGCCGTGGCAGGCCCGGCAGACGATGGCCTCGGCCTGGCCGCCGCACAGGCAACAGTAGTTCGGCAGCAGCAGGCCGGCCAGCCGGGCCGGCAGGCGGCGCCATGTGCCGGTCAGTTGCATAGGCCGCCTTTCAGCAGGCATGGTGGGCATGTCGCTGCACAATTCAATGTAGGTGCAAGGTGCAACGACCCCGCTGCCCACCCTACGTCAGCAGCGGCAAACGGGTACACTGCCGACATTATCTCACTCCAATGTACCAAGATCATGGATTCACCCTCGACAACGTCCAAACTGAGCGCGCCGATCGACCTGGCCCGCGTGCGGCGCCTGTTCGCCAGACCGGAGCGGGTCGCCCCGTCCGATTTCCTGCGGCGCGAAGTCGCCGGCCGCATGCATGAACGGCTGGCGCTGGTCAAGGTGCAGCCGCGCCGCGTCATCGACGCCGGCTGCGGAGCCGGGGCCGACCTGGCCCTGCTGCAGAAGGATTTCCCGGCGGCCCAGATCATCGGCGTCGACGGCGCCGAAGCGATGATCAAAGCCGCCCGCGCGCCAGTGTCGGTGCTGGCCTCGCTCAATAGCCTGCTGGGCAAGCTGTTGCCGGGCAAGGCAGGGGTGGACCTGCTGTGCGGCGACTTCGGCCAGCTGCCGCTGGGCCAGAACAGCGTTGACCTGATCTGGTCCAACCTGGCCCTGCACTGGCACCCCCAGCCGGACCGCGTGTTTGCCGAATGGCGCCGCGTGCTGCGGGTCGACGGCCTGCTGATGTTCTCGACCTTCGGCCCCGATACTTTCCGCGAGCTGCGGCGCGCCTTTGCGGTCGCCGACGGGATGCCCCATACGCTGCCTTTCGTCGATATGCATGATTTTGGCGACCAGTTGGTCGAAGTTGGCTTCTCGACGCCGGTGATGGACATGGAAGTCATCACCGTCACCTATGACACGGCGCAGGCGCTGCTGGCCGACGTCAAGGCGCTGGGCGGCAACCCGCTCGCCACCCGGGCCCGCGGCTTGCTCGGGCGTACAGCCTGGCAGCGGGTCGAGGCCGCGCTGGAGCAGCAGCGGCGCCCGGATGGCAAGCTGGGGCTGACGTTCGAGGTCATTTATGGCCATGCGTTCCGCCCGGCGCCCCGGCTCACCAGTGCCGGCGAGGCGATCATCCGCTTCGAGCGGCGCAAACCCCGTTAGGGAGAGAATGGCGCCTAATGAGGACGCAATCGCCACCCTTACCCCAAAAAGGGGGATTTTTCCTTGATGTAGTCACTGCTCATTGAGTATAATCAGCAACTAATTTTGGCATAAGCGGCACTAGCTCCATTGAGCTAACGCATTCGGGTTCCAGTCAGGTGAGGGGCGTTTCGGCGTTTTCAACCGGCGTGGGGCCTTTTTGTGTGTTAAAAAAATATTTCTTATTTTTGGGTGGTTGGGGAAAACAATGACATATGCAAAGCGACTTCAAGCCTTGATGCTTGGCCTGGCAACGGCCGGTTCAGCATTGGCGCAAGCTCCCGTGCACAGCCCGGGGCTGCCGGTTCGTTACGAGCTGAACCTGCAGCCGCCGGTCACGAAGATTGCGACCGAGATCTACGATCTGCACACCTTCATGATGGTCATCTGCCTGGTGATCTTCGTGGCCGTGTTCGGCGTGATGTTCTATTCGATCTTCAAGCACCGCAAGTCGCTCGGCCACAAGCCAGCCACCTTCCATGAAAGCACCGCCGTCGAGATCGCATGGACGGTCGTGCCCTTCCTGATCGTCATCGGCATGGCGCTGCCAGCGACCAAAACCGTCGTGGCGATGAAGGACACGTCGAACGCCGACATCACCATCAAGGCCACCGGCATGCAGTGGAAGTGGGGCTACGACTACCTGAAGGGCGAAGGCGAAGGCATTTCCTTCCTGTCGAACCTGTCGACCCCGCGTTCGCAAGTGGGCGCGCCCGGCGTGAAGCCGACGATGGAGCGCACCGACAATTACCTGATGGAAGTCGACAATGAAGTCGTCGTGCCTATCGGTAAGAAAATCCGTATCGTCCTGACCGCCAACGACGTCATCCACGCATGGTGGGTGCCGGCCTTCGGCGTCAAGCAGGATGCGATCCCTGGTTTCGTGCGCGACACCTGGTTCAAGGCCGAGCAGCTGGGCACCTTCCGCGGCCACTGCGCTGAATTGTGCGGCAAAGAGCACGCCTTCATGCCGATCGTCGTCAAGGTCGTGTCGGAAGCGGACTACAAAGTCTGGGTCGACGGCAAGAAAAAAGAAATGGCTGCCCTGATGGACGACCCGGCTAAGGTCTGGACCATCGACGAACTGAAAACCAAGGGCGAAAAAGTCTACGCCGCCAACTGCGTCGCCTGCCACCAGGCCAACGGCAAGGGCGTGCCGGGCGCGTTCGCGCCGCTGGACGGTTCGGCCGTCGTCAACGGTCCGAAAGCCATGCAGATCGAAGTGCTGCTGAACGGCCAGAAGAGCGGCAAGTTCCCTTCGGAAATGCCAGCATGGAAGCAATTGTCGGATTCGGATATTGCTGCGGTGATCACCTACACCCGCAACAACTGGTCGAACAAGGCCGCAGAAAACATCGTTCAACCAGCCGAAGTTCTGGCTGCACGTAAGTAATCAGGAGTCACAGATGAGCACAAGCACTTTGGACCACGCACACGGCCACGACGATCATCACGATCACGCGCCGCACGGAATCAAACGCTGGCTATTTGCCACCAACCACAAGGACATCGGTACCCTGTACCTGTGGTTCTCGATGATCATGCTGTTGTCGGGCGGCGTCCTGGCCCTGTTGATCCGTTCCGAACTGTTCCAGCCTGGCCTGCAGTACTTCCAGCCTGAACTGTTCAACCAGTTCACCACGATGCACGGCCTGATCATGGTGTTCGGCGCGATCATGCCTGCTTTTGTGGGCTTCGCCAACTGGATGATCCCGCTGCAGATCGGCTGCGCCGACATGGCGTTCGCCCGCATGAACAACTTCTCGTTCTGGCTGCTGCCACCGGCGGCAATCCTGCTGGCGACCTCGTTCCTGGTGCCTGGCGGCGCGACCGCTGCCGGCTGGACCCTGTATGCGCCACTGTCGACCCAGATGGGCATGGGCATGGACATGGGTATTTTCGCGATGCACCTGATGGGCGCGTCGTCGATCATGGGTTCGATCAACATCATCGTCACCATCCTGAACATGCGCGCGCCTGGCATGACCCTGATGAAGATGCCGATGTTCGTCTGGACCTGGCTGATCACCGCCTACCTCCTGATCGCCGTGATGCCAGTGCTGGCAGGCGCGATCACGATGACCCTGACCGACCGTCACTTCGGCACCTCGTTCTTTAACGCCGCCGGCGGCGGCGACCCGGTCATGTACCAGCACATCTTCTGGTTCTTCGGCCATCCTGAGGTGTACATCATGATTCTGCCGGCGTTCGGCATTGTCTCGCAGATCCTGCCGGCGTTCGCACGCAAGCGCCTGTTCGGCTACGAGTCGATGGTCTACGCTACCGCGTCGATCGCGATCCTGTCGTTTATCGTCTGGGCCCACCACATGTTCACCACCGGCATGCCGGTGACGTCGCAGCTGTTCTTCATGTACGCCACGATGCTGATCGCCATCCCGACCGGCGTTAAAGTGTTCAACTGGATCGCGACGATGTGGAAGGGTTCGATGACCTTCGAAACCCCGATGCTGTTCTCGGTTGGCTTCATCTTCGTGTTCACGATCGGCGGCTTCACCGGCCTGATCTGCGCGATGACCCCGGTCGACATTCAGCTGCAGGACTCATACTACGTCGTGGCCCACTTCCACTACGTGCTGGTGGCCGGCTCGCTGTTCGCGCTGTTCGCCGGTTTCTACTACTGGTCGCCGAAGTGGACCGGTTTCATGTACAACGAATTCCGCGGCAAGGTCCACTTCTGGCTGTCGCTGATCACGTTCAACATCACCTTCTTCCCGATGCACTTCCTGGGCCTGGCCGGCATGCCGCGCCGCTACGCCGACTATCCGGCGCAGTTCACCGACTTCAACGCGATCGCGACCATCGGCGCCTTCGGTTTCGGCCTGACCCAGGCATTCTTCCTGTTGTTCGTCGTGCTGCCAGCGATCCGCGGCGGCAAAAAGGCGGAAGCCAAGCCATGGGATGGCGCGGAAGGCCTGGAATGGACCGTGCCTTCGCCAGCACCGTTCCACACGTTTGAAACGCCGCCAACCGTCAAGTAAACTGTATTGCCGGCCACGCCAGCGCGTGGCCGGAAACGAAGCTGCAAAATGTCCGAGAAAAAGAAACCGAGTAATTTGCGTACTGGCCTGGTCATCGGCGGCATCGCACTGTTCTTCTTCGTGATGGTGATTGTCAAGCGCGTCTGGTTGATGCCGTGAGCGAAAAAGCCAGTTTCGTCAGCCGACTGAACCGCACCATGCTGACCAAACTGGTGGTCATTGCGGTGCTGATGTTCGGCTTCGGCTACGCCTTGATCCCGCTGTACAAGCAGTTGTGCGAAGTAATGGGCATCAACGTCATTACCCAGCAGGACGGCACGGTCGAACGGCCGGCCAATACGCAGATCGACCAGAGCCGCCTGATCACGATCGAGCTCGACGGCAATTCGCAGGGTCCGTGGCGTTTCCGCCCGACCACGCGCTCGATCCAGGTCCACCCGGGCCAGCTGGCGACGGTGATGTATGAAGTGGTCAATACCCGGTCCAAGCCGGCCCAGGCGCAAGCGATTCCGAGCTATGCGCCGATGTCGGCGGGGCAGCACTTCATGAAAGTGGAGTGCTTCTGCTTCAAGCAGATGAGTTTGAAAGCGAATGAGGCAAGGCAGATGCCGGTGGTGTTCTATATCGACCCCAAGCTGCCGCGCGACATAACGACGATCACGCTGTCGTATACATTCTTTGAGGTAGCCGGCACATGAGTGACGATTTGAAACAGGCAGTCGGACGCAAGGCGTCGTTCGGCGCCACAATGAAGGCGGTATTCTGGTCGTTTTTCGGAATCCGCAAGCGCAGCGACTATGAAAAGGATGCAGCCCAGCTCAATCCGATTCATTTGATCATCGCCGGCCTGATTGGCGCCCTGATTTTCATCGGCGTGCTGGTCACCGTGGTCAAGATGGTTGTTGCACAGTAATAGATAACAGTACTATCACCGAATACGTTTTATTTAGGGAGATGAAGATGAGTTCAAACCACGCCGCGCCGTATTATTTCGTGCCGGGTCCATCCAAATGGCCTATGCTCGCCGGCATTTCCTTGCTGACGACGATGGCTGGTGCTTCCGGCTGGGTCAATGGCTACTCGTGGGGTCCTGCCGCCAATTTCGCCGGCCTGATCGCGACGATCCTGGTGCTGTACTTCTGGTTCGGCGACGCCATCAAGGAATCCGAAGGCGGCATGTACGGCAAGAACATCGACCTGTCCTACCGCTGGTCGATGAGCTGGTTCATTTTCTCCGAAGTCATGTTCTTCGGCGCCTTCTTCGGCGCGCTGTTCTATGCGCGCTCGATCTCGCTGCCCTGGCTGGCCGACCTCGACCACAAGCTGATCTGGCCTGACTTCGCCGCGCAGTGGGGCGCCAGCCCGGCCGGCACCGTCGACAGCTTCCAGACCATGGGACCGTTCCCGATCCCGACCATCAACACCGCACTGCTGCTGACCTCGGGCGTGACGCTGACCATCTCGCACCACGCGCTGCGCGCCGGCCACCGCGCCAAGACGGCGTTCTGGCTGGCCGCCACCGTCCTGCTGGGCGCGATCTTCATGGGCTTCCAGGCTTACGAATACATGCACGCTTACAGCGAACTGAATCTGAAGCTGAGCTCGGGCATCTACGGTTCGACCTTCTTCATGCTGACCGGTTTCCACGGCTTCCACGTGACGATGGGCGCGATCATGCTGTCGGTGGTGCTGTACCGCGTGCTCAAGGGCCACTTTACCCCTGAACACCACTTCGCCTTCGAAGGCGCGGCCTGGTACTGGCACTTCGTCGACGTCGTCTGGCTCGGCCTGTACGTCGTCGTCTACTGGCTGTAAATAGCAGGGCGGACCGCAGACGGCCCGCCCGACAAAAAGCCCCTCGCGGCGTGCGACGGCCAAGGCCGGCGCAATGCGCGCGAGGGGCTTTTTTTGCGACAGGGCTATGATTTGGGGCTGCTGCCGCGTGGGCACGCAGTGCCCACCCTACGGCGAATTCGGTGCTGCTGCCGCGTGGGCACGCAGTGCCCACCCTACGGCCGCGTGCCCACGCGGTCAGATTCGTAGGGTGGGCACTGCGTGCCAACGTGGTCAGATTCGTACGGTGGGCACTGCGTGCCAACGTGGTCAGATTCGTAGGGTGGGCACTGCGTGCCCACGCGGTCGGGTCAAATGCCAGTCGGCTTGATCCAGCCCATGTAGTAGGACGCGAGCAGCAGCAGGAACAGGGCGATCGACAGCCCGACCCGCATGGCCAACGCGTGCACCGTGCGGTTGCTTTTGCCCTTGTCACGCATCATGTAGAACAGCGCCCTACCGAGGCTGCCGATGATGAGGATGAAGGCGAGTGCGACGAGGTATTTCATGATTGAGCTCGAATAGTTTGACCAAGGAGCCATTGTAATGGGTATCAGCTTCAAATTCCGAGTCATCCCCTGCGTTGCCGCCCTGGTCGTGGCCAGCATCGGCGTGGCGTTGGGCCAGTGGCAGGACCGCCGCGCCGACCACAAGATCGCGCTGCAGGCCCGCCACGACGCAGCCCAGGCCGAGCCGCCCATCGCCATCGGGCCGGCGCCGGTCGACGCCAACACGCTGGAAGACCGGCGCGTGACGGTGTCGGGCGAGTTCGAGCGCGAGTGGCCGCTGTATCTGGAGAACCGCCCGTACAACGGGCGCGCCGGCTTCTACGTCCTGATGCCGCTGCGGATCAGCGCGTCGACCCGCTACGTGCTGGTCGAACGGGGCTGGGTGGCGCGCGACACGACCGACCGCAATCGCCTGCCGGCGTACAATACGCCGCGCGGCACGGTGACGGTGCAGGGCAATGCCAAGTCTTCGCTGGGCCACGTGATGCAACTGGGGACACCGCCGGAAATCGTCCGCAACGCGATCCTGCAGAATGTCGAGGTGGCCCAGGTGGCCGCGGCGACGGGACTTGAATTCCAGCCGTTTATCATCGAACAAGCCGGCACCAGTGCCGAAGCGGGCGACGACCTGGTGCGCGACTGGCCCAAGGCCTCGCTCGGCGTTGAAAAGCACCAGGGCTACGCCTTCCAGTGGTACGGCCTGGCCGTGACCGCTTTACTCTTTTTTGTTATTTCAGGAATTCGACGTGGAACAAAACAAAACACCTAATCCGGGCTCCGGCCGCTGGAAGCTGCTGGCCGTGCTGGCCGTGTGCGCGGCGCCGCTGATCGCCTCCTACTTCACCTACTTCGTCATCAAGCCGACCGGCCGCACCAACTACGGCGAGATTCTCGATCCGCGCCTGTACCCGATCCCGGCGCTCGGCTCGACCTCGCTCGACGGCAAGGCGCTCGGCCTCGACGCCTACAAGGGCAAATGGATCATGCTGCAGACCGGCAGCGGCGACTGCCAGGAAGCGTGCAAGAAGCAGCTGCTCGACATGCGCCAGCTGCGCCTGATGCAGGGCAAGGCGATGGACCGCGTCGAGCGGGTCTGGCTGATCACCGACAGCAAGCCGGTCGACACCATCGTCATCCGCGAGTTCGACGGCACCCGCATGCTGCGCGCGCCCAAGGATAAAGTGGCCAAATGGCTGCCGGCCGAGCAGGGCACCAGCGCCGACGACCACCTGTACCTGATCGACCCGCTGGGCAACCTGATGATGCGTTTCCCTAAGGACGCCGACCCGAACAAGGTCAAGAAGGACCTCGCCAAAGTGCTCAAGGCCTCGGCGATCGGCTAAACATGCAGAACTCGAGCCTGGCGCTGCTGGCGCTGACGATGGTGCTGGTGGCCAGCGTGCCCTTGTGGCTGGTGTGGCGCGCGCAGGCGACCAGCAAATACCGCAAGCTGGTGTGGGTCGGCATCTTCCTGACCTTCGACCTGATCGTGTTCGGCGCCTTCACGCGCCTGACCGATTCGGGCCTCGGCTGCCCGGACTGGCCCGGCTGCTACGGCCTGGCGAACCCCTTCCTCGCCCACGAACAGATCAGCGCCGCCGAAGCCTTGATGCCGCACGGGCCCGTGACCCTGCCCAAGGCCTGGATCGAGATGATCCACCGCTTCCTGGCCGGCGGCATCGGCTTCCTGATCATGGTCGGCATGGCCTGGGCCTGGACCCGCTGGCAAAAAGCGCGCGAGGCCGAATTCGCCCCGGGGTTGCCGACCGCGCTGTTCGTGCTGGTGTGCGTGCAGGGCGCGTTCGGCGCCTGGACCGTCACGCTCAAGCTGCAACCGGTCATCGTCACCATCCACCTGATCCTCGGCATGGCGCTGCTGGCGCTGTATGCCTGGCTGGGGAGCCGGCTCGACCACCGGCCGGGAAAGGCGGCGCCGTTCGGCACCATCCGCAAGCTCGCCTTGCTGAGCGCCGTGGCGCTGGCAGTGCAGATTGCCCTCGGCGGCTGGGTCAGCACCAATTACGCGGCGCTGGCCTGCCACGACTTCCCGCTCTGTAACGGCAAGCTGGTGCCGGAGATGGACTTCGAACACGGCTTCACGCTGTGGCGCGAGCTGGGCAAGACTGCGGCCGGCCACTACCTGCCGTTTTCCGCCCTGACCGCGATCCACTGGGTGCACCGCAACTTCGCGCTGGTCGTCGTCGGCGTGCTCGGCCTGACCGTGTGGCAGGCTTGGGCGCATGCGCACCTGCGCACGCTGGCGCGCCGCATCGCCATCATGCTGGCGGTGCAGGCCCTGACCGGCCTGGCCACCATTTTCCTCGACTGGCCGCTGCTGATCGCCGTGCTGCATAACGCAGGTGCCGCCGTGCTCGTGCTGCTGGTGACCATGTTAAACTACGCCGCCAAGCACTCACCGCCGTAAAAAGCACCACCAATGACCACCCAAACCGCACCTCGCCGTCCTGCCAACCGCATCGCCCAGTACCTGGCGCTGACCAAGCCACGGGTCACGCAGCTGGCCGTGTTTTGCGCCGTGATCGGTATGTTCCTCGCCACCGACGAGCTGCCGCCTTGGCGCATCGTGCTGGCCGCCACGGCCGGCATCTGGCTGCTGGCCGGTGCCGCGTTTGCCGTCAACTGCCTGCTCGAAGCCCAGATCGACGCGCGCATGGCCCGCACCGCGCGCCGCGCCACCGCCATGGGCGAACTGACCCGCACCCAGACCGTCGTGTTCTCGACCATTATCGGCAGCGCCGGCGCATGGATCCTGTACGCGCTGGTCAATCCGTTGACGATGTGGCTGACCATCATCACCTTCGTCGGCTACGCCGTCATCTACACCATGATCCTCAAGCCGGCCACGCCGCAGAACATCGTCATCGGCGGCCTGTCGGGCGCGATGCCGCCGGCGCTGGGCTGGGCCGCAGTGGCCGGCGAAGTGCCGATGCAGGCCTGGCTGCTGGTGATGATCATTTTTGTGTGGACCCCGCCGCACTTCTGGGCGCTGGCCATGTACCGGCGCGACGACTACGCCAAGTCCGGTCTGCCAATGCTGCCGGTCACGCACGGCATGACCTTTACTGGCTTCCACGTCTGGCTGTACGCGATCGCGCTGGCCGCCACCACCATGCTGCCTTACGCGGTGCAAATGAGCGGCCTGATCTACCTGGTGTCGGCCGTCTGCCTGAATGCCGTGTTCCTGTGGTACAGCTGGCAGGTGCACCGCAACTACACCGACATGATTGCGCGCAAAGCCTTCACCTATTCCATCGTCTACCTGTCACTGCTGTTCGCGGCGCTGCTGGTGGACCACTACATCAAGCTCTGACCATGAAAAAACTGCTCGCAATGCTGGCCATGGCGCTGGCACTGGCCGCCTGCACCAAGGCGCCGGTCGTTTTCAAGAACACCGACATCACAGGCGCGACCTATGCACGCGATTTCGCGCTGGTCGACCACACCGGCAAGGCGCGCACCATGGCCGACTTCAAGGGCAAGGTCGTGCTGATGTTCTTCGGCTATACCCAGTGCCCGGACGTGTGCCCGACCACCCTGACCGAACTGGCCCAGGTGATGAAGGAACTCGGCCCCAAGGCCGACCAGGTGCAGGTGCTGTTCGTGACGGTCGACCCGGAGCGCGATACCCAGGCGCTGCTGGCCCAGTACGTGCCGGCCTTCGACAAGCGCTTCCTCGGCTTGTACGGGGATGCCGCCGCCACTGCCGCCGTGGCCAAGGAATTCAAGGTCTTCTACGCCAAGGTGGAAGGGCGCGAAGAGGGCAGCTACTCGATGGATCACACCTCCGGCAGCTATGTGTTCGATGGCACCGGCAAGATCCGCCTGTTCGTGCGGCACGGCCAGGGCGCAGCCCCAATCACCCACGATCTGCTACAGTTGATTAACTAAGTCACCGACAGAGGCCGCCCCGGATGGATAAACGCTACGAGACCTTTGTCCGCCTTGGCGTCGTGCTGCTCCTGATCATTGGCTGCCTGTACGTCCTGCGGCCCTTCCTGGCGGCGATCCTGTTCGCCGCCGTCGTCACCATCTCCAGCTGGCCGCTGTACCAGAAACTGCTGGTGCGCTTCAAGGGCCGCAACAACCTGGCCGCGGTGACGATGACGCTGTCGCTGACGCTGGTGATCGTGCTGCCGGTGGCGCTGGTGGCATATAACCTGGCCGACGACATCGCCCGCATCTTCGAACAACTCAAACGCACCGTCGACGGCGGCTCCTTCGTCGTGCCGTCCTGGCTGCGTGAGCTGCCGCTGGTGGGCGAGGCGATCGACAAATACCTGCACCGCCTGTTCGGCAGCCGCGAGGAATTGCTGGCGCTGGCGCAACGTCTGCTCGAACCGGCCCGCCACTACCTGCTGGCCGGCGGCATGGTGCTCGGCAGCGGCGTGATCCAGGTCAGCCTGGCGGCCTTTGTCTGCTTCTTCCTGTACCGTGACGGCCACGACATCCTGGCCGCGCTGCGCGTGATGATGAAACGCCTGATTGGCGACAGCGCCGACAAAGTGGCGCGCATCGTCAGCAATACCGTCACCGGCGTCATGTTCGGCATGCTGGGCACGGCTCTGGCGCAATCGCTGGTCGCGGCGCTCGGCTTCATGATTGCCGGCGTGCCGGCCGTGCCGCTGCTGTCGGTCGGCACTTTCCTGTTCTCGCTGGTGCCGATCGGCCCGCCCATCATCTGGGGCGGCGCCGCCGTCTGGCTGTTCCTGCAGGACCAGACCGGCTGGGCCATCTTCATGCTGGTGTGGGGTACGCTCTTGATCAGCGGCGTCGACAATGTCGTCAAGCCCTTCCTGATCAGCCGCGGCAGCAGCCTGCCGTTCCTGCTGGTGCTGCTGGGGGTGACCGGCGGCGTGATCGCATTCGGCTTTGTCGGCATCTTCATCGGCCCGGCGCTGCTGGCGGTGGCGTACTCGCTGCTGAAGGACTGGAGCGGCGGTCAGTAGTTGACCAGCTCCTTGGCCAGCTCGTGGCCGACGTGGCGCGTGTAGATCGCTTTGAGCGTGCCATCGTCGCGCATCTCGCGCAGCGCTCTGCGCATCGCCTCGGCCGCATGCGGCGGCACCCGCTGGCGGTTCAGCACCAGGCCGCCGATGACGTCGTTCTTCTGAGCGAAGTCGAGGACGCGCACCTGCTCAGTCATTTTCTCTTGCTTGAAGTATCCTGCCCAGCTTGTGGGCAAGGCCAGCATCGCATGCACCCGTCCGATCTTGAAGAGATTGAGTACCGCCGACAGGTCGGCCGCCTCGTACACGCGCCCTTGCACGCGCAGCGGTTCGAGCCAGGCGTCGAAGTAGGCGCCATGTTTGAAGCTCTTGACCACGGCGACCTTGAGGCTGGCATCGGCGGCAAAGGCGGCGGCGCTGTGCAACTTGGGCGACACGCTGTTGTGGACGATCAAGTAGTTGCGCGTGCCCAGGTAGGGGATGAACTGCGCGAATTTTTCCCGCTCCGGGGTGGCGATGCCTGAAACCGACACATCGAGCGTGCCCTGTTCGAGCCGGGTCCAGATGCGGATGCGCGAATCGAGCATGGTGTTGAAGCTGCAGCCGCTGCGCCTGGCCACTTCGTCGAGGACGTCTTTGTCGATGCCGCTCCAGTTGCCGTCCGCTTCCTTATGGTACAGGGCACCATGCTCGTAGAACGCGGCTGAAAATGTGCCGCAGGCGGGGGCGGCCAGGGCGGCGTTCGCCCGCCACAGTAATACGCTGCAAAGTAGGATTTGCTTGAGCATGGCGGCCCCGATTGGATCATCAACTCGAGTGAAACGTAATAGTGAAATGCAGAGTGCCTGCCACGCCGGCAAGTCGCAGGCCTGCGTTACAAATGCCCGCGGTAGTACACACTATCGCTGCGCTTTGTGCCTTGCCCTGCAACTTGCAGGCGCGTCCTTCACTCCGCATTCTACTGCTACGGTCCACTAGCCCTATTAAAAACAACCGTCAATTACATTTTATCGCCGGCGGGCTCAGTCGTGGTCGTCGGCGTGCAGCAGGCGTTCGGGGCGCGGGATCACCTTGACCAGCACGATGCGCGGGCCGTTCATCTTCTTGACGACAATGTCGAAGCCGGGGAACTCGATGCACTGGCCCTGCGTCGGAATATCACCCAGGCGCACCATCAGCAGGCCGCCGACCGATTCCACCTCGTCCAGGCCCAGGTCTTCGTTATTGATGTCGAGGCCCAGCGCGCGTTCGAGCGACACGATCGGCAGGCTGGCCTTGCCGACCAGGCTGCCGTCGGGCTGGCGCAGCCAGTCGTTTTCGTTGACGCGGAATTCATCGTGGATCTCGCCGACGATGGCGCCGAGCAGGTTGTCGAGCGTGATGAAACCGACCGGGCGCTTGCCCTTTTCGCCGATCAGTGCAAAGTGGGGCGCCCCTTCGCGGAAGCGGCGGAACAGTTCCAGCGCCGGGGTGCGGGCCGAATAGGTTTCGACCGGGCGCAGGTAGGTCGACAGATCGTCGACCGGCTTGCCGGCCTGCTGGGCGAAGAACAGGTCCTTCAGGTGGATCACGCCGAGCACGTCCTCGCCGTTGCGGTCGAAGTAGGGGTAGCGGCTGAAGCGGTTGCGCAGGATCGTCTGCAGGTTCTCTTCGAGCGAGCGGGCCGCATGCAGGGCGATCACTTCATTGATCGGGCGCATCAGCTCCGACACCGCGCGCTGGCTGAAGTCGAGCGACTGGGCCAGGATCTGGCGCTCGTCGCGGTTGAACGGACCTTTCGTCGTGCCGGTGCGCAGGATCAGCTTGAGCTCTTCGGTGGAATAGTGAGCGTCATGGCCGCCGGTGCCGGACAGGCCGACCAGGCGCAGCACCAGGCTGGCGCTGGCATTGAGCACCCAGATGAAGGGATACATCGCCCAGTAGAAGCCGTACAGGGGCAAGGCGCTCCACAGACCGACCACTTCCGGGCTGCGGATGGCCCATGACTTCGGCGCCAGTTCGCCCACCACGATGTGCAGGAAGGAGATGGTGGCAAACGCCATCGCGAACGAGATGCCGTGCACCAGCTTCGGCGATTCGACGCCGAGCATGGCCAGCATCGGCTCGAGCAGGGTGGCGAAGGCCGGTTCGCCGACCCAGCCAAGGCCGAGCGAGGCGAGCGTGATGCCGAGCTGGCAGGCCGACAGATAGGCGTCGAGCTGTTCGTGCACCTTGCCGAGGATACGGCCGCGCAGGCCGAAGGTGCGGGCGATGGCGCGCACGCGGGTCGGGCGCAGCGCGACGATGCCGAATTCGGCGGCCACGAAAAAACCGTTGAGCACGACCAGGAACAGGGCGAGGATTACAAACAGGAACTCTTGCATTCTTGGGGACAGCGCTGTGGCGAAGCAGCTATTGTAATGTAGGAAAGCAGCCGGAAGGTGCCGGCCGCGCCTGTTTTACCGGGGCACGCGGGTGGTGACGATGCGCCATTGAGCGTCAATCATGGGCGGGTTGGGGTCATGTCCGGTACGGGGAAGCAGGAAAAATTCCTTCTTAGGGGCGGAAATGGCGTCGAAATACCGCTTAGCCACCTCAGGAACGGTCACCAGGTCATCCTCCCCTTGCACCAGGAAAACGGGCAGCTTGAACTCCGGCCCCAGCCGGGCCAGGTCGATGGTCGCCAGCATGCCGTTGCCTTTGATGCCGACAAACTGCAACCAGGAGTAGTCTTCACCCTGTTCATAGTCGGCCAGCGCCTGCGGCGTCGCATAGGCGGGCGCCAGGGTCAGCCAGGCGGCTGGCATCGGCACCGCGGTCTTGGCCTCAAATGGGCGCGAAATGCGCCGCATCATGCCCATTGCGCGCGGATTGGTCCAGGGCGGCGCGCCGAGCCCTTCCAGGACGGCGACGGATTTGGCATCGCCGGCCGAGCGTGCTTTTGCCAGCAGCCTGGCGTAACTGACCGGTAGGTTCTCAGCCTGGCTGACCAGCTGGCCGGTGCCGACGTAGGCGGCAAACAGCTCAGGCCTTGCCTTGGCCATGTGGACGGCCACCACCGAGCCCCACGAGCCGCCCATCAGGATGGCTTTGCTGGCGTTCAAATGGGACAGCACCAGGCTGGCCAGTTCGGTGCCGTCCTGCGCGATCCGTTCCACCGTCAACGTTGGGCCGTCCTCGCCCGCCTTGACGGGATTGCGGGCAAAGGTCCTGCCGGCGCCGCGCTGGTCCCATTCGACCAGCGTGAACTGTTTTTCCCACGGGCGGTAAGGGCCATTGGCATACGGGGTATTCGGATTGCCGGGGCCGCCATGGACGAACAGGATCACCGGATTGGCGCAATTGTCGCCCCGGATCGTGACCCATTGCTCGATGCCGCCCAGCCGGACATAGCCGGCCTGGTCTACTTTGGGCTGGCTGGCGTCGCAGGCAATGCGCTCTGCGAGAGGGAGCGATTGTGCAATCAGGGGAAGGTGGAATAAGGCCAACAGGCCGACGACGAGGTAGTGCTGCGCTTTGTGCATGGTGGCTGGAACAGGGTTGTGATTTATTTACTGTAGCATGAAAATTAATCGCCCCCGCTGCAACCTCCTCCACCGCAGCCATTACCGCCGCTGTCGCCGCTACTGCTGTCGCTACTATCACCGCTGCCATCGCTGCTGCCGTCGCCGTCGCTCGCGACGGACGCGCCGCCCAGTTCAACGCCGCAATACACGTCGCCATCGCCACTTTGGCGTTGGATGCCGGTGCAGTCGGGCACATAGTGGAAACCGCCTGCGATCTTGAACTTGGTGTCGAGCGCAAACAATAGTGGCATTCGGCTTGCCTTGAGCGGATTGATGTTTTCTTCCTTGCACAGCACATGCCAGCAGCGGCGCAAGCCAGCATTGCTTTGCTCGTTGCTGGACACGGCGGCGGCCGGCGTGTGGTGCAGGAACCTGCCGAAAGCCTGGCGGTTGAATTCCTGATAGTTCTTGGTGTACAGGATGAATTCATGCCACAAGTCGTCTGCGACCTGCGATGGCATTGAAACGTATTGTTCGCCACTCTTGGAGTAGGCCAGGAAGAACTGGCGCAGGCCGGCGCCGACCAGTTCCATGTCGCGCAGTGACAGTTGCGGATGCAGCTTGATCACCTTCGCATAGATCCCTTTGGGAAAGCGGAAATTGCGGATGTGCGCCTCGCGCGCTTTTCTGCGCCGGAAGCGCCATTCAATCGCCGCGAGAACTGACAGGACGAGCAGGACGACTATGAAGGCGATGAACATGGCGGGTCTTCCTGGGAGATTTCCTTAACGGTGTCCAGTTGCCGGGTTTGACCCCACCCCTTAGGGTTTGACCCCACCCCTCAATTCGGCGTGCGCTTGAGGACGGCGACGAAGCGCAGTTTTCCGTCGCGCTCGAGCTGGTAGGTCAGCTCACTGCCGTCCGGGCTCAGGTGGACGGTCCAGACATTGGTCGCCGCAGCCGGGATCAGCTTGGCCGTGTACGGGTCGGCAGGGAAGGTTTGCATTAGCGCCGATCCGGACGCGTTTGCAAAGCCGCCGTACATCGTTACCGGGTCTGGCGTGCCGTCGGCGTGGCGGTGGTCGTGCTGCAGTTGCAGCCCGCTTGGCGAGCGCGTGAATACCCAAGTGCGCGAGCGGTCTTCGCCGACCTGGAACGGCACCCTGACTTCTGTGCTGGAACACGTGGCGATATGGGCGCGCAAAGTCTTACCGGCGAAGTCATGCTTGGGATCGGACGGGAATGTCATTGCGCCTTCGAAGCGTTGGCCGCATTTGCTGTTCAAGGTGGTGACGAACTGGTCACGGCTATCCTGGGCGTGGGCTGCTGCAGCCGCCAATGTCAGCAATGCTGCGCTGACTACTTTGAAAAGTCTCATGGTAGCTTATTCGAATTTGGATGCGATGGCCGCCGCTATGAACAGCGCGGCGCCACAAGCCATGATCGCGTAATACGGCCAATAGAACGCCTTGCGACGGGCCAGCAGATAGTCATAGCCAGGAAAAATCAAGGACAACGAGAATTTGGCAAAACCCAAACGCCAAACGCGCACCGCCATGAAAATCTCCGCTGCGATAAAAAAAACGAGGCCAAGTAGAAGGAAAGTTGTTTCCATGGTTTGAACCTGTGGTTTGCTTAGGTGCACTGTAGCACAGCGCCGCTGCAAGTAAACTAGCATCGAATGGTAGTGCCGGGTAAATTGCTCCGCGATTCGAGCTGGCCCGGCGCCGGGGCGATTGCGCCGAAATGATCCGCGGCGTGGGCACGGGGTCGTCGCACGGTTGTTAGTGCGGCGACATGCCCACCCTATCTATACTCCGGCTTTCAGAATCGCCTCGACCGCCGGGTGTTTGATCTTGCGCTCGTTCGAGATCGCATAGAACTGCTCGCGCACCTGCGGCACCATGCCGACCGTCACCGCGCCGAACTGGGCCTGCATGTCCGCCGCCAGCACCGACGGCGCGAAGAACAGTCCCGCGCCATTGCGCCCGAAAGTGTTGAGCAGGGCATTGTCTTCGAATTCCCCCACCACATCCGGCCGCACATGGTGCAGCTCGAACCATTCGTCGATGCGGCCGCGCAGCGAATTGTTGCGGGTCGGTAGCAGGAATGGCGCGCCATTGAGGCTTTGCGGGAAGTCGTCGCGGTAGCGCTCGGCCAGCGCCGCCACGCCGGCCACGATGGTTTCGCTTTGACCCACCAGGTGGCTGAACACGCGCAAGGTGGTGCCCGAGCGCATCGCGCGGTCGGTCAGCACCACGTCGAGCTTGTGCAGGGCCAGGTCGGCCAGCAGCGCGTCGAACTGGCCTTCATAGCACACCAGCCGCACCGGCAACTCCAGCTTCATGGTCGCTTCGAGCAGGCGGAACGCGGTCAGCTTGGGCAGCGAATCGGAAATGCCGACCGTCAGCCGGAGCTTGCCCGAGTCGGCTTCCTCCAGCACTTCCTGCATCTGCTCGCCCAGCATGAAGATCTGGTCGGCGTAGCCAAGCGCCGTGCGGCCAGCCTCGGTCAGCACCAGGCGCCGCCCTTGCTGGATGAACATCTGCTTGCCGAACGCCTGGTCGAGCAGGATCAGCTGGGTGCTGACGGTCTGGATTGCCAGCCCCAGCCGTTCGGCAGCGCGGGTGATGCTGCCTTCCTTGGCCACCACCCAGAAGTAGTACAGGTGCCGATAGTTGATGCCGGAATTTTTCATTTCCTGTTTTTCAGAAGTAATACTTCGATTATCTCCCATTTTCATATCAACGGCCAGAGCCTACACTGGGCTCCGTTAATTCAAATGTGATGGAGTCAATGATGAAACACTTCAAGGTGTCCATCTTCGTGACCCTGGTCTGCCTGGTGGCGGCAGGGTACTGGGGTTACCAGCTGTCCGGCATGACCGGCCTGCTGACGGCGGTCGGCATCGCGACCATCCTGGGCATCATGGAAGTGTCGCTGTCGTTCGACAACGCTGTCGTCAACGCGTCCGTGCTCAAGAACTGGGATGAATATTGGCAAAAGTTGTTCCTTGGCGTCGGCATCATCATCGCCGTGTTCGGCATGCGCCTGGTGTTCCCGCTGGCCATCGTGGCGGTGGCGGCTGACCTGAACTTTGCGCAGGTGTGGACGCTGGCGCTGAACGACCCGGGCCAGTACTCGGCCCACCTGACGGCCCACCATGCGGAAGTGGCCGCGTTCGGCGGCATGTTCCTGCTGCTCGTTTTCCTCAACTTCCTGCTCGACCATGAGAAGGAACTGCACTGGCTCGGTCACATCGAACAGAAGCTGGGCGCGCTCGGCAAGGTGTCGTCGATCGCGGTGATGGTGGCGCTGGGTACCTTGATGGCGAGCCTGTCGATGGTCGAGGAAGGCAAGCAGCTGGTGGTGCTGATCGCTGGCCTGTGGGGTGTGCTCATCTATGTCGGCGTCGACATGATCAGCAGCCTGCTGGAAAAGGAAGAAGAGGGCGGCGGCAATGTCGGCGACATGGTCAAGCGCGGCGGTATCGGCGGCTTCCTCTACCTCGAAGTGCTGGACGCTTCGTTCAGCTTCGACGGCGTGATCGGCGCCTTTGCGATCACCAATGACGTCGTCATCATCATGCTGGGCCTGGCGATCGGCGCGATGTTCGTGCGCTCGATGACGGTCTACCTGGTCAAGAAGGGCACCCTCGACAAATTCGTCTACCTGGAGCACGGCGCCCATTATGCGATTGGCATCCTGGCGTTGATCATGTTGGCGAGCATGAAGTTCCATGTACCGGAGATCTTTACCGGCCTGATTGGCGTTGCCTTCATCCTGGCATCGCTGTGGTCGTCGCAGCGCCACAAGAAACAGCAGGCCCTGCTGGCGGCGGCCTGACCCGAACCGTTTAACCAGGTACGCGGCCCGCGCATTCATTCGATGATTGCGTCGGGCTGCATCTAACACGAAAGGAAACCAGCCATGCCAGTATTTTCAGTCTCAGGTGACGTCGATCCCTTCCTGCGCGTTGCACTGAAGCGCGGCGAAACCATTTTCTGCGAGTCGGATGCGATGGTCATGATGGAAGCGGCGCTCGAGCTCAAGGGTAAGATGAAGGGCGGCCTTGGCGGCGCCCTGATGCGCACGCTGGCCAACGGCGAATCGTTCTTCCAGCAGCAGGTCGAAGCGGTGCGCGGCGATGGCGACTGCCTGCTGGCGCCGACGCTGCCGGGCGCGATGCAGGTAGTCGACGTCGGGCCGCGCCAGTACATGATCAGCGACGGCGCCTTTGTCGCGGCGAGCTCGGGCGTGGACCTGAAGGTGCGCACCCAGAGCCTGGGCAATGCGCTGTTTGCGCAGAGCGGCGGCTTCTTCATCACCGAGACCGCTGGCCAGGGCCAGCTGGTGGTATCGGGCTTCGGTTCGATGTCGGTGATTGACGTGGTGGCGGGCAAGGACATCGTCATCGACAACGCACATGTGGTCTGCTGGGACAGCAGCCTGCACTACGAGATGTCGGTCGCGACCGGCTCCGGCTCCGGCTTGCTGGGCAAGCTGATCAATAGCCAGACCAGCGGCGAAGGCATGGTGCTGCGTTTTTCTGGCACCGGCAAAGTCCATGTCTGCTCGCGCAACCGCAATGCCTTCCAGCGCTGGACGCAGCAAGGCCGCAACGCCTAGGACGGCGCTATGGTCGCCCTGTAATACCGAACCGTGTTCTGCCCTTTGCCGCTCCGCCTTCACTGGTCGGGCGGCTTTTTTTTCGTCCCTGCAAATTACCGCTTGACTTCCAGTTTGCTGCGTATTACTGTATCACTCACTTAATACAGTAGGTTTACATGACAAACCACTCCCCCAACTTGTTTTCGATTGCGACCGGATCGAGCGAACCGATTTACCGCCAGCTGATCGACCAGGCGCGGCGCCTGGTGGCGGGCGGGCAACTGGCCCCGGGCGATGCGATGCCATCGGTGCGCGACATCGCCCAGGCGCTGGCGCTCAATCCGATGACGGTGTCGAAGGCCTACGGCATGCTGGAAATGGAAGGCCTGCTGACGCGCCGCCGCGGCCTCGGCATGGTGGTGGCCGACCAGCCGAAGCACGAGCGCAGCGTCGAGAGCCGCGCCGACCTGCTGCGCCCGACTTTGGAGCGGGCCGCCCTCGAGGCGCGCCAGTTGGAACTGGATCCCGACACGGTACTTGCCCTATTCAAAAAAATTATGAAAGAGAAGCCATGAGCACTTCCCTCGTTTCCCTCTCAGCTGTGGAGAAATCCTTCCCCGGTCATGCGGTCCTGCGCGGCCTCGACTGGCAGATCGGCAAGGGCCAGATCGTCGGCCTGCTGGGGCGCAATGGGGCAGGTAAGTCGACCCTGCTCGAATGCATGCTCGGCCTGCGCGAACTCGATGGCGGCCGGGTCACCCTGATGGGCGACTCGGCTACGGCCTTGTCGGAACAGACGCGGGCCCAGGTCGGCTACGTGCCGCAGAAGTTCGACTTATTCGAGTGGATGACGCCAAACCAGATGTTCAACTATTTCAAGGCACTGTATCCGCACTGGAACGACGCCAAGGTCGATGGCCTGCTGGGCCGATGGGGGTTCACCGAACGCATGCGCAACAAGAAGATCAGTGATTTTTCAGGAGGCGAAAAGCAGCGCTTGTCGATCATCCGGGCCCTGGCCCACGATCCGTCCTTGCTGGTGCTCGACGAACCGGTGTCGTCGCTCGACCCGGCCGGCCGCCGCGATTTCCTGCGTGAACTGATCGAAGACGTGATCGAGCGCGATACGACCGTCGTGTTCTCGACGCATATTCTGTCCGACCTGGAAAGGGTGGCGCTCGACGTCGCCTTCCTACAGAGCGGAAAGATCGCCTTGTCGGGCGGCCTCGACGAATTGCTCGAAAGTGCACGCCGCGTGACCGGTCCGGCCGCGTCACTGCCCCAGCCACTGCCGGGCGAATTGCACCGCGTGGTCGACGGCAGTGGCGCCGCAAGCATCATCGCGCGCAATGCCAATCCGGGTTTGCTCGACCAGCTCTCTTCTGCCCGCGGCGTTCGGGTCGAGTCCATGAGCCTGGAGGATCTGTTCGTCGAGGTCACGCAATGAACGGCACGATGCTGACGATGTTGTTCCAGCAGGGCGTCTTATATCGCCGCAGCCAGGTAAGTGCCTGGGCCGTGTACCTGCTCTGGGCGGGCATGGCGCTGCTGCTGGTCGGCGCCCTGGCGTTTGGATTGGTCACAGCAAATTGGCAATTTTTCCCAAAGCTTGCCGTCTTTTCGATCGGCTTCCTCACCTGCGTCGAATGGTCTGCCCTAGCCAAGGTCGCGCCGGTCCTGAACAACCCAAGCAATGCGTGGCTGGTGCCGGGGGCACGGCGGCGCGCGATGCGGGTCATCGCCATCACATGGGCGCTGGTCGTCCTGCTCCTCGGCGCCATGCTCGGCTACCTGTTTGGCGGCTATCCAAAATGGATGGGTCTGGTTGCAATCGCCCTTTCAGGAATTGCATTGCTGGGGATTTCACGCTGGGAAGGCTTGCTCATCTATCTGGCGGCCATTTTTGTCGGCCTCGACATCGCCAGCCTTCCTTTCCTGGGGCAGGGCTGGCCGCTGGCCGGACTGCTCGCCGGTGCCCTGCTGTGCGCGGTCTACGCAATGGCCCAGATGTTTCCGCGCGGCGAGCGCCATTGGCGCAATATGGCCAATATCGAGAAGAACCAGAAGAAACCAGGCGGCCAGATAGCTGCGCCGGGCGCGGCCAATATTGCAGGAACGTTGCAGTTGGGGTACAGATGGCTGCTCGAGCGCGATTGCCGCCACGGTCGTTCAAGCGGGCGTCTGTTGTGGCATGTGCTCGGGCCGAGTGCGCACTGGAGCGCTTTCGTCACCGGTGTCGTGTTGTTGTTCGCCTTGTTTGGGCTCGGCCTGACGATGACTGATGCGTTCGACAACTCGCTCGATTTTGCATTGGGCGTCATGGCAGGTGTGTCGGTGCCGGCACTATTAATTGGACAGGTAGCCTATGCGTCACAGATTGTCGTGCGTTTGCACGCAACCGCAACCGAACAATGCCTGCTTATGCTCACCCCGCGCATGCCGCAACATGGGGAACCCAACCGGCTGTTTGTGCGCCAGGTGCTGTTGCATTCGGCGGTCATGTTTGGAGTTGGCTTGGCAGTTGCCGCGTTTCACCTCGTCATCAACGGTGCCAGCGCCAGTGTCGCGATCAAGGTACTGTCGTGGACCTGCGTAACATCCTTGCTGCCGGCCAGCGTGCTGCGCTGGGCAACGCGGACCACCAATCCGGCCAATGTGTGGCCAGCCATGGTGGCGCTGCTGCAGATGGTCGCACTGATCGTTGTTTTCATGCTCTTCAACGCCAAGTTTGATTTGCCCATCTCTATGCTGGGACTCGCCAGCTTGCTGCTGGCCAGCCTGATGCTCTGGCGCGACGCGGGCCGCGTCTTGCGCGGTCCTGCCGTGTTGCCGATGGCCCGTGCATAATTTTTTTTTGAAAGTATGACGATGAATCCTCTTCTTTCCCGCAGCACACTCTTGTTGTTGCCCTTGATGCTAGCGGCCTGCGCCAGCATGTCGCCGCCGGTTGCGCCGGCGCACACTGCGCACCCCGGCGCACAATGGTTCAAACTGCCGACAGAAGCGTATCGCGGCAAGCAGGACGATATCTTCTTCAGCGATGCGCGGCACGGCTTGTATGTCAACGGCGCAGGCAAGATATTCAAGACGGTCGATGGCGGCCAGCAATGGAAGATGGTGCTGCACAAGCCCGGCACCTATTTCCGCACGGTCGCGATGGTCGACGACCAGCTCGGTTTTGCCGGCAATATCGGCACCGACTACTTCCCGGGTGTGACTGACAGAACGCCACTGTATATGACGCGCGATGGCGGGCAGAGCTGGTCCGCCGTGGTCGGCGTTGCCGGGCCGCAGGTCAAGGGCTTGTGCGCGATCGACGTGATCAAGAGCCAGTTCATCAACGCGGGCAAGCTCGAGCAACGCACGCTGGTGCATGCGGCCGGACGGGTCGGCGGCCCGGCCTACTTGATGCGCTCGCTGGACGGCGGCACCAGCTGGACTACCATTGACATGAATCCCCACTTGGCGGCCATCACCGACGTCAAGTTCTTCGACGAAATGAACGGCATGGTCATCGGCGGCGACGACGCCAATATCGCCCGCTCGCATGCCGTGGTGGTAACCACCCGCGACGGCGGCGTGACATGGCAGCGGGCCTATACGTCGGCGCGTCCGTTTGAACTGTCGTGGAAGGTGTCGTTTCCTAGCCGCCAGGTCGGCTATGTGACGGTACAGAACTACAATCCGGACAAAACCGTCGTCCAGCGCGTCGTTGCCAAGACGTCCGATGGCGGCAAGGCCTGGCGCGAGTTGCCCCTGGTCGAAGATTTTGCCGTGCGCCAGTTTGGTGTTGGCTTTGCCGACGACAACACCGGCTGGATCGGCACCACCACCAGCGGCTTTGCCACCAAGGACGGCGGCAACAGCTGGACGCGGGTAGAAATGGGCAAAGCCGTCAACAAGATCCGTATCGTGCTCGACGGCCAACATTACGTTGGCTACGCCATAGGCGCCGACGTCTACAAGTTCGGCGCCAAACCGTAGATCAATGCCCCTTGCGCTGGACCAGGGCAGTGCCGACGCCGTGGCGCTTGCCCTCGCTCACCGCAGTGACCGTGCCGTCCGCATTGAACACGATTGCATTGGCGGCACCGATTTCCTCCGGCGCTACACCCCACAGGTGGCCGTATTTTTCCAGTGCCAGTGCCTGCGCGCTGCCGGCGAAGCCAGGTTCGATGTCGACCCTGGCGCCGACCCTGGCGCTGATGCGCGGTGCATTGAGCGCCTGATCCATCGGCATGCCGAGGTCGATATGGTTGAAGATGGTCTGCAGCACCGTCGTGATGATGGTCGATCCGCCCGGGCTGCCGATCGTGAAGGCCGGCTTGCCGTCCTTCAGCGCAAAGGTCGGCGCCATGCTGCTGCGCGGGCGCTTGCCTGCCTCCGGCACATTCGGGTGCGGGCCACCGAAATCGAAGTCGGTCATCTCATTATTGAGTAGGAAGCCATAGCCTGGCACGACGATGCCGCTGCCACCCCAGTCTTCGATGGTGAAGGTGTAGGCGACGACATTGCCCAGCTTGTCCGACACCGTCAGGTGGGTGGTGTGCGCGCTTTCCGCCAGCAGCGTCCTGACGGCCGGGCGCAGCGGGTAGCTCGGATCATGCTGGAACTTGAACGGGTCGCCCGCCTCGACCTTGGCATTGGTGCGGGCCGGGTCGATCAGGGCGCGCCGGCTGGCCGCGTAGTCCTTGTTGAGCAAGCCGGCGACCGGCGCGTCTACATACTCCGGGTCGCCCAGATAAGCTGCGCGGTCGGCGAAGGCCAGGCGGCTCGCTTCGGCATACAGGTGCTCGGCCAGCGGGCGCGGCATGCCCTTGAAGTCGAAGCCCTCGAGGATATTGAGGGCCTGGAACACGGTGACGCCGCCGCTGCTCGGCAGGGGCATGCCGTACAGCTCGTAGCCGCGGTAGGTGCTGCGGACCGGCTGGCGGATGCGCGCTTCGTAATCGGACAGGTCGCTCATTGCCATCTTGCCGGCGCGCACAGTGACACCGGCGACCGCCGGTGGCCGGTTGACCGTGTCGACGACGGCGCGGCCAATCGCCCCTTCATAGAAGGCCTTGTGGCCATGTGCGGCGATTTCGCGGTAGGCCTTGGCCATGCCGGGATTGCGGGTCAGCGTGCCGGGCGGCAGCGCCTTGCCATCCTTGAGATAGAGGTCGCGGGTGCTGCTGAATTTATTGAATTTGCCTTCAGCCTTGACGCTCAGTTCGTGGAAGGCGGGCGACACCTTGAAGCCTTTGGTGGCGACGTCGATCGCGGGCGCCAGCACTTGCTTGAAGCCCATCGTGCCATAGCGGCTCAACGCCTCGTGCCAGCCGCGCACGGTGCCGGGCACGCCCACCGCCATGCCGCTGGCAATCGCCGTCGACGTGTCGATTTCCTTGCCGTTGTCGATGAAAGCCAGCGGCGTGAAGGCCTTCGGCGCCGTCTCGCGGTGGTCGATCGTGATGACGCGCTTGTCCTTGGCCAGGTAAATGACCATGAAGCCGCCGCCGCCGATGCCGCAGCTAAACGGATCGGTCACGCCGAGCGTGGCGGCCGCCGCGACTGCCGCGTCGACCGCATTGCCGCCCTGGTTGAGGATCTGCAGCGCCGATTGCGAGGCGCGCTCGCTGATGGTCGCTACCGCACCGCCGCTGCCGCTTGCCACCGGCGGGCCCGCGTAGGCTGGCAACACCAGTGTTACGCAGACGGTAAGGACGAGGAGTTTCTTTCCCAACACCAGCGGACGAGTCTTCATGGGCAGCCCAATCGGTTAGTTGCTATTGATTAATAGCATAACAGTATATGAAGGTGCTGGCTGGCCGACAATGGGGCGAGGTGGCGGCTGGTCGGTATTGAGGACGACCGAGATGCCGGAGGCGGACGTGAAGCGGGGCGCCGTGTCGCTCAGGGTGAAGCTTTCGCGGGTACGGCCATGCAGGGTCAGCAGATAGAGCAGTTGGCCGGCCCACACGCATTGCACATTCTGCGGGCAGCGGCTGTCCTTGACGCCGTCGAATGAGATCGACAGGCCAGGGCGCAAGCTGGCGCTGGCGCCAACGGCCAGCGTGACGGGAACGTTGACCAGCGGTGCAGGCTTTTCAACGCTGGCGCAGCCAGCCGATGCCACGCAAACGGCCAGTGGAAGCACGAAACGCAGGACTCGTCGAAGAATGCGCATTCAGGCAATGACATTCAAAAGGCGTTGCGTTACTGTAAGCGGAGTGACATAGCGTTCACGGCCAGTTTCGTTCATCACGTCGTTGAATGCGACATGACGCAATGGTTCGATTTCAGGCGCATCAGACTGGCGTGCTTCGGCAATCAGCTGCCTGATCTGTGCAATATCGAGTGTTTCTGACTTGAGCAAGAGCGCCGCATACTTGCGTACATCGGCTTCATTCATTGCGATCTTGTCAGCTGGCCGAATTGCGAGATTGGCGGCCCCCGCTAAGGCAAATACGAGTGCGGCGGTCAGTGTTACGGAGGCGGGCAGTTTGGCGGAGACGGATACGAGTGCGGAACTTCCGGCCAGGACGGTGAAGAAGGTAAACAGCGATTGAACGCGGCGATACAGCCGGGCAGTGCGCTGGCACAAACGCATTGCATAGCGAATTTCAGTCTGTAGCTGTTCCTTTGCCGGATCCATTATTGCCTCACTGGTCGAACTGGTACTGGCGGCGGTGTTGGCTTCGGTGGAATCTCCCTGGGCGGATGATGTCCTCGACCGTTGCCATGAAATGCGATCGCCATCTGCCGACCTAGATCTCGTTGATACATGGAGACTATACGCCGACCGTGTTGGAATGCCAATCAAATGCCGGACGATCAAGCGTGTGCTTGATACCGCGCAGAGTACCAGTCTTTGTCTAATGCAGACAAAAAATAAGGCGCCCGCAGGCGCCTTGTCGTGCGGCACTGGCTGCTTACATATAGGCAGCCAGTGCGCCCTTCATTTTCTTTAGTGCCGCCGTTTCGATCTGGCGGATGCGCTCGGCCGAGACGCCGAATTCCTCTGCCAGCGTGTGCAGCGTGGCGCCGGAGCCGTCGTCGTTGGCCAGCCAGCGGGCTTCGACGATGCGGCGCGAACGGGGATCGAGCTTGGACAGCGCGCTCTCGAGGCCTTCCGATTGCAGGCGCGTCACTTGCTCCGCTTCCAGCACGCGGGTCGGCTCGCTCTGCTCCGACGACAGGTAGGCGATCGGCGAGAACTTGTCGTCTTCATCGTCGGTCGGCGCTTCCAGAGCAATGTCGCGGCCCGACAGGCGGGTTTCCATCTCGATCACTTCTTCGCGCTTGACGTCGAGCAGCTTGGCCATCGCATCCACTTGCGACGGCGACATCGCGTCCAGGCCCTGCTTGTTGCTGCGCAGGTTGAAGAACAGCTTGCGCTGGGCCTTGGTGGTCGCCACCTTGACCAGGCGCCAGTTCTTCAGGATGTATTCGTGCATCTCGGCCTTGATCCAGTGCATCGCGTACGACACCAGACGCACGCCCTGGTTCGGGTCGAAGCGCTTGACCGCCTTCATCAGGCCGATATTGCCTTCCTGGATCAGGTCGGCGTGCGGCAAGCCATAGCCGAGGTAGCCACGGGCGATCGATACCACCAGGCGCAGGTGCGACAGCACCAGCTCCTGCGCGGCGCCGAGGTCGTTGTTCTCGCGCAGGCGCTTGGCCAGCGAGATTTCCTCGTCGTGCGTCAGCATCGGCAGCCGGTTGACGGCCGAGATATAGGCGTCAATGTTGCCAAGATTGCCAGTAAATCCAAGACCCAGTGCGCGATTGGCAACTGGAACCAGTGCGGATTGTGCGGACATCGTCGTCATGTATTACCTCGTAGAGTTCAGTGTTGCAGTCCCAATTTGCCACGGGACCAGAGCGCCCGGAATGACTGTTACTGTTTGTTACGTGCTGGTGAGACGGCCGCTGTCATCGTGGCAGAGCCCGCTTTTCACCCTTGTTGGCGATATATTAGCACTCTCTTGGGAGGAGTGCCAATCTTCGATTGGGACGGCGTGAATTGGGAGGAAGCCCGACTGCGCGGGCTTGCTTTTTGGACTATTACTTGCCGGTCGGCAGGGTGCCGAGGGCGGAATTGCCATTGCGCTGGAACTCTTCGACCTGCTCTTTGGTCAGTTTCGCGTTCTTGGTGTCGCTGCGGCGCTGCGGCAGCATGCTGCCGGTCACGTATTCCTTCGGTTCGGCCTGGATGCCGCCGCCTTCCTGCTCGGGCAGGTTGGCGCAGGCCGACAGGCCGCCAGCGGCCATGAGTAAACATAAGTACTTCATCGTGTCATCCTTCAAAAAATGATCGGAAGGAAATACTACCCCAGAATTGTTTCAAATTTGTCCATTATTTGTAAGTGACTGGTTCGCCCGGAAACTACGACAGGCGGGCCAGGTGGCGCTGTACCGACAGCACGGCACCGACCAGGCCGAGGCCGGCGCTGACGGCCAGCAGCAGGGCGATCGACGCCGGACCGAGCGCCGTCAGCTGGAACTCCGACGCGTACAGGCGGGCAAAGTCGGCGATGGCCGCATTGAGCGGGACCAGCGCCAGCGCGACGCCGCCCAGCGCCACCGCGCCGGCCGCCAGCCCCAGCAGGGCGCCGGTGTAATAGAAGGGGCGATGGATGAAGTTGTCGGTCGCGCCGATCAGCTTGCAGACGGCGATTTCCTCGCGCTGGGTCAGCACTTGCAGGCGGATCGTGTTGAACACGACGGCAATGACGACCATGCCGAGGGTGCCGGCCAAGAACAGCAGCGCCATCCGCAGCACGCCCAGCAGGGCCGCGAGGCGCTTGACCCAGGCCGAGTCGACCTGCACGGTGTCGACGCCGGGCAGCGCGCGCAGCTGTTCGGCCACCGCATCGACGCCGCTGGCGTCGGCCGCGTTCCTGAAGCGGTCCAGCTTGAGGATATAGCCGTCCGGCAGCGGATTCTCGCCCAGCGTGGCCAGCACGTCGGCCAGGCCGCTCTTGCTCTTGAGCGTGGTCAAGGCCAGTTCGCGCGGGATGAAGATGACCTTGGCCTGCTGGTCCTGCAGGATGCGGCGCAGCTGCGGCGCCAGTGCGATCGCGTCTTCGCGCGGCAGGTCGGGCCGCACGAACAGGCTGATTTCCGGGTCGACCGACAATTGTGCCGACATCGGGCGCACATTGTCGAGCAGGGTCAGGCCGGCGAACGGCAGTGCCAGCGCAATGGCCACCACCACCACATTGAACAGGAAACTGCCGGGCGCCTTGCGCAGGTGGACCAGCGCGCCCGCCATGGCGAATTGATGTTGTCGCAACCAGCGCTTCATACGGCCACTCCGATGAGTTGTCCGTGGTCGAGCTGGATCACGCGCGCGGCCTGGTCCAGCACCTGTTCGTCATGGGTGGAAATGACGCAGGTCACGCCGACCGCATGGAAGGCGTGCAGGGCGTCGAGCACCTTGTTGGCGCTGGCGCGGTCGAGATTGGCGGTCGGTTCGTCGGCCAGGATGATCTGCGGCCGGTTGACGATGGCGCGCGCAATGGCCACCCGCTGCTGCTCGCCGCCCGACAGTTCCTGCGGGTTGGCATTGGCGCGCTCGAGCAGGCCGACCTTGTCGAGCGCGGCGCGGGCGCGCTGTTCGGCGGCCGAGCGCGACGCGCCCATCACCAGCAGCGGCAACACGGTATTGGCCAGCACCGTGCGGTCAAGCAGCAGGCGCTGGTGCTGGAAGATCAGGCCGAGGTTGCGGCGCAGGAAGGGCACGCCGGCCGGCGCCAGTTTGCCGATGTCTTGCCCGTTGACCAGCAACTGGCCGCTGCTGGGGCGTTCGATGGCGGCGATCATCTTCAGCAGGGTCGACTTGCCGGCGCCGGACGGGCCGGCCAGGTAGACCAGCTCGCCCTTGCCGATATTGAGCGACACATCGCGCACCGCGATGGCGGTCGGGGAATACTGCTTGCTGACGTGGATGAACTCGATCATCGGGCTCATCCCAGCAGGGCTTCGACGAATTCGTCGGCCTTGAAGGGTTGCAGGTCCTCGATCTTTTCGCCGACGCCGATGAAATAGACGGGGACCGGACGCATGCGCGCAATGGCGGCCAGCACCCCGCCCTTGGCGGTGCCGTCGAGCTTGGTGATGACGAGGCCGGACAGTTGCAGCGCATCGTCGAAGGCCTTGACCTGGGCCAGCGCGTTCTGGCCGGTATTGCCGTCGATCACCAGCACCGTTTCGTGCGGCGCGCCGTCCAGGCCCTTGCCGATGACGCGCTTGATCTTCTTCAGTTCTTCCATCAGGTGCAGCTGGGTCGGCAGGCGGCCGGCGGTATCGACCATCACCACGTCCATCTTGCGCGCCTTGCCCGACTGCACGGCGTCGAACGCGACGGCGGCCGGGTCGCCCGATTCCTGCGCGATCACCGTCACATTATTGCGCTGGCCCCACACCATCAGCTGCTCGCGCGCGGCGGCGCGGAAGGTGTCGCCGGCCGCCAGCAGCACCGACTGCTGGTGCGCCTGCATATGCTTGGCCAGCTTGCCGATGGTGGTGGTCTTGCCGGCGCCGTTGACGCCGACGATCATCATCACCAGCGGCTCATGGCGGCCCAGCTCGAACGGCTTTTGCAGCGGCAGCATCATCTGGATCATCAAGTCCTTCAGCGCGGCCTTGACTTCATTGGCTTCGAGCAGCTTGTCTTCCTTGACCCGTTTCTTCAGCGCATCGAGCAGGAAGGAGGTGGCGTCGATGCCGGCGTCGGCCATCAGCAGCGCCGATTCGAGCTCGTCGTACAGGTCCTCGTCGCTCTTGGCGCCGACGAACAGCAGCGTCAGGCTGGTCGGGGTCTTGGCCAGGCCGCGCTTGAGGCGCTCCATCCACGATTGCTTCGCTTGCGCCGCGCTGACCGGGCGCGCCATCGTTTCAGGGATCAGTTCGACCGGCGGGGCGGGCGGGGCGGGCGGTTCCTGCACCGGCACTGCCGGCGCTTCGGTCACTGGCGGTGGCGGCGGCGTGGTCTGGGCGACAAAGGTCGAGGTCGTGCCGTAGCGGCGGGCCGAGAAAGACGGGGCAGGGGCCGGTTCGGGGGCCGGCGCCGATGCTGCTGGCGCTGCCGGGACCGGCGCGGACGGCACGGCAACTGGCTGCATTGGTGCTAGTGCAACGGGTTCCGGCGAGGCCGGCTGGTCGACAGGTTCGACGGGTTTTTTCTTGAAAAAACTAAACATTAGCGTGTGGGCGAGGAGGTTGGCCGCTATTCTACCAGACCCCCCCCAGGCCCACCGGGGCTTACTGGTTCGCCAGTGCGTTGTTGCGGATGGTTTCCAGCGTGGCGCCCGGGGTGATCAGGTTGCCGTCGTAGCGCAGTTCGACCACAGCCGGCAGCGCGCTGGCGCGGGTGTGCGCCAGCGCGCGCTCCAGTGCCGGGCCGAACTGGGCGGTGGTCTCGACCACTTCGCCGCTGGCGCCATAGGCCCTGGCCACGGCCGCGAAATCCGGGTTGTGCAGCGTCGTGCCCGACACCCGGCCCGGGTAATCGCGCTCCTGGTGCATGCGGATGGTGCCGAACATGCTGTTATTGAAGACGATGATGATGACGCCCGCCTTGTACTGCACGGCCGTGGCCAGTTCCTGGCCATTCATCAGGTATTCGCCGTCGCCGGCGAAAGTGACGACGGTGCGGCTCGGATCGATGATCTTGGCGGCGATGCCGGCCGGCACGCCATAGCCCATCGCACCATTGGTCGGCGCCAGCTGGGTGCGCATGCCGCCGTAGCGGAAGTAGCGGTGCGCCCACGTCGCGTAGTTGCCGGCGCCATTCGTGATGATGGTGTCCTTCGGCGCCTGCGCCTGCAGTTCCTGCACCAGCTGCCACAGGTTCAGCGGGGCCTTGCCGTCCTTGAAGATCGGCGGGCTTTCCTGGTAGGCGGCCAGCTCGGCCTTGGCTGCTTCGACGCTGCCCTTCCATGCGCTGGCATCGACCGGCGCCATCGCGGCCAGCATGCTGGTCGCCTGCGGCGCGCCGCTGTTGATCATCAGGTCGGCCTGATAGACGCTGCCCAGTTCCTCGGCATCGCAATGGATGTGCACCAGGCGCTGCTGCGGCACCGGCGACGTCAACAGCGAGTAGCCGCTGGTGGTCATTTCGCCCAGGCGCGGGCCGATTGCGATCAACAGGTCGGCATTCTTGACGCGCGCGGCCAGCTTCGGATTGATGCCGATGCCGACATCGCCGACATAGTTCGGATGCGCGTTGTCGAGCAGGTCCTGGAAACGGAAGGTGCAGCCGACCGGCAGGTGGTTGGCTTCGGCAAAGCGCTGCAGGTCGGCGCAGGCTTGCGCATTCCAGGTGCCGCCGCCCAGCAGTACCAGCGGGCGCTTGGCGCTCGACAGCATGGCGCGCAGCGACTCGATCTGGGCCGCCGACGGGCTGGCCTGCACCGGCTGGTAGCGGCGCGCATCGGGCGTGGCCGCCTTGGTGATCAGCATGTCTTCCGGCAGGGCCAGCACCACCGGGCCGGGGCGGCCGCTGGTGGCGACCTGGAAGGCGCGCGCGATGTACTCGGGAATGCGATCGGCGCGTTCGATCTGGGTCACCCACTTGGCCATCTGGCCGTACATGCGGCGGTAGTCGATCTCCTGGAACGCTTCGCGGTCCATGAAGTCGCTGCCGACCTGGCCGATGAACAGGATCATCGGGGTCGAGTCCTGGTAGGCGGTGTGCACGCCGATCGACGCATTGGTCGCGCCCGGGCCGCGGGTGACGAAGCAGATGCCCGGCTTGCCGGTCATCTTGCCGTAGGCTTCGGCCATGAAGGCGGCGCCGCCTTCCTGGCGGTTGATGATGAATTTGATGCTGGACTCGTGCAGCGCGTCGAGCACATCGAGGTAGCTTTCGCCGGGGACTCCGAAGGCGGTGTCAACGCCGTGGATATGGAGCGCATCGACCAGGATCTGGCCGCCCGTACGAAGTGTTTGCGTCATGTCTGCCTCTATGGTGGCTCGCGCAGCGCGCGATGAGTTTCAGTATGCGCCATTCTATGCGAGCCCTTGCGGACAGGCTTTTGTAAACGCGACACAAAATATCAGAATCGGCCGCGATAGTTTCTCCTATGGCAATAGAACGAAAGGGCGGGAGCGGACCCGGCCGGCCCCCCCGCTACGGGCTAAGGCCAGCTGCCAGCCGGCGGGTCAGCTCGGCCGCCGGGATGGCTTGGCAGCCGCTGGCGTTCTGGCCGCTCCACAGCGGAGAGAAATCGCCCCAGCCCCTGGCCTCGGCCGCCTGCCGCAACGGTGCGATGGCGCCTGTCGCCAATGGAAATGCTGGTGCCAGCGCGCTGATCGGCCCCAGTTCGCGCATCAAGCGGTTGACGATGCCGCGTGCCGGCCGGCCACTGAATAAATTGGTCAGCGCCGTATGCGCTGCATGCTCGCTTTGCAGGGCTTGCCGGTGCACGTCGCTGACGGTCGACTCGGGGCACAGCATATAGGCAGTACCGACCTGCACGCCGGCGGCGCCCAGGGCCATCGCCGCCGCCACGCCATGGGCGTCGGCAATGCCGCCAGCAGCGATCACCGGCACCTTCAGTACCTTGACCAGCTGCGGCACCAGCGCCGTCAATCCCATTTGGGTGCTCAGGTCTTCAGTCAGGAACATGCCGCGATGGCCGCCCGCTTCATAGCCTTGCGCGATGACGGCGTCGGCGCCGTTTGCCTGCAGCCACAGGCCTTCTTCGACCGTGGTCGCCGACGACAGGATGACGGCGCCGTGGCGGCGCGCGCGGGCCAGCAGCGCCGGCGACGGCAAGCCAAAATGAAAACTGATCACGGCCGGCTTGAATGCGTCGAGCACGTCGGCGGCCATATCGTTGAACGGCAGTCGCCCGGGGCCTGCGGAAACGGCGTTTGGATCGATGCCCAATTCGGCATAGTACGGCGCCAGCGCGGCGCGCCATGCGGCGTCGCGCCCGGCATCGACTTCCGGCTGGGTGTGGCAAAAAAAGTTGACGTTGATCGGCTTGCCGGTTGCGGCCGCGATGGCGGCCAGTTCGGTGCGCAAGGCGTCGGGCGCCAGCATCGCTGCCGGCAGCGAGCCCAGGCCGCCCGCATTGGACACGGCGATGGCCAGTGCGCTGCCCTGCGACCCGGCCATCGGGGCCTGGATCACCGGCAGTGCAATACCCAGCAATTGTTGCAATTTTCCTCTCATTGGTCCATCTTAGCGTGGAACGGCCATTGCTGCTTTTCGGCCGGTTTGGCCGTGATCGTCCCCGGCGCGGTACAATGGCAGCGTGAAGCAGGCCAGACAGCCGCTGGCTGACGCGTAATGCGTCGGCGGGAGGAAGGTCCGGACTCCATAGAGCAGGGTGACGGTTAACGGCCGTCCGCTGAAAGCCCTCCGGTGCAAGCCGGGGGTATAAGGCGAGGAATAGGGCCACAGAGACGAGCGTATTAAGTTACGGTGAAACGCGGTAACCTCCACCTGGAGCAATCCCAAATAGGCACGCGTTGAGGCGGCTCGCGGAGCGTGCGGGTAGGGAGCTTGAGCGCAGCAGCAATGCTGCGCCTAGAGGAATGGCTGTCATAGCGAACGTTCGCAAGGGCGTTTGCCGTAACAAAATCCGGCCTATCGGCCTGCTTCACACTGAATACTTGGCCAGCATGGGGACTTTTCGATGAGAAAGTATATCCTAGCCCTCGACCAGGGCACCACCAGCTCGCGTGCCTTGCTGATCGACCATCTCGGTCAGGTCGTCGGCATCGCCCAGCAGGAATATCCCCAGCATTTCCCCAAGCCCGGCTGGGTCGAGCACAATGCCAACGACATCTGGAACAGCCAGCTCGGCTGCGCCCGCACCGTCATGCATGACCATCAGGTCACGGCGGCCCAGATCGTTTCGATCGGCATCGCCAACCAGCGCGAAACGACGGTGCTGTGGGACCGCAAGACGGGCCACCCGGTCGCCAACGCCATCGTGTGGCAAGACCGCCGCACTGCCGAGGTGTGCGACAATCTGCGCCACGATGGCAAGGCCAAGCGCATCCACGCCAACACCGGGCTCGAACTGGACGCCTATTTTTCCGCCACCAAGCTGCAATGGCTGCTCGAGAACGTGGCGGGCGCCCGCGCCCGCGCCGAAAAAGGCGAGCTGGCCTTCGGCACCGTCGACAGCTGGCTGGCGTTCAAGCTGACCGGCGAGCACGTGACGGATGTCTCGAACGCGTCGCGCACGATGCTGTTCAACATCCACCTGATGCGCTGGGACGGCGAACTGCTCAAGTTGTTCAACATCCCCGATGCGGTATTGCCGCAAGTGGTGTCGTCGAGCGAAATCATCGGCACCACCCATCCCGGGCTGTTCGGCGACGTCATCGCCGTGGCCGGTATCGCCGGCGACCAGCAGGCGGCCACCTTCGGCCAGGCTTGCCATCTGCGCGGCATGGTCAAGAATACCTATGGCACCGGCTGCTTCATGATGATGCATTCCGGTACCCACCCGGTGTCGTCGACCAGCCGCTTGCTCAGCACGGTCGGGTGGCGCATCGACGGCACCACCGACTACCTGATCGAAGGCAGCGTCTTCATGGGGGGCGCGACGGTGCAGTGGCTGCGCGATGGCCTCGGCATCATCGAACGCTCGGAAGACGTCGAGGCGCTGGCGGCCAGCGTGCCCGATGCGGGCGGCCTGTTCCTGGTGCCGGCCTTTGTCGGCCTCGGTGCGCCGCACTGGGACCCGTATGCGCGCGGCACGATGGTCGGCATCAGCCGCGGCACCAACCGTGGCCACCTGGCGCGCGCCGCACTGGACTCGATTGCCTACCAGAGCGCGGAGCTGCTGGTGGCCATGCAAAAGGACGCCGCCTTCCCGGTCGACGAAGTGCGCGCCGATGGCGGCGCCGCCCGCAACAATATGCTGATGCAGTTCCAGGCCGACCTGCTGGGCGTGCCGGTGGTGCGCCCCCAGGTGACGGAAACGACGGCACTGGGGGCGGCCTTCCTGGCTGGCCTGGCGACCGGCTTCTGGGACTCGCAGGAGCAGGTCGCCAGCCTGTGGAAGGCCGAGCGGCGCTTCGACCCGTCGATCTCCGATGCCGCGCGTGCGTCGCTGATGGCGCGCTGGGGCGAAGCCGTCCAGCGCTCCAAGGCGTGGGCGCTGCCGGTCAACTGAGCTTGCGCCAGCGCCCCCAGCGCAAGGTGGGGCAAACGGGCGGTCGGAACCTCGCGCCCAAATCACACGGAAGAACCTGAGCACATCGCGGCGGCTCCCAGCGGTCGAGCGTGAGCGTCAGCGCATTTCGTCAATTGCTTGTCTTCAACCCGATTCCCACCGCATGCCCGGCCCAATCGCTGCCGTTGCGCAAAAGTAACTGCCTGCAATTATTTTAAGTTTCAGCTTTTCCGTTTCGTTGCGCGGAAACCCATGTGTATTGATGAGATACCACATTCAGTATCGTTTATAAGTGCCTAATTTATCGACATATTTTGCTTTTAGGTGACTTCAACGATATGCGCTAAGTCATTGACTTCATTAGAAAAAATCCCATTTTTGCACTTTGAAACCGCTTGACCGGTGGGGCATGCTCCAGCTAAAGTGGGCAACTGTGTGAAAAAGTGTCGTTTTGTGGGAAGAAAACCCTTCCCGGCGCCAAAAATCATCAACGAATCGTTATTACAGAGGCAAGGTCCAACCGTGTTCCAAGGCGCGTCCGCAATCAATCTCGATGCAAAAGGCAGGATGTCGATCCCTGCCAAGCACCGTGACGCCCTTGCGGTCCAGTGCGAGGGGCGCATGACGCTGACCAGGCACCCGGAAGGCTGCCTGCTGTTCTTCCCCCGTCCCGTGTGGGAAATCCACCGCGAAAAAATCGCCGCCTGGCCGATGTCGGCCCGCGCCTGGCAGCGCATTTTTCTCGGCAACGCCTGCGATGTCGAACTCGACAGCGCCGGCCGCATCCTGATCTCGCCGGAGCTGCGCGCAGCCGTCGGCCTGTCCAAAGACGTCATGCTGCTTGGCATGGGTTCCCATTTCGAGATCTGGGATGCCGCCAAGCTGGCCGACAACGAGCAAGCTGCCGTCGCCGGCGGCACGCCCGATGTCCTGTCCAATTTCTCCTTCTGAGGCGGGCCGATGACGCAAACGACGGCGCCGCTCTTCCAGCACCGCACGGTGCTGCTCGATGAAGCGGTCGATGCGCTGAACCTGGCCGGCGGCCGCGCGGACGGCATCTATATCGATGGCACCTTCGGCCGCGGCGGCCACAGCCGCCTGATCCTGTCCAAGTTGAACGCCTCAGGCCGCCTGGTCGCGTTCGACAAGGACCCCCAGGCGATCGCCACCGCCCAGCAGGTGGACGACTCCCGCTTTGAGATCGTGCACGACAGTTTCGCCACGATGCGCGCCGCGCTGGCGCAGCGCGGCATTGCCCGGGTCGACGGCATCCTGCTCGACCTCGGTATTTCGTCCCCGCAAGTCGATGACGCGGCGCGCGGTTTTTCCTTCCGCAATGATGGCCCGCTCGATATGCGCATGGATACCACGCGCGGCGTGTCGGCGGCACAGTGGCTCGCCACAGAAACTGAACAAAAACTGGAAAAGGTGATACGCGATTATGGGGAAGAACGGTTTGCTTTTCAGATTGCAAAGGCGATTGTTGCTCGCAGGGCAGTCGAACCAATTTCAAGCACACGACAGCTTGCCGATCTCGTGGCAAACGCGGTCAAAACACGGGAAAAAGGCAAGAATCCTGCGACCCGCACCTTTCAGGCTATCCGGATTTACATCAATCAAGAGCTTGAGGACCTTGAAACAGGCTTGAGCGAAGCCTACGCCATGCTCGCGCCCGGCGCGCGCCTCGTCATCATCAGCTTCCACTCGCTGGAAGACCGGATGGTCAAGCAGTTCCTGGCCAGCAAGGTCAAGCTCGAGCAACCGCACCGCCGCCTGCCGATCAAGGCGGCCGACCTGCCGCAGCCGGAGATGATGCTGGTCAAGCGCGTCAAGCCGTCGGGCGAGGAAGTCGACGCCAATCCGCGCGCGCGCTCGGCCGTCATGCGCATCGCCGAACGCCTCGGAAGCGGGAGCATCCAATGAGCGGCAAGATCAACGCCGTTCTGCTGGCGCTGCTGGTGGCCTGCGCGCTGTCGCTGATCAAGTCGCAGTATACGTGGCGCCACCTGTTCATCGAAGTCGAGCGCGCCAATTCCGAGGCGCGCCAGCTCGATATCGATTTCGCCCAGCTGCAGCTGGATCAGTCGACCTACGGAAAGAACTCGCGCATCGAACAGATCGCCCGCACCGACCTCGGCATGCAGCCGGTATCGGCCGCCCGCACCCAGTACCTGACGGCGGAGGTGGCCAAATGAGGCGTGGCGGCGGCAATAGCGGTTCGCGCATCGCGGCCTCGAAGGGCGTCGCGTTCTCCAAGAGTCCGGTACTGGCGGTGCGCCTGCCGGTGTGGCGTTCGCGCGTCGTGCTGTTTGTCCTGTTCGCCGCCTTCGTGGCGCTGGCCGGCCGCGCGCTGTGGCTGCAGGGGATGAGCACCAGCTTCCTGCAAAAGCAGGGCGAGGCGCGCTATGCCCGTACCATCACGCTGCCGGCCACGCGCGGCAAGATCACCGACCGCAACGGCCAGGTGCTGGCGTCGTCGATGCCGGTCAAGGCGGTGTGGGCCGATGCCGAAGACATCGCCGGCGAACCGCCGGAGAAACTGGCCGAGCTGGCGCGCCTGCTCGACATGAGCGTGGCCGACATCAACAAGAAGCTGAGCTCGGGCGGCAGCTACATCTTCCTCAAGCGCCAGGTGGAGCTCGACGTCGTCGACAAGATCCTCGACCTGAAGCTGAAGGGCGTCGGCGCCGACAAGGAATACAAGCGCTACTACCCGCAGGGCGAAGTGATGACCCATATCGTCGGCTTCACCAATGTCGAGGATATCGGCCAGGAGAGCATGGAGCTGGCCCAGCAGTCGAACCTCAAGGGCAGCACCGGCAGCCGCCGCGTCATCAAGGACCGGCTCGGCAACATCGTCGAGGACATCGGCGCGACCAAGAGTCCGCACGACGGCAAGGACTTGACCCTGTCGGTCGACAGCAAGCTGCAGTACATCGCTTTCACCCACCTGCGCGACGCGGTCGAAAAATACAAGGCCAAGGCGGGCGGCGCTGTCATCCTCGACGTGCACACCGGCGAGATCCTGGCGCTGGCCAACTGGCCGACCTATAACCCGAACAACCGCTCGGTGCTGACCGGCGACCAGCTGCGCAACCGCGTGCTGACCGACACCTTCGAGCCCGGCTCGACCCTGAAGCCGCTGACGGTCGCGCTGGCGCTCGAGACCAAGCGCGTCAATCCGGGTTCGATGTACCAGACCTCCCCGGGCCATATGGTCATTGGCGACAGGACCATCCGCGACTCGCACGCGCATGGCATGCTGACGGTGTCGCAGATCATCCAGAAGTCGTCCAATATCGGCATGGCCAAGATCGCCCTGCCGATTCCGTCGAAGGAAATGTGGGAAACCTTCACCAAGTTCGGTTTCGGCCAGCAGCCCAAGTTCGGCTTCCCCGGCGCGGTCGCCGGGCGCGTGCGCCCGTATAAATCGTGGCGCCCGATCGAGCAGGCCAATATGGCGTTCGGCCATGGCATTTCGGTGTCGCTGATCCAACTGGCCCGCTCCTACCTGGTGTTTGCGCGCGACGGCGACATCATCCCGCTGTCGTTCCAGAAGGTGACGGAGCAGCCGGTCGGCCAGCAGGTCATCTCGCCCAGGACCGCCAGCCAGATGCGCGCCATGCTCGAGCTGGTGGTCAGCCCGGAAGGCACCGCGCCGCAGGCGCAGGTGGCCGGCTACCGTATCGGCGGCAAGACCGGCACGGCGCAGAAAATCGTCAATGGCCGCTACTCCAATTCCAAGTATGTGGCCTCGTTCGTCGGCATTGCGCCGATGTCCAATCCGCGCTTCATCATCGCCGTCATGGTCGATGAGCCGAGCACTTTCCTGCACCAGGGCGGCACCGTGGCCGCGCCGACCTTTGCGATCCTGGCCGCGAACGCGCTGCGCGCCTCGAATGTGCCGCCCGATTCATCCGTCACCAATATCATCATCCCGGAACATCCCGTAGAGGAGAGCCTGTGATGAACCACCAAGGCATCAGCAACTGGATCACCCAGCATGCGCCCAAGGGCCAGCTGGCGTCCGACTCGCGCCGCATCAAGCGCGGCGACGTGTTCTTTGCCTATCCGGGCGAAGGGGGCGACGGCCGCGCCTTCATCCAGGCCGCCGTCGAGCAGGGCGCTTGCGCCGTTGTGTTCGAGGCTGCCGGTTTTGTCTGGGATGCCAGCCTCACGGTGCCGCACCTGGCCGTTACCGGCCTCAAGCAGCATGCCGGCATGATCGCCCACGCCTTCTACCAGCAGCCGGATGCCGCCATGTTCACGGTCGGCGTCACTGGCACCAATGGCAAGACTTCGTGCGCAGTATGGCTGGGGCAGGCGCTGTCGCGTATCGAAGGCCCGGCCGCCGTCATCGGCACCCTCGGCGTCGGCCTGTTCCAGGGCCGCGGCGAGGTCGACTTTGACGTCACCGGCTACACCACGCCGGATGCCGTGCTGCTGGCCGGCAAGCTGGCCGCCATGCGCGATGCTGGCGCCACTTCGCTCGCCATTGAGGTATCGTCGATCGGCTTGGAACAAGGCCGCACCAACGGCATGCATTTTGACGTGGCACTCTTTACCAACCTGACCCGCGACCACCTCGACTTCCACGGCGACATGGTGGCCTATGAAGCTGCCAAGGCCCGCCTGTTCGACTGGCCCGGCCTCAAGGCAGCCGTGCTGAACCTGGACGACGAGGCCGGCCTGCGCCTGGTCGCGCATGTGCAGAACACTGGCGGCAGCGCGCCGGCCGTCTATGGCTACACCTTGAGCGACGCCGCCACCCGGCCCGATGTGCCCGGCGTGCTGATGCTGCGCGCGTCGCAGTTCCGCAGCCGCCATGCCGGTACCGACTTCCATGTCGAGACGCCGGCCGGCGGGGCCAACATCAAGACCCAGCTGGTCGGGCATTTCAATATCAGCAATGCGCTGGCCGTACTGGGCGCGCTGCTGGCCAAGGGTACCGCACTGCGCGCCGCGGTCGACGCCATCGAAGGGCTGACCCCGGCGCCGGGCCGCATGCAGCAGGTCGGCGGACAGGACGCGCCGATGGTCGTGATCGACTACGCCCACACCCCGGACGCGCTGGAAAAAACCCTGCTGACGCTGCGCCAGGTAGCGAGCGAGCGCAGCGGCCAGTTGTGGTGCGTGTTCGGCTGCGGCGGCGACCGCGACCCGGGCAAGCGCCCGCAGATGGGTGCCATCGCCCAGCTGGCCGACCATGTGCTCGTCACCAGCGACAATCCGCGCAGCGAAGAGCCGGCGGCGATCATCGCCCAGATCGTCGCCGGCATGGACCCTCTGCACCCGAGCAAGAGCCAGGCGATCGAAGACCGCGCCGCCGCCATCCTGTCGGCCATCAAGCATGCGGCCAAGACCGACGTGATCCTGCTGGCCGGTAAAGGCCATGAGCCTTACCAGGAAATCAAGGGCCGCAAGATGCCGTTCTCCGACGCCGACCACGCCGCGCTGGCGCTGGCCGCGCGTGCCACCATGATGAGGCCGAACTGATGCGCGCGACCTTGTCCCAGCTGGCCGGCTTCATCCCGAATATGTATGCGAACGGCGACGCCGTCTTTGCCGGCGTGTCGACCGACAGCCGTAATGTGGCGCCGGGCAGCCTGTTCGTCGCCCTGCGCGGCGAACGCTTCGACGCGCACGCCTTCCTGGCCGACGTCGCCGCCAAAGGGGCGGCCGCCGTGGTGGTCGAAGAACTGCCGGCCGGCTGGACGCTGCCGGCGCTGGTGGTGCCGGACACGCTCGCGGCGCTGGGCCAGATCGCCACCTACTGGCGCCGCCAGTACACCTTGCCAGTCATTGGCGTCACCGGCAGCAACGGCAAGACCACCGTCAAGGAGATGATCTCCGCGATCATGGCGGCCAGCTTCGGCGACGAAGGCCGTCTGGCCACGCGCGGCAATCTCAACAATGAAATCGGCGTGCCGCTGACGCTGTTCCGGCTGGAAGCGGCGCACCAGGCCGCCGTGATCGAGATGGGCATGAACCATCCGGGCGAGATCGCGCGCCTGACCCGGATCGCCGAGCCGACCATCGGCCTGGTCAACAACGCCCAGCGCGAACACCAGGAATTCATGCACACGGTCGAAGCGGTCGCGCGCGAGAACGGCGCCGTCATCGCAGGCCTGCACGCGGGCGGCGTGGCCGTGTTCCCAAGCGACGACGAATTCACCCCGATCTGGCAGGGCCTGGCGCAAGGACGCCGCTGCATCACTTTCGGATTTGACGCCGCAGCCAATGTCAGCGCCACCTTCCGCCCTGGCGACTTCGGCAGCGAGCTTGAGGTGACGATCCGCGCCACCGGGATGGCCGACGACAGCTTCGACGTCAAGCTCTCGGCTGCCGGCCTGCACAATGTGCGCAATGCGCTGGCCGCCATCGCCTGCGCCACGGCGGCCGGCATCAGCCGTGGCGCCATCATCCACGGACTGGAAGCGTTCGCCCCGGTCAGCGGCCGTCTGCAAAAGAAAGTGGCGGCCTGCGGCGCCACCGTGATCGACGACAGCTACAACGCCAATCCGGACTCGGTGCGCGCCGCCATCGACGTGCTGGCCAAGGCTGCCGCGCCGCGCCTGCTGGTGCTGGGCGATATGGGCGAAGTCGGCAACCAGGGACAGCAGTTTCACGAAGAGATTGGTGCCTACGCCAGGGCGCGCGGGATCGACCATGTGCTGGCGACGGGCGTGCTGGCGCGACACCTTCTAGGGCCCGGCGCGCGGCATTTTGAGCAGTTCGACGAATTATTGGCAGCACTGGATCAACAGCTGGGCAGCAAATCTGACGCGACTGTGCTGGTGAAGGGCTCGCGCTTCATGAAAATGGAGCGTGTCGTCCAACACCTGCTTGGACCACAACACATCAGCAAGGAAGCCCACTAATCATGTTGCTATGGCTCGCGCAATTCTTCCAGCAAGACCTCGGCCCGCTGCGGGTGTTTAACTTCATCACCTTCCGTGCGGTGTTCGCCACCATCACGGCGGTGGTGATCGGCCTGGCGGCCGGCCCGGCCGTGATCCGCATGCTGACCCGCCTCAAGGTCGGCCAGGCGGTGCGCACCGACGGCCCGCAGACCCACCTGAAAAAACACGGCACCCCGACCATGGGCGGCGTGCTGATCCTCATTTCGATCGGCGTCTCGACGCTGCTGTGGTGCGACCTGTCGAACCGCCTGGTGTGGCCGGTGCTGGTGGTCACGCTCGGCTTCGGCGCGGTCGGCTGGGTCGACGACTACCGCAAGGTGGTCTACCAGGACCCGAACGGCATGCGCTCGGCCGAAAAATACTTCTGGCAGTCGCTGATCGGCATCATCGCCGCGTTCTACCTGGCGTTCTCGGTGTCGGCGCGCAATCCGGCCGAGGTGTGGCAGCTGTTCTTCGCCTGGGTGCAGTCGGGCTTCTCGATGGACCTGCCACCCAGGGCCGACCTGATCGTCCCGTTCTTCAAGACCATCACCTACCCGCTGGGCGTGTGGGGCTTCATCGCGCTGACTTACTGCGTGATCGTCGGCACCAGCAATGCCGTCAACTTCACCGACGGCCTCGACGGCCTGGCCATCATGCCAACCGTGATGGTCGGCTCGGCACTGGGCCTGTTCGCCTACCTGACCGGCAGCGCGACGTACTCGAAATACCTGTTCATCCCGCATATCCCGGGCGCCGGCGAACTGCTGATCTTCTGCGGCGCCATGGCCGGGGCCGGCCTGGCCTTCCTCTGGTATAACGCCCACCCGGCCCAGGTATTCATGGGCGACGTCGGCGCGCTGGCGCTGGGTGGCGCGCTCGGCACCATCGCCGTCATCGTGCGCCAGGAAATCGTCCTGTTCATCATGGGCGGCATCTTCGTGGTCGAGACGCTGTCGGTGATCATTCAGGTGAGCTGGTTCAAATACACCAAGAAGCGGTACGGCAGCGGGCGGCGCGTGTTTCTGATGGCGCCGCTGCACCACCACTTCGAACAAAAAGGATGGAAAGAGACGCAGGTGGTCGTGCGTTTCTGGATCGTGACGATGATGCTGGTCCTGATCGGCCTGTCAACCCTGAAGCTGCGCTAATCGATGAACTACGCTGGCAAAACCGCACTGGTACTGGGGCTCGGAGAATCGGGCCTGGCGATGGCACAATGGCTGGTCCGTTGTGGCGCGCTGGTGCGCGTGGCCGATACCCGCGAGCAGCCGGCGCGTTTGCCGGTATTGCAGGACACCGCACCAGAGGCCCAGTTCGTCCACGGCCCGTTCACCGCCGAACTGCTCGACGGGGTCGATTTCGTCACGCTGAGCCCGGGCCTGGCGCCGGACAAGGAACTGATCGACATCGTGCCGGCTGCTTCGCAGCGCCAGATCCCCGTATGGGGCGAGATCGAGCTGTTTGCCCAGGCGCTGGCCGCGCTGAAGGAACAGCGCGCCTATACGCCCAAAGTCATCGCCATCACCGGCACCAACGGCAAGACCACGGTCACCAGCCTGGTCGGCCAGCTATGCCAGCGCGCCGGCCTGTCGACCCGCGTGGCGGGCAATATCAGCCCGGCCGCGCTCGACGTGCTGCGCGAAGTGATGGACGCGGACAGCCTGCCGCAGGCATGGATCCTTGAACTGTCGAGCTTCCAGCTGCATTCGACCTTCAGCCTGCAAGCCGATGCGGCGACCGTGCTCAACGTGACCCAGGACCACCTCGACTGGCATGGCGACATGGCCGCCTACGCCAGGGACAAGGCGCGCATTTTTGGCCAGCACACCGTGCGCGTGCTCAATCGCGACGACGCGCTGGTGATGCAGATGGCAGCGCCGACGGCACCATCGATCACCTTCGGCACCGGCGAGCCGCATGAAGCGGACTGCTTCGGCCTGCAGAACGAGCGCGGCGTGCAATGGCTGACGGTGGCGGTGGCGGGCGAAGAGAGCGAGAAGAAGCGCAAGAAGAACGAGGCGGCCGAAGTGGTGCCGGTGACGCTTTCCCGGCTGATGCCAGCCGACGCACTGCGCATCCGCGGCCTGCACAATGCCTGCAACGCGCTGGCAGCGCTGGCCTTGTGCCGCGCCATCGGCCTGCCGTTTGCGCCGCTGCTGCACGGTCTGCGCGACTATGCGGGCGAGCCGCACCGGGTCGAGCTGGTCGCCGCTATCGACGGCATCGAATACTACGACGACAGCAAGGGCACCAATGTCGGCGCGACGGTCGCGGCGCTGAACGGCCTGGGCAAGGCCTTTGCAGGCGCCGCGCAGCGCATCGTGCTGATCGCCGGCGGCGACGGCAAGGGCCAGGATTTCGAACCGCTGGCCGAGCCGGTGTCGCGCTATGTGCGCGCGGTGGTGCTGATCGGCCGCGACGCACCGCTGTTGCGCGCCGCCCTTGAGCCATCGGGCGTCGACCTGTTCGACAATGCCGCCCTGCCGGAAGCGGTGCAGCGCGCCAGCGCCCTGGCCAGGCCGGGCGACTGCGTGCTGCTGTCGCCAGCCTGCGCCAGCATGGACATGTTCACCAATTATGCCCACCGGGCCCAGGTGTTCGTCGACGCCGTGCGCGAGCTGGCGCTCTCGATGGGGCAGGAGATCTGATGAAGATCCAGCTGCCCTTCCTGTTCTCCGGCCAGTCCGCCGACGCATCGCCGCTCGGCACGCGGGCGCGGCCGTCGAAGATGATGGAATACGACCAGCCGCTGGTGTGGGTCACCTTGCTGCTCCTGATCTTTGGAATGGTGATGGTGTATTCGGCCTCGATCTCGTTGCCGGATTCGCCCAAGTTCGCCAGCTACAAGAACGCCTACTTCCTGCAGCGCCAGGCCTTCTTCATCGGGGTCGGCCTGCTGGTCGGCCTGTTCGCGTTCCGGGTCCGCATCGAGGACTGGCAAAAAGCCGCGCCGCTGATGTTCGCCGCCACCATCCTGCTGCTGGTGCTGGTCCTGATCCCGGGCATCGGACACGGGGTCAATGGCGCGCGCCGCTGGCTGTCGCTACGGGTCACCAATATCCAGCCGTCCGAGATCATGAAGCTGGTCGCGGTCCTGTACGCCGCTGACTTCACCGTGCGCAAGCAGGAATACATGCACAAGCTGACCAAGGGCTTCCTGCCGATGGCCGCGGCGGTCGGCATCGTCGGCGGACTGCTGCTGCTGGAGCCGGACCTGGGCGCGTTCGGCGTCATCGTCTGCATCGCCATGGGCATCCTGTTCCTGGGCGGCTTCAATGCGATCTGGTTCGGTGGCATCGGTGCCTTGCTGGTGATGATTTTCTCCGCGATTATCGCGCTGTCACCATTCCGCCGCGCTCGCATGTTCGCTTACCTCGACCCATGGCAGGAAGACAATGCCCTCGGCAAGGCTTACCAGCTGACCCATTCGCTGATCGCTTTCGGCCGTGGCGAGCTCTTCGGCGTCGGTCTTGGCGGCAGTGTCCAAAAACTGAACTACCTGCCGGAAGCGCATACCGACTTCCTGATGGCCGTGATCGGCGAAGAGCTTGGCCTGGCCGGCGTGCTGGTCGTGATCGTCATGTTCTACTGGCTGATCAAGCGCGCCTTCGACATCGGCCGCCAGGCGATTGCGATCGACCTGACCTTTGCCGGCCTGGTCGCCAAAGGCATCGGCATCTGGATCGGCGTGCAGACCTTCATCAATATGGGCGTGAACCTGGGCCTGCTGCCGACCAAGGGCCTGACCCTTCCTCTGATGAGCTATGGCGGTTCCGGCGTGGTCATCAACTGCGTCGGCCTGGCCATCCTGCTGCGCATCGACTACGAAAACCGCGTCATGATGCGGGGAGGGCGGGTATGAAGCGCCTGATGATCATGGCAGCGGGCACCGGCGGCCACATCTTCCCCGGCATCGCCATCGCGCACACGGTGCGCGAGCGCGGCTGGGAAGTGAGCTGGCTGGGCACGACCCAGGGCATGGAGCAGGAGTTGGTGCCGAAGCACGCGATCCCGATCGACGCCATCAACTTCAGCGGCATGCGCGGCAAGGGCCTGATGCATACGCTGGCCGGCGCCTTCAAGTTGGCGTTCAGCTTCGTCAGCTGCCTGCGCTTCATGGCGCGTCGCAAGCCCGATGTGGTGCTGGGCATGGGCGGCTATGTATGCGTGCCAGGCGGGCTGATGGCGCGCCTGTCCGGCGTGCCGCTGGCGCTGGTCAACGCCGATGCGGCCCTGCTGCTGTCGAACAAGACGCTGGCCCCGGTGGCGCAAAAGGTGCTGTTCGGCTTCCCCGCACAGTTCGGCGCCGCCGCCGGCAAGGCGGTCGTGACCGGCAATCCGGTGCGCGCCGAGATCCTGGCCATGAGCACGCCGGTTACCCGTTTCGACGGCCGCAGCGGGCCGCTGCGCGTGCTGGTCGTCGGCGGCAGCCTCGGCGCCAAGGCGCTCAACGACGCGCTGCCGGCGGCGCTGGCGCTGATCGAGCCAGGCCAGCGCCCGCTGGTGACCCACCAGTCGGGCAAGAAGCATATCGACGTCCTGCGCGCGGCCTACCAGGCGGTTGGTGTCGAGGCCAATGTGGTCGACTTCATCGACGACATGGCCGGCTGCTACGAGCAAGCCGACATCGTCATCTGCCGCGCCGGCGCCATCACGGTGTCGGAACTGACGGCGGCGGGCGTGGCCAGCGTGCTGGTGCCGTTTGTGGCCAGCACCACCAGCCACCAGCGCGACAACGCCACCTGGATGGCGGCGCAGAAAGCGGCAGTGCACTTGCCGCAGCAGGAATTGAATGGCCAGTCGCTGGCAAAGATGCTGCAGTCGCTCACGCGCGAGCAGTGCCGCGACATGGCCATGGCCGCCCACGCGGTAGGAAAGCGCGACGCCAACCAGGCGATCGCGGATGTATTGGAACAATTGGCGGGCAAGGCATGAAACATAAAGTCAAAAACATCCACTTTGTCGGCATTGGCGGCAGTGGCATGAGCGGCATCGCCGAGGTGCTGGTCAACCTCGGCTATACCGTGTCGGGGTCGGACCTGGGCATCAACGCCGCCACCGAGCGCCTGGTCAGCCTGGGCGCAATCGTGACCCAGGGCCACGCCGCCGAGAATGTCGCCAACGCCGACGCCGTCGTCACCTCGACTGCCGTCCATGAAGACAACCCGGAAGTGGTCGCCGCGCGCGCCCGCAAGGTGCCGATCGTGCCGCGCGCCGTCATGCTGGGCGAACTGATGCGCCTAAAGCGCGGCATCGCCATCGCCGGCACCCACGGCAAGACCACCACCACCAGCCTGGTCGCGTCGGTGCTGGCGCAGGGCGGCATGGACCCGACCTTCGTCATCGGCGGGCGCTTGAACAGCGCCGGCGCCAACGCCAAGCTGGGCACCGGCGACTACATCGTGGCCGAAGCGGACGAATCGGATGCCTCCTTCCTGAACCTGTCGCCGATGATCGAAGTGATCACCAATATCGATGCCGACCACATGGAAACCTACGAGCACGACTTCGAAAAGCTCAAGCAGGCCTTCGTGCAGTTCACCAACCGCCTGCCGTTCTACGGCATGGCCATGCTGTGCATCGACGACCAGCACGTGCGCGACATCCTGCCGTTGGTGACCAAGCCGGTGACTACCTACGGCTTCCATCCCGACGCGCAGGTGCGCGCCATCGAGGCCAGCGCCTCCGGCACAAAAATGCACTTCACCGTGGTGCAGGAAGGCTACCCGGACCTGCCGGTCGTGCTGAACCAGCCCGGCATGCACAATGTGCAGAACGCCTGCTCGGCGGTGGCGATCGCGCGCGAAATCGGCATCGCCGACTCGGCAACCCAGCAGGGACTGGAAGAATTCCATGGCGTCGGCCGCCGCTTCACCCGCTACGGCGAGGTAGGCATTGCTTCGGGTGGCAGTTTCACGCTGGTCGACGACTTCGGCCACCATCCGGTCGAAACCGAAGTCACGCTGGCCGCCGCGCGCGGCGCCTATCCGGGCCGCCGCCTGGTGCTGGCCTTCCAGCCGCACCGCTACACCCGCACGCGCGACCTGTTCGAAGACTTCGTCAAGGTGCTGGCCACGCCGGACGTGCTGGTGCTGGCCGAAGTGTATGCGGCGGGCGAAGCGCCGATCGTCGCAGCCGATGGCCGAGCGCTGGCGCACGCGCTGCGCGTGGGCGGAAAAATTGAACCGATCTTCGTCGAGGCGATGGCCGACATGCCGGCCACGATCATGAATGTAGTCCGCGATGGCGATGTCGTCATCACCATGGGCGCTGGCTCGATCAGCGCTATCCCGAACAAACTCACTGCAAAGGCATGAACGTGAGCGATCTAACTTCTACCGATATCAAGGCCCTGGGCAAGGTTGGCGTCCTGTTCGGCGGCCGTTCGGCCGAACGCGACGTGTCGATCATGTCCGGCACCGGCGTGCTCAAGGCATTGCAGAGCAAGGGCATCGATGCCCACGCCTTCGACCCGGGCATGCAGAGCCTGGCAGAGCTGGCAGTGCAGGGCTTCAGCCGCGTGTTCATCGCGCTGCATGGCCGCTTCGGCGAAGACGGCAGCCTGCAGGGCGCGCTCGAACAGATGGGCATCCCATACACCGGCAGCGGCGTGATGGCCAGCGCCGTGGCGATGGACAAGATCACCACCAAGATCATCTGGCTGTCGAAAGGCCTGCCGACGCCGCGCTACGCGGAGCTCGACGCTGGCGCCGACCTGGACCAGGTGGCCGACGCGCTGGGCCTGCCGCTGATCGTCAAGCCGCCGCACGAAGGCTCGACCATCGGCATCACCAAGGTCAATGCCAAGGCCGACTTCAGGAAGGCCTACGAGGTGGCGGCCGGCTTCGACAGCGTGGTACTGGCCGAGGAATTCATCACCGGCCGCGAATTCACCGTGACGGTGCTCGGCACCGGTACCGGCGCGCGCGCGCTGCCGATCGTCGAGATCGTCGCCCCGGCCGGCAACTACGACTACCAGAACAAATACTTCACCGACGACGTCAAGTACTTTTGCCCGGCCGTGCTGGACGAGGCAACCACGGCCGAGATGCAGCGCATCGCCGTCGGCGCCTACCGCGCACTGGGCTGCGAAGGCTGGGGCCGGGTCGATGTATTGCTGCGCGAAAGCGACAACAAGCCCTTCCTGCTGGAGGTGAATACCGCGCCCGGCATGACCTCGCATTCGCTGGTGCCGATGGCGGCGCGCGCGGCGGGCTACAGCTATGAAGATTTATGTGTTGAGATCCTGCGCTCGGCCAGCCTGAAACTGGCGAAGGCGTAAAGGTTTATGTGGCAAGACGCTCGGACGATGAACGCGGTTGCCAGCTTTCTTCTGGCGGGCGTGGTGCTGGCGCTGATCGGATCGGGTTTGTGGTGGGTGTCGCAGCGCCCGATGTTCACGCTGCGCACCATCCGCATCGAGAGCATTTACGAGGTGGAGTTGAAGCATGTGAACCACCTGACCGTGCGCGACGACGCGCTGGCCAGGATCAGGGGAAATTTTTTCAGCACCAACCTGGAGCAGGTGAGGCTGGCGTTTGAATCGGTGCCCTGGGTACGGCGGGCGCAGGTCAGGCGCGAATGGCCGGACCAGCTGATCGTCGCGCTCGAAGAGCACGAGGCGCTGGGCACGTGGGGACAGGACGGCAAGCTGTTGTCGAGGAAGGGCGACCTGTTCACGGTCAACCTCGACGAGGCGGACGAGGATCATCTGCTGCCCGAGTTTGCGGGTCCGCGCGGCAGCGAGAAGGAAGTGGTGGCACGGTTCAACGAATTGCGGCCCTCGTTCGAGCGGATCCATTTGCAGCCGCTGGAATTGAGCCTGTCGGACCGCTATGCGTGGACCGTGCGCCTCAATAACGGCATGACGGTGGCGCTTGGCAGGGAGCAGGACAGCACCACCCTGAGCCGCAGGGTGGAGCGGCTGGTGGGAATTTACCCGCAGCTGGTGCAGCACCTGAAGGATATCGAAACGATCGACATGCGCTACCCGAACGGGCTGGCGCTGACGGCAAAGGGACTGGCAGTACCGGAAGCAGGCAGCAAACCGAAACAGATCGTGATGGCGAAGGCCGCCACGGGCAGCAAAGCGAAGCACTAACCAAGGCACACAACAGTAGGCACAGCAATGACAAAAGACGCTAAAAACCTGATCGTCGGACTCGATATCGGCACCTCGAAAGTGGTGGCGGTCGTGGCGGAAGTGATGTCCGATGGACGCCACGAAGTCATCGGCCTGGGCCAGCACGAATCGAAGGGTCTGAAGAAGGGCGTGGTCGTCAATATCGAGGCAACCGTCGAATCGATCCAGCGCGCCTTGGAAGAAGCCGAGCTGATGGCCGACTGCAAGATCCGCAACGTCTATGCCGGCATCGCGGGCAGCCATATCCGCAGCTTCAATTCAAGCGGCATGGTCGCCATCAAGGACAAGGAAGTCACCGCGACCGACGTGGCGCGCGTGATCGAAACGGCCAAGGCGGTCAATATCTCGACCGACCAGCAGCTGCTGCACACGGTGGCGCAGGAATTCGTCGTCGACAGCCAGGAAGACGTGCGCGAACCGATCGGCATGAGCGGCATCCGGTTAGAGGTACGGGTGCACATCGTCACCGGCGCCGTGTCGGCGGTACAGAACATCGTCAAATGCGTGCGCCGCTGCGGCCTCGAAGTGTCGGACCTGATCCTGCAGCCGATGGCCTCGGCCGATGCGGTGCTGACCTTGGACGAAAAGGAACTGGGCGTGGTCCTGATCGACATCGGTGGCGGCACCACCGACATCGCCGTGTTCTCGGACGGCGCGATCCGCCACACCGCAGTGATCCCGATCGCCGGCGACCAGATCACCAACGACATCGCGATGGCGCTGCGCACGCCGACTTCGGAAGCGGAAGAAATCAAGATCCGCTACGGCGTGGCCAAGCAGGTGCTGGCCGACCCGGGCGAGCAGCTCGAAGTGCCGGGCCTGGGCGACCGCGGCCCGCGCACCCTGTCGCGCCAGGCGCTGGCCGCCGTGATCGAACCGCGCGTCGAAGAACTGTTCGCGATGGTGCACCAGGTGGTGCGCGAGTCCGGCTACGAAGGCGTGCTGTCGTCTGGCATCGTGCTGACCGGCGGCACCGCGATCATGCCGGGCATGGTCGAAATGGCCGAAGACATTTTCCTCAAGCCGGCGCGCATGGGCACGCCGGACTACCGCGGCCAGCTGGCCGACGTGGTGCGCAGCCCGCGTTATGCGACCGTGCTCGGCCTGCTGCTGGAAGCGAAAAAACAGTATTTGCGTGGGCATATCGTGACCCGTCAGGATGGCTCGGTAAAGGCAGTGTGGCAGCGGATGAAGGAATGGTTCATGGGTAATTTTTAGTAGGGTGGGTTCGGCTTTATCGAACCCACGCGAAAGCAGGCAGTTTGTTGGCGCATTTTTTTTGAAATAAAACGCAGTTTTCAATCTCCAGGTTTCATACAGAATGAGTCCTGGCGCTTGGAAACCGCACTTTGATTAGGAGTTCATCATGGAGTTTGATATGGTCGATAACGCAGCACTCGGAACCGTCATCAAGGTCGTCGGCGTAGGCGGAGCTGGTGGCAATGCGGTTCAGCACATGATCAACAAAGGCGTGTCCGGCGTTGAATTCATTGCAGCTAACACCGACGCCCAGGCCCTGGCCGCGTCGTCGGCGCACAACGTTATCCAGATCGGCGATTCCGGCCTTGGCGCCGGCATGAAGCCGGACGTCGGCCGCCAGCTGGCCGAAGACTCCCGTTCGCGCATCGAAGATTCGCTGCGCGGCGCACACATGGTCTTCATCGCGGCCGGCATGGGCGGCGGCACCGGCACCGGCGCAGCACCGATCGTGGCGGAAATTGCCAAGTCGATGGGCGCGCTGACCGTGGCCGTGGTATCGAAGCCATTCTCCTACGAAGGCCAGAAGTGCATGGACATCGCCGAAGGCGGCCTGGAAGAACTGTCCAAGCACGTCGACTCCCTGATCATCATCCTGAACGAAAAGCTGGAAGAGATCTACGAAGACGAAAGCATGATCGAGTGGATGCAGCACGCTGACGACGTCCTCAACAACGCCGTGGCCGGTATTGCCGAAATCATCAACGTGCCGGGCCATATCAACGTCGACTTCAACGACGTCAAGACCATCATGGGCGAGCAGGGCAAGGCCATGATGGGCACGGCGACTGCTTCGGGCGTGGACCGCGCACGCATCGCGGCCGAGCAGGCAGTGGCATCGCCGCTGCTCGACGGTATCGACCTGTCCGGCGCGCGCGGCGTGCTGGTCAATGTGACCGCCAGCCGTGGCCTGAAGGGCAAGGAGATCAAGGAAGTCATGGCGGCCGTGCGCGCCTTCGCCGCTCCTGACGCATCGATCGCGCAAGGCATCGCTTACGACGACTCGATGGGTGAGAATATCCGCGTGACCGTGGTCGCGACCGGCCTGGGCAAGGGCAAGAAGAATATGCAGCTGGTCCAGACCCCGATGCTGCGCACCGGTACCCACAATGCGCCGGTGATGGCTGCATCGGGTTCGACGCTGGCAACCGGCCTGACGATGGGTTCGATGTTGTCCGGTGGTGCCGACGCGACGGCAGGCATGAAGCAGCCGGCAGTATGGCGCCGCGATAACGCCTCGGCCAGCGAGCAAGTGCAGGCAATGCAGCGCAACGGCATGGAAACCTACGACATTCCAGCCTTCCTGCGCAAGCAAGCCGACTAAACAGCGCGCTTCGCTTTCCTGCGAAGGCGGGTGGCTTCCTTCCTGTTGATTCGGGACGGAAGCCGCCTGCCCTTGTTTTTTGGGTTTCTGCAAAGATGGCCGGGATCAGGCATACTGCCGGAGTTATCACCCGTCCAAGGAGACACCAAAATGACCATCAAGATTGGCGAGAGCCTGCCACAAGGCACACTGTCCGAATTCATCGAAACCGAGACGGCCGGCTGCACGCTGGGCCCGAACACTTTCCAAGTCCCTGAACTGGCCAAAGGCAAGAAGATCGCGATCTTCGGCCTGCCAGGCGCTTACACCCCGACCTGCTCCGCGCAACACGTGCCGGGCTACGTCAAGCTGTCCGCCGACCTGAAGGCCAAGGGCGTCGACGAAATCTGGTGCATCTCGGTCAATGACGCATTCGTCATGGGCGCATGGGGCCGCGACCAGAAGGCCACCGGCATCGTCCGCATGATGGCCGACGGCAACGCAGACTACAGCAAGGCCCTCGGCCTGGATGCAGACTTCTCCAAGTTCGGCATGGGCACGCGCTCGCAGCGCTACTCGATGCTGGTCGAAGACGGCGTCGTCAAGCAGCTGAACGTCGAGCAGGGCGGCGGCTTCGAAGTATCGAACGCCGAAACCATGCTCAAGCAACTGGGTTAATCCCCGTAATGCCAGCAAAGACGGCGCTGCGGCGCCGTTTTTTGTATGTGCAACTGAAGGAGAGTGCCATGAGTCGTCGTTCCGATAATCTGCGCAGCATCAATGCCATGCTCGCTGCAGTTGCCCTGTTCTCCCTGATGGACACGGCCATGAAGCTGCTCTCTGCCACTTACCCGGCGATGCAGGTAACGGCTCTGTGCGCGCTGTCGTCGCTGCCGCTGGTGATTGCCTACTGCGCCTACCGCGGGGCGTTCGCCACGATGCTCAAGATACGCTGGCCAATGCACCTGCTGCGCATGGGGCTTGGAATCGCGATGCTGTTCATGTTCGCCTTCGGCATCCGCCACCTGTCGCTGGCCGAGGCCTACACCATTTTCTTCATTGCGCCGGCGCTGATCACAGCGCTGTCGGTGCTGTTCCTCAAAGAGAGCGTCAATGCGGCGCGCTGGATCGCCATCGTGGTTGGCCTGCTGGGCGTGCTGGTCGTGCTGCGGCCTGACGGCGACGGCTTCCTCACCATCGGCGGCCTGGCCATCCTGGGCGCGGCGGTGTGCTACGCGGTTGCTGCCATCGCCGCCAGGCTGCTGGCCCGCACCGACAGCAATGAGCAGATGGTGTTCTGGCTGATGCTGCTGATGGGCGCTGGCGCCACGGCGATCGCCTGGCCAGACTGGGTGGCCTTGCGCCAGCAGGACTATCTGCTGTTGTGCGGCCTGGCTGTCACTGGATTTTTCGGGCAGCTGGCGATCACCAAGGCCTTCAGTTCGGGCGAAGCGTCGGTGGTGGCGCCGTTCGAATACACGGCACTGGCATGGGGCGTCGGCATCGACTGGATGCTGTGGAACACGCTGCCCGACCGCTATACGCTGTTGGGCGCCGCCATCATCATCGGCAGCGGCATTTACCTGGTGCGCCACGAGCAGTCGCACGCTGAAGCAGAGCACCCATAGCTGCCCATTTAGGCAAGCGCTATGCAATCGACTATCCCTATTTGAAAATATTCTGTCGCAGAATTTGCCAAGTGACATTTGGTGAATGTGTCGCCTTGCATTGAGCGCATAATCGACAACTTCATCCAGGTTGAAGGAGGAATTGCGATGGCCAAATGCCCCTTTGCGCAATGGCGCCCGATTGGCGATTCGTCGGGCCCCTACTTGAGCGGACCGTACAAGATCGTTCACCATACGACGGAAGGACCGAGCGCAGTAGGTGCGATGGCAACTTTCGCCAGCAAGAATTGCGCCCCGCACTTTACCGTCGATGCGACGACCATTTACCAGCATATAGACACCTCGGTTGGCGCCAGGGCGCTGCGCAATGCACCGGGCGGGGTGCAGACCAATCGCGATGGCGCGATCCAAATCGAGCTAGTGGGTTTTGCGCACCAGTCAAAGGATCCGGCTGCCCTGGTCAATGTCGCGCGCCTTTGCCGCTGGATCGAGTCGACCCACGGCGTGCCCCGGACCTGGCCTGCCGGCGTGCCACGACCTGCCAAGAACGGCAAGGATCCCGGCGGCCATACGCGCGACTCGGGAATTTGGGATAGCCAGGGCGGGCACTATGGGCATTGCCATGTGCCGGAGAATACACACTGGGATCCGGGCTACCTGGCCAGCGAGGCCGCGTTCGTGCTCAAGGCAACATTCAATTCGGCGGGTGAACTGACGTCGGCCCCGCCTGCAGCGCCGGCAATTCCAGCCGGAGCGGCCGGGCCGACCGACGCCCTGGTATCGACGATGCCTGTCCATGGCGATGCGGGCATGCTTGATTCACCGCCGGGCGGCAGTCCGGACCGGCGAGAACAGGGTAGGGTCACCAAAGGAGTCGCCAGGACGGCGCAAGGACAAAGGCTACTCAACGCAAGGCGCGATACGCTCGACTTCCGCGACAAGATGTACGTCCCGACTTTGATCGAAGTTCCCACCAGAAGGTCAATTGACGAGTATTTTGGGTGTGAGATTCCAGTGCTGGATCAAGGGGCGGAAGGGGCCTGTACCGGGTTCGGCCTGGCGACCGTGGCGAATTACCTGTTGCGGCGGCGACGCAACAACCCGGACCATCTGGCCGTCAGCCCGCGCATGTTCTACGAATTGGCAAGGCGCTATGACGAATGGCCAGGCGAAGAGTATTCCGGTTCCAGTGCGCGCGGCGCGATCAAGGGCTGGAACAAGCACGGCGTGTGCGCCGAAACCGACTGGCCCTATGTCGTTGAGGAAGCCGGGAGCGGCGGCTTTACCGAACCGCGCATGCGGGCGGCAACCCAGCGGCCACTCGGCGCCTATTTCCGCGTGAACCACCGCGACCTGATTTCAATGCATTCGGCCATCGCCGAGGTCGGAATATTGTATGCGACGGCCCAGGTGCATGAAGGCTGGCAAGACGTGAACCAGGACGGCATAATCGCCAACAGCAATGCGCTCTTGGGCGGTCATGCATTCGCCATCGTTGCATATGATGAGTTCGGTTTCTGGATCCAGAATTCATGGGGCGAGAATTGGGGGCGTCGAGGATGCGCCCGGGTCAGCTATGACGATTGGCTCGCCAACGCTACCGATGTGTGGGTGGCCCGGCTTGGCGCGCCGATCCAGCTCAGCGAGGCGGCATCTTTTGGCACCAATGGCACCAGCAAATCGGGGCACTCGGCGGCGTTCGCGAACGCTTCAATCCGTCCCCACCTGATCAGTCTGGGCAATGAGGGGCGCCTCAAGCCTGGCGGCGAATATGGCAGCAGCGAACGCGACGTGGCGACGATCTTTGCGGACGATATCCCCGTCTTCCTGGACCGGCAAAGGGGCACAAAGCGCCTGCTGCTCATTGCCCATGGCGGGCTGGTCGACGAGAGTGGCGCCGTTCAGCGCATCGCCGAGTATCGTCCGGCCTTGCTCGATGCGGGCGTGTATCCGCTCGCGTTCATCTGGAACTCGGACTACTGGAGCACGCTGACCAATATCCTGCAGGATGCGGTGCGGCGGCGCCGCCCGGAAGGGGTGCTGGACCGCGCCAAGGACTTCATGCTGGACCGGCTTGACGATGCGCTCGAACCGTTGGCGCGTCAGCTGAGCGGTAAAGCGGCCTGGGGCGAAATGAAGGAGAATGCCCTGCGGGCGAGTAATGCGTTCGGCGGCGCGCGCCTGGTCGCGCAGCATATCCGTGAGATCAAGAACAAATACCCGGAGCTGGAAGTGCATATTGTCGCGCACAGCGCCGGATCGATACTGCAGGCCCCGCTGGTTCAACTGCTCACCACGCAGGGCACCATTGCCTCCGGGCCGATGGAAGGGGAGCAAGGCTACAATATCGGGATCGCAAGCTGTAGTTTGTGGGCGCCGGCCTGCACCATCGAGCTGTTCAAGACGGCTTACGCTCCGGCCATTGCGAACAAGTCGATCGACAAGTTTGCCTTGTACTGTCTCGACGACAAAACCGAGCAGGATGACCATTGCGCGCACATCTACAACAAATCGCTGCTCTATCTGGTATCGAATGCATTTGAAGACAGTGCGAGAATCCCGTTTTTCCGCGATGGCGTGCCGATTCTCGGCATGGAAAAATTCGTCAAGAAGGATGAGATGCTGATGGGGCTGGTTCAAAACGGCAGCGTGGATCTGGTGATCGCGCCGAACGGCAACCCCGCCGACTCGCTGAACGCATCGTCGGCCCGCCATCATGGCGATTTCGACGATGACATACCGACGGTCAAGTCGACCTTGAATCGGATCCTCGCAGGCGCAGCGGATGGCGCGGCTGAAGTGGCACCACCAGTCCATGCCATGGAGTTCGAAAGGACGATGGCGAGCGTCATCGAAGGACGCCAGCAATTAGGCGAGCTGAGCGCTGCGAACTAGGACGCTCAGCACACCGGGCGCCCTACAAGAAGAGGTCGGATGGGCAGTACAGGCGCGGCGACAGTAGCTTGACCTGCTCGTCGGCGACCGCGCGCAGCCTGGACTGAGTGACGCCGTCGATGCCGAACGAGGCCAGCTCCGGCAAGGCCAGCGGCGCATTGCCGGTCAGCGTTGCGTACAGCACCAGCGCCGCCAGGAAGGCGCCGTTGGGGACCGAGTGGTTGCCGTCGCCGTCGTGCAGCACCACGCCGGGCATGCGCGTGGCGGCCAGGTCGAACGCCTGCGGGATCGGCGCCACGCAGGCGGGCGCCAGTTTGGCGATGCGCACGTGCAGGTCGAAGATGCGGTCGGTTTCGACGATGCCCACGCGCGCCCATTCCGGGAACATGACGGGCACGGCGCGCGCGGCGCGCGCCATCTGCGACCATTGCACCGCCTCGTCGATCGAATAGTCGAACAGGCCGGACTGGCTGTACTGCTGCGCCTGCAGCACCACTGCGCTCCAGCTCTGGGCGTCGAATAGCGCGCGCGTGGAGGTATTCTTGAAATGACCTTCGAGCGAGTCCCAGTCGGGCGCCACCACGATGGCCACTGTCTTGCCGGGCCGGCCGGCGCGCAGCATCGCCCCCAGCATCGCAGGCAGATTGTTGACCGATGTGTGGCTGTTGCCCATCATGAGGATGCGCAGGTCGGCCGCCCTGGTCTCGGCCGTCGACTGCGCGGCTGGCGCCGCGGCGGCCGGTGCGGCCGGTGCCGCTGCGCCACCCCCGCCGCCACAGCCGGCCAGCAAGAGCAGCATCAGGCAGGCGGCCCCAAGCCGCTGTTGTACGAATGTCATCGCAATCTCCCATGGGATCGGAAGCGACCATCATCGTCCAAAGCAGGCGCGGCTACAAGTGCCCGTGCCGGCGGCGCCGGGCAGGCGCAGGGCGCCCTTGCTATAATTGCCGCATGCTAAAACAACGAACCGTCAAACGCCTGATCCGCACCACCGGCGTCGGCCTGCACTCCGGCACCAAGGTCGAACTGACCCTGCACCCGGCCGCACCCGGCACCGGCATCATGTTCCGCCGGGTCGACCTGGACCCGGTGGTCGTCTTCAAGGCGCGCGCCGACCAGGTCGGCGAGACCCGCATGGCGTCCGTGCTGGTCCAGGATGGCGCCCGCGTATCGACGGTCGAGCACCTGATGTCGGCCTGCGCCGGCCTCGGCATCGACAACCTGGTGGTGGACGTGTCGGCCGAAGAGATTCCGATCATGGACGGTTCGGCTTCGTCCTTCGTCTACCTGCTGCAGCAGGCCGGCGCCCTTGAGCAGGATGCGCCCAAGCAGTTCATCCGCCTGCTCAAGGAGGTGGAAGTGCGCCACGGGACCGGCAACAACGAGAAGTGGGCCCGGCTGTCGCCCCACGACGGCTTCAAGCTCGACTTCTTTATCGAGTTCAACCACCCGGCCGTGGACGGCACCACCCAGCGCGCGCTGGTCGATTTCGGCGACGTCTCCTATGTGCACGACGTGGCGCGCGCGCGCACCTTCGGCTTCATGCAGGATGTCGAGAGCCTGCGCGGCATGGGCCTGGCGCGCGGCGGCTCGCTCGAGAATGCGATCGTGATGGACGAGTACCGCATCCTCAATTCGGACGGGCTGCGCTACGACGATGAATTCGTGCGGCACAAGATCCTCGACGCGATCGGCGACCTGTACCTGGTCGGCTATCCGCTGCTGGCATCGTACAGCGCCCACAAATCGGGGCATGCACTGAATAACGAGCTGCTGCTGGCCCTGCTGGCCCGGCCCGATGCGTATGAAATCGTGTCGTTCGAGGCGGTGGCGGCGGCGCCGCAATCCTATGTGCGCCAGATGGCGCGTGAGTGGGCACTTACTTAAAAAAACCTCCGCGTGGGGTGTAGCAGGGATTTCGTGGGGCACTGCCCCACGCCTGCGAAACGGATCGGCCCTGCTTGGCCGATCTCCTTGACCCACCATTGCGTTTAGCGGCGCCTGGCGGCCATCGCCTTCAGGGCGGCGATCAGGGTCTGGTTCTGCGCCGTGTCGGGCAGCGTCGCGCTCAGTTGTTCGAAGGCCGACAGGGCGGCATTGGGCAGTTCCAGCGAACGCATCACTTGCTCGGGCGGCGTCACGCGCGCCATCTGCACCTTCAGTTTGACGGCTTCGACCTGCCAGCCGCGCTGGCGCAGGGCCGACTGCAGCTTGGGCAGCTGCTGCTTGAGCTTGGCCGCGATGGCGGCATTGCCCACCGCCAGCGTCAAATTGCCTTCTTCGAAGCGTAGAATGTCGCACTGGCCGAACATGGCCGGGAGCGCAGCCGCGCAGTCCGCCTGCAGCCGGGCCATTTTGTTGGCCATTGGCAACAGAGCGGCGATCCCGTTGGCGCCGCGCAAAAAGTCCGTGATGCCGGGCGTGACGCGCGGCGTGCGGGTGCCATAGATATGGACGGGGCGCTGGTTGGCGGGGGGCGAAGACATGGCGGCTAGCTTAGCACATCGTGCTGCAGTGCAAGCAAAGCGAGTGTTTATGGCATCATTGTTTTGGCGGCCACTCTTGTAATTGGGGCTAATATCCCCAATTGTGGCCGGATCGCATGATAAAATCACTGTCTTTTTGCCATAGTCGGCCACCTGACGATCGTATTTTGATATCGTCGTGCCCATTTTTCGCCGCGTTTTTTCAAGAATTCAAGCATGTCATTACTGACCAAGATTTTCGGTAGCCGCAACCAGCGACTGATCAAGCAATACCAAAAAACCGTTCGCGAAATCAACGCGCTCGAGCCGGTCATTGAAAAGCTGTCCGATGACCAATTGCAGGCGAAGACGCCGGAGTTCAGGGCCCGGCTGGAACAGGGCGAGACGCTCGACGACCTGCTGGTCGAGGCGTTCGCCGTCTGCCGCGAAGCGTCCAAGCGCGTGCTCAAGATGCGCCACTTCGACGTGCAGATGATCGGCGGCATGGTCCTGCACAAGGGCAACATCTCCGAAATGGGCACCGGCGAAGGCAAGACGCTGATGGCGACGCTGCCGGTCTACCTCAATGCGCTGGCCGGCAAGGGCGTGCACGTCATTACCGTCAACGACTACCTGGCGCAGCGCGATGCCGACTGGATGGGCCGCCTGTACGCCTGGCTGGGCCTGACGACGGGCGTGAACCTGTCGCAGATGGAGCACGACGTCAAGCAGCAGGCCTATGCCTGCGACATCACCTACGGCACCAACAACGAATTCGGTTTCGATTACCTGCGCGACAATATGGTGTACGAGGCCGGCGAGCGCGTCCAGCGCAGCCTGCACTTCGCCGTCGTCGACGAAGTCGACTCGATCCTGATCGACGAAGCGCGCACCCCTTTGATCATCTCCGGCCAGGCCGAGAGCCACACCGACCTGTACCAGAAGATCAACAGCGTGCCGGGCATGCTGACCATGCAGATCGGCGAAGAGACGCCGGACGGCAAGGGCGTGGTCGAAGTCCCGGGCGACTTCACCAAGGACGAAAAAGCGCACCAGGTGCTGCTGACCGAAGCGGGCCATGAAAAGGCCGAAGCGATCCTGACCGAAATGGGCTTGCTGCCGCCGGGCGCCTCGCTGTACGACGCCGCCAACATCACGCTGATCCACCACCTGTACGCCGCGCTGCGCGCGCACAAGCTGTACTTCAAGGACCAGCACTACGTGGTGCAGAACAATGAAGTGGTGATCGTCGACGAATTCACCGGCCGCCTGATGACGGGCCGCCGCTGGTCCGATGGCCTGCACCAGGCAGTCGAAGCCAAGGAAGGCGTGCGGATCCAGAACGAGAACCAGACCCTGGCCTCGATCACCTTCCAGAACTACTTCCGCATGTACACCAAGCTGTCCGGCATGACCGGCACGGCCGACACCGAAGCCTACGAATTCCAGGAGATCTACGGCCTCGAGACAGTCGTCGTGCCGCCGAACCGTCCGTCGCAGCGCGTCGACCGCCAGGACCAGGTCTACAAGTCGTCGGAAGAGAAATACAACGCGATGTTGATCGACATCCGCGACTGCTACGAGCGCGGCCAGCCGGTGCTGGTCGGTACCACCTCGATCGAGAACTCGGAGATGCTGTCCGGGATCCTGACCAAGGCGGGCCTGGCGCACAATGTCCTCAACGCCAAGCAGCATGCGCGCGAAGCCGAAATCATCGCGCAGGCCGGCCGTCCGAAGATGATCACCATCGCCACCAATATGGCGGGCCGCGGTACCGACATCGTCCTCGGCGGCAACGTCGAGAAGCAGATCCAGATCATCGAAGCGAACGCCGCGCTGAGCGAAGCCGACCAGGCCGCGCAGGCCAAAGTGCTGCGCGACGAATGGCAGTCGCTGCACGACCACGTCGTCAATGCCGGCGGCCTGCACATCGTCGGCACCGAGCGCCACGAATCGCGCCGCGTCGACAACCAGCTGCGTGGCCGTTCGGGCCGCCAGGGCGACCCGGGTTCGTCGCGCTTCTACCTGTCGCTCGACGACGCGCTGCTGCGCATCTTCGCCGGCGACCGTGTGCGCGCCATCATGGACCGCCTCAAGATGCCGGAAGGCGAACCGATCGAAGCGGGCATCGTGTCGCGCTCGATCGAATCGGCCCAGCGCAAGGTCGAGGCCCGCAACTTCGATATCCGCAAGCAGCTGCTCGAGTACGACGACGTCGCCAACGACCAGCGCAAAGTCATCTACACCCAGCGTAACGAACTGCTGGAGACGACCGACATCGGGGAGCTGATCGCTTCGCTGCGCGCCGGCGTCTTCCACGACGTGCTGCGCACCTACGTGCCGGCCGAATCGGTCGAAGAGCAGTGGGATATTCCGGCCCTGGAAGCGAACCTGTCCAATGAATGGCAGCTCGACGTCCCGCTGGCCAAGATGCTGGCCGAAGAAACCAACCTGACCGACGAAGACCTGCTCGAGCGCGTGCTGGCCGCGGCCGAGGCGTCCTACCAGGCCAAGGTCGACATCGTCGGCAAGGAATCGTTCGGCGGCTTCGAGCGCAACGTCATGCTGCAGAGCGTCGACACCCACTGGCGCGAACACCTGGCGGCGCTGGACCACCTGCGCCAGGGCATCCACCTGCGCGGCTACGCGCAAAAGAACCCGAAGCAGGAATACAAGCGCGAAGCGTTTGCCCTGTTCGGCCAGATGCTCGACCTGATCAAGAACGAAGTGATCCGCACCATCATGACCGTGCGTATCCAGACTCGCGAAGAGATCGACGCTGCGGAAGCGGCGCTGCAGGCGTCGCAGATCGAGAACCTGCACTTCCAGCACGCCGACTTCAACCCGGAGGCGGCGCCGGAAGACCTGCTGGCGCCGGTCGATACGGGCATGAACGGCGAACCGACGGTGCAGCTGGGCTACAAGGTCGGCCGCAACGACCCATGCCCTTGCGGAAGCGGCAAGAAGTTCAAGCAGTGCCACGGCAGGCTGGCATAAGACAAGACGGCGCTGCGGCGCCGTTTTTCATTCCAAACTGATTTCATTGATCGCGCAGGAAGCTGATCGAGTCGGCTTCCTTGCGGGCGTTGTCGCGCTGCGGCGCCACCAGCGGGATCTCGATCAGGACGGTGGTGCCGTGGCCGACGCGGGTGTCGATGTCGATCCGCCCGCCCAGCACGCCGGTGACGATGTTGTACACGATATTCATTCCCAGCCCGGTCCCGCCGCGCCCCATCTTGGTGGTGAAGAAGGGGTCGAACACGTGGCGCAGCACTTCGTCGCTCATGCCGATGCCGTCGTCCTGGAAGGCGATCAGTACCGACCCGCCTTGCTCGCAGCGGGCGCGGATGCCGATGGCCGATTCGGTGCGGCCCTCGAACGCATGCACCAGCGCGTTGTTGACCAGGTTGTTGATCACCTGGCACAGGCTGCCCGGGTAGGAGTCGAGGCTGATCTCGCCGTCGACTTCGACCACGTTGCTGCAGTTGGCGCGCTTGAGGCGCGGCGCGAAGGTGGCCATCGTGTCCTCGATCACGTGGCGCAGGTCGAACTGGCGCTGCTTGTCGTTGGTCTGGTCCACCGCCACCTGCTTGAACGAGGCGATCAGGTTGGCAGCGCGGTTGAGCGAGCCGGAGATCAGGGAGCAGGCCAGCGCCACGTCGTCCAGGTGCTCGTTCATCGTCGAGCGCTTGAGCGAGCCGTCATCCATTTTCTGCTTGAAGCCGGCCAGCCGGTCCGACAGCGTGGTGGCTGCCAGCAGGCTGTTGCCGATCGGGGTGTTGAGCTCGTGGGCGATGCCGGCCACCAGCGAGCCGAGCGAAGCCATCTTTTCGGCCGAGATCAAGTCGTCCTGGGTGCGGCGCAGCGTGTCGAGCGCACGCGACAGCTCGTGGTTGGCGCGCTGCAGCTCGCTCGAACGCTGCTGCACGCGCGACTCGAGCGACACGTTGAGCTCCTTGAGCGCGGCCTTGGCATTGTCCAGCTGGGCGATGCGCTCGCGCAGCGAGGTCGCCATCGAATTGAGCGAGCGCGAGAACACTTCGAGCTCGTCGCCGCCATGCTCGGGCAGCAGCAAGTCGAAGTCGCCACGCGCCAGGCGCTGCGACTGTTCGGTCAGCTGCGACAGGCGGCGCCCGATGCCGACCGTGAATCCGTACAGCAGCAGCAGGCCGACCGCAAAGCCGGCCAGCGAAATGAGGCCGCCCTGCCACAGTACTTCGTCGCGCGCGAGCGCCAGGTCGGAGGTCGAGATGCCGAAGTGCAGGGCGCCGACGCGGTTGTCCTTCAGCAGCAATGGCGCGCTGGCATTGAGGATGTCGCCTGTGACCATGGTCTGCAGGCCGGCCGGGCTGTCCGGCCCGTTGCGCGACAACAGCGTGCCCAGCGTGCCAGGCACGGCGCCAACCTGCAGGATCGGCTTGCCTTCGCCATCGAGCACGGCGATATAGCGCACGAAGCTGTCGCGCGGATCGGCGATCATCTCGCCCAGGTAGGAGCGCAGGTCGGGCAGGCGGCCGCTGGTCGCATACGGCGACAGCGACAGGTTCAGCGTCACCGCGTATTCATGGGCCACGCGGGCCGCGTTGGCGCGCACGGCATTGTCCATCAGGCGCAGGCTGTTCCAGATCAGAAGGGCGACCACCAGGGCCTGCACCACGCCGGACAGGACCAGGAACTGGGTGCGCAGCGACCACTTCAAGATTCACCTCCCTGATGGAATGTCACAACAGTATCTCATTTCCGCAAGAGTTTTGGGAGGGCAAGGGCGGCCCGACAAAGGTACAATAGCGGCTTCCCCTTTATTTACCTGAGAATACCTGCCATGGCCGTCAATTCCCCGCTGCCCGTCGCCGCCAACCTCTACCCTGTCGACGGGGTCGAGATCGGCTTTGCCCAAGCCGGCATCAAGAAACCGAACCGCAAGGATGTGCTGGTGCTGCGACTGGCAGTTGGCGCCACCGTGGCCGGCGTATTTACCAAGAACCGCTTCTGCGCCGCCCCGGTCCAGGTCAGCAAGGCCCACCTGGCGCAGGTGGCCGGCGGTGCGCCGATCCGCGCGCTGGTGGTCAACACCGGCAATGCGAACGCCGGCACCGGCGAAGCCGGCCTGGCCGACGCCAACGCCACCTGCTCTGCTCTGGCCGGCCTGCTCGGCTGCAGCGCCCAGCAGGTGCTGCCTTTCTCGACCGGCGTGATCCTCGAGCCGCTGCCGCTGGCAAAGCTGGTCGCTGGCTTGCCGCAAGCGGTGGCCGGCCTGCAGCCGGATAACTGGTTCAACGCGGCCGAAGCAATCATGACCACCGACACCCAGCCCAAGGCCGCGTCGCGCCGCGTCACCATTGGCGGCCACACCGTCACGATGACCGGCATCAGCAAGGGCGCCGGCATGATCAAGCCGAACATGGCCACCATGCTGGGCTACCTGGCGTTCGACGCCAGGGTCGCGCAGCCGGTGCTCGACCAACTGGTGCGCCACGCGGCCGACCATTCGTTCAACTGCATCACGATCGACGGCGACACCTCGACCAATGACTCCTTCATCCTGATCGCCAGCGGCGCCGGTTCGCTGGTGGTCGACAGTACCGCCAGCGCCGACTATGCCGCGCTGCGCGATGCGGTCACCGATATTTCGCGCGAGCTGGCGCAGATGATCGTGCGCGACGGCGAAGGCGCCACCAAGTTCATCACCGTGACGGTCGAAGACGGCGGCAGCGTCGAAGAGTGCCGCAAGATCGCCTATTCGATCGCCCATTCGCCGCTGGTCAAGACGGCCTTCTTCGCGTCCGACCCGAACCTGGGCCGCATTCTGGCCGCCGTCGGCTACGCCGGCGTGGACGACCTGGACGTGTCGAAGATCGACCTCTACCTCGACGACGTGTGGGTCGCCAGGCAGGGTGGCCGCAACCCGGATTACAAGGAAGCGGACGGCCAGCGCGTGATGCAGCAAAGCGAGATAACGGTGCGCGTCAAGCTGGCGCGCGGCGCAGCGACGGCGACGGTGTGGACCTGCGACCTGTCGCACGACTATGTCAGCATCAACGCCGACTACCGTTCCTGACCGATCCAGATGCCAAGCACGCCACTTGACCAGTTCCTGACCCGCGCCGACGCCCTGCTGGCCAGGCTCGAGCTGATGCTGCCCCAGCATGCCGCGCGCGAGCCGGACTGGCGGCTGGCCTATGCCTTCCGCTGGCGCAAGCGCGCCGGCGGCGCCAGCTGGCTGCAGCCGGTCACGCAGATCGCGCCGATGCTGCTGTCCGACCTGCAGCACATCGACGCCCAGAAGCAGCTGATCGAGCAGAACACCCGCCAGTTCGTGCACCAGCGCCCGGCCAATAACGTGCTGCTGACGGGCGCGCGCGGCACAGGCAAGTCGTCGCTGATCAAGGCTTGCCTGAACCAGTTCGCCAGCGATGGCCTGCGCCTGATCGAAGTCGACAAGGCCGACCTGCACGAACTGGCCGACATCGTCGACCTGGTGGCCGGCCGGCCCGAGCGCTTCATCCTCTTCTGCGACGACCTCAGCTTCGAGGAAGGCGAGAGCGGCTACAAGGCGCTGAAGGTGGCGCTCGACGGCAGCATCAGCGCCCAGTCCGACAATGTGCTGATCTACGCGACGTCCAACCGGCGCCACCTGATGCCTGAAAAGATGAGCGACAACAGCAGCTACACGCACGACGACAACGGCGACCTGCACCCGGGCGAAACAGTCGAGGAGCGCATCTCGCTGTCGGACCGCTTCGGCCTGTGGGTGTCGTTCTACGCCTTCGGCCAGGACGATTACCTCGGCATCTGCGGGCACTGGCTGGCCAGCTTCGGCTGCACCCCGCAGCAGGTCGAGCAGGCGCGCGGCGATGCCCTGCGCTGGGCCCTGCAGCGCGGCGCCCGCTCGGGCCGGGTGGCCTGGCAGTTCGCCAAGGATTACGCGGGAAAGCTGGCCGATGTCTAAGGCGCCGATCGATGTCGCCGTCGGCATCCTGATTCGCCCCAACGGCGACGTGCTGCTGGGCCAGCGCCCGGCCGGCAAACCCTACGACGGCTACTGGGAATTCCCCGGCGGTAAAGTCGAGCCGGGCGAAGCCATCCTCGACGCGCTCAAGCGCGAGTTCGTCGAAGAACTGGGGGTGCAGATCCTTGCTGCCTACGCATGGTGCGGCATCGAACACGTCTACGAGCACGCCCACGTGCGCCTGCATTTCTACATCAGCCGCGAGTGGACCGGTGAACCGCAAAGCCTGGAGGGCCAGGCCTTTGCCTGGCAGGGCGCGGTCGGGGTCGAACCGCTGCTGCCGGCGACCATTCCGCTGCTCGAATGGCTGGAGCTGGCGCGCCACGAATTCAATCCATCAAAGGGAAGCCTGTGAAAATCATCGTCTTGGGAAGCGGCGTCATCGGAACCACGTCCGCCTACTACCTGGCCAAGGCCGGCCACGAAGTGACCGTCGTCGACCGCCAGGGCGCGCCCGGCATGGAGACCAGCTTTGCCAATGCCGGCGAAGTCTCGCCTGGCTACGCATCGCCGTGGGCCGGCCCCGGCATCCCGGTCAAGGCCATCAAGTGGCTGTTGATGCGCCACAGCCCGCTGGTGGTGCGCCCGATCCTGGACCCGGAGATGTGGCGCTGGATGGTGCAGATGCTGATGAATTGCAACCACAACAGCTACGCGATCAACAAGGCGCGCATGGTGCGGCTGGCCGAGTACAGCCGCGACTGCCTGGTGCAGCTGCGCGCGGACACCGGCATCGCCTACGACGAGCGCAGCCAGGGCACGCTGCAGCTGTTCCGCACCCAGAAGCAGCTCGACGCCGCCGCCAAGGACATCGACGTGCTCAAGCAGTATGGCGTGCCGTATGCGCTGCTCGACCCGAAAGGCTGCGAAGGCCCGGAACCGGCGCTGGCCAATGTACGCGGCAAATTCGTCGGCGGCCTGCGGCTGCCGGGCGACGAGACCGGCGACTGCTTCAAGTTCACCAATAACCTGGCGCAGATGGCCAAGGCGCTGGGCGTGACGTTCCGCCACAATGTGTCGATCGAGCGCTTGAATACCGAAGGCGACCGCATCACCGGCGTCGTCACCGACCAGGGCGAACTGAAGGCCGACAGCTATGTGCTGGCGCTGGGCAGCTATTCGCCGATCATGCTGCGCGCGCTCGGCATCCGCATTCCCGTGTACCCGGTCAAGGGCTATTCGATCACGATCCCGGTGGTCGATGCCAAGGGCGCGCCCGAATCGACCATCATGGACGAGTCGTTCAAGGTCGCCATCACGCGCCTGGGCGAGCGCATCCGGGTCGGCGGCACGGCCGAGATTTCGGGCTACGACTTGACGCTGCGCGAGGCGCGCCGCGAAACGCTGGTCCATTCGGTGACCGATCTGTTCCCGCACGGCGGCGATGTGGCCAAGGCCGAGTTCTGGTGCGGCCTGCGGCCGATGACGCCGGACGGCACGCCGGTGATCGGGCCAACCGCCAAGCGCAACCTGTTCCTCAACACGGGCCACGGCACGCTGGGCTGGACCATGGCATGCGGCTCGGGCCGGGTACTGGCCGATATCGTGTCGGGGCGCCAACCGGAGATCGGGCTCGAAGGCCTGTTCATGGATCGTTACGGTGCCGGCAAGCAGCCGCTGGTACTACCGCAAGGCGGTGAGCAGGGAATTCGTGGAGCGTAGCTCCGCGCCTGCGTAACGGATGGGCCTTGCAAGGCCCATCTCCTTCTACCGCGTAGGGTGGGCATCGGGTCGTCGCACGGTAGTTGGTGCGGCGACACGCCCACCGAACGAATTCTTCACAACGGTGCAATGGTGGGCATGCAATGCCCACCCTACGCCAAGGCAGCGCCTGGGTCCGCAGCGGGATCATACTGCTGCATGATGCGCGCCAGCTCGCCCTGCTGCGCCAGCTGCTGCAGCGCTTCGATTGCGGCAGCGTCGAATTCGGTGCCGCTGCGCTGCTGCATCCATTCCAGCGCCTGCGCGCTGTCCCACGGGTCCTTGTATGGCCGGCGCGAGGTGAGGGCATCGAACACGTCGGCCACCTTGACGATGCGTGCCGCCAGCGGGATCGCCGCGTCCTTCAGCCCTCCCGGGTAGCCGCTGCCGTCGATATTCTCGTGGTGGCATAGCGCGATGTCGCGCGCCATGGCGTAGAACGGATTGTCGCCCAGGATCCGCACGCCGAATTCCGGGTGGCGCTGCATCGTGCTCCACTCGTTGGCGTCGAGCTTGGCCGGTTTCTTCAGGATCTCGTCCGGAATGTAGAGCTTGCCGACGTCGTGCAGGATGCTCATCACGCCCATGTGGTCGGCCTGGTCAGCTGCGATGCCCAGCTGGCGCGCCAGCGCCGTCGTGAAGTGCTGCACGCGCTGCACATGGTAGCCAGTGTCCTGGTCCTTGCCTTCGCACGCCACCGACAGCATCGATACCGCATCGAGATAGGCCTGGCGCAGGTGGTGGTTGGCCCGGCTGAGCTGGCGTGACAGATCCAGGCTTTCGAGCGCGCGCACCACGGTCAGGCGCAGGTTTTCCGGCTCCCACGGCTTGCTGATGTATTTGTAGATGCCCGCCTCGTTGACGCAGCGGACCAGCGACTCCAGGTCGGCATAGCCGGTCAGCAGGATGCGGATTGCCTCGGGCTGGGTTTGCAGGGCGAACTTGAGCACGGCGTCGCCGGTCACGCCCGGCATGCGCTGGTCGGAGATGATCAGGTCGACCTGTTCGCGTCCGAGCAGCTCGATGGCGGCCGCGCCCGACCCGGCGGTGAGAATCGTATAGTCGCGCCGGAAGGTGCGGCTCAGGCTATCGACGATGTCCGGCTCGTCGTCGACCAGCAGCAGTTTGAAGGGTTTGTCGTTCATACTGTATTCTCCGGGGCCGCGAACGGCAGGTAAACGCTGAAAACGGTGCCTTTGCCGAGCTCGCTCTGCACTTCGATATGGCCGCCATGCTTCTCCACGATGCCATATGAGATCGACAAGCCCAGGCCGGTGCCGTCGCCGACCTTTTTGGTGGTGAAGAAGGGGTCGAAGATCTTGCCAATGATGTCGGGCGCGATGCCCTTGCCGCTGTCGGCGATCCGCACCACGGCCCACTGGCCCTCGCGCGCGGTGCTGATGCGCAGCGTGCCGGCGCCGTCGATCGCCTGCAGCGCGTTGTAGATGATATTCATGAACACCTGGTTGATCTGGCCGGCGCGGCACAGCACCGGCTGCGCCAGCCGATAGTCCTTGCTGACCTCGATCCGGTTCTTGATCAGGTGGTGCAGGATGGCCAGCGTGTCGTCGATGCCGTCTTCCAGCGTCACGCTCTTCAGTTCAGCTTCGTCGAGCCGCGAAAAGCTGCGCAGCGACGACACGATTTCCTTGATGCGGGCGGCGCCCGACTTGCCGCTGCGAATAATCTTGAGCATGTCCTGGCGCACGAAGTCGAGCTCGGCCTGGGCGATCAGCTGGGCGCTGCGGGCCTGGCCGGCAACATCCAGGGGCAGCTGGCGCAGCTGTTCGACCAGGCCGAACAGGGTGTCGGCATGCTCTTCCAGGTGCGGGAAGTTGGCGTAGATGAAGGAGATCGGATTGTTCAGCTCATGGGCGACGCCGGCCACCAACTGGCCCAGCGACGCCATCTTCTCCGACTGCACCAGCTGGCTCTGGGCCGCCTTGAGCTGGTCGATTGCCCCTTGCAGTTCGCCGTTGGCGGCGGCCAGCGCGCTGGTGCGTTCGAGCACGCGCTGCTCCAGCGTTTTGTTGAGCAATTCCAGTTCGCTCACCACTTTTTCCCGTTCGCTCGAGATGTGCTCTAGATTGCCGGCCATCGCATTGAACGCCACCGCCAGCGTGCCCAGCTCGTCGCTGCCGGGGCGCGCGACGCGGCGCGACAGGTCGGCCGAGCGCGTGATGTCCGACACCACGGCGGTCAGGGCCTGGACCGGCCCGGTCAGTCGGCGCGACAGCCAGCGGATCGCCAGCACCATCGGCAGCGCCAGCAGCAGGCCCAGTCCGGCCAGCTTGAGGGCCACCAGCCGCACCGGAGCGAAGGCCACCTGCGATTCCTTGACGGCCGCCATATGCCAGTCATGCAGCAGCGGCCGGTAAATGGCGGAATAGCCGGCCAGATAGCGGGTGCCGCCGATCGTCAGCTCGGGCGCGCGCTGCGCCAGCATGGCCAGCTGGTCCGGCTCCGGCGGGCCCAGGCCGCGGCCCGACAGCAGTTGCGGATGTTCGTCGGTATAGAGCAGGATGCGGTTGTCGCCGGCGTCGAGCCACTGCTCGATGGCGCTCCATGGCAGCGTCACCACCAACGTGCCGGTGCGCAGGCCGGACGCGAAGCTGGCCTTGATGCCGATCGTCAGCGCCACCACCGGGGCGCTGACGAATGGATGGGAGTGGCGCTCGGTCAGGGCCGCGCCCTCGGCCCGGCTGGCCCATTGCGGCGGCAGGCGCGCGCCGGCGCCGTGCGCGCCGCTGGCCGCCACCAGCGCGCCGCCGGCATCGAAGGCGTAGATGTCGCCGGCCAGTGCGTACTGCCGCTTCAGGCTGGCCAGTGTGCGCGCCACGCGCCGGTCGACATCGCCCGACAGCAGGTCATTCATCACGTCCAGTTGCGACCAGGCGCTCATATTGATGGCGGTCGCCTGCAGGCGATCCGAGGCCAGCTCCAGCTTTTGGTTGGCCAGCCGGGTCAGACCCTCGCTCTCGGTCCGCATCATCGAGCTGCGCACGCTGGTGTAGACGAAGGCGGCCGTCAGCACATAGGTGACGAGGAAGATCGCCAGCAGCGACGCCAGCAGCTTGCGCGCGATCGACTGGGCCAGCCAGGTCTTCATGGGATGCGCGCCAGGATCTTGACGTTGCGCGGCTGCACGGCGGCGTTGACATAGCCGATCGCGCCCGGCACGTTTTGCACGAAGGCCAGTACCGCCTGGTCCGATCCCTGCACCAGCGGCGGCGCCCGTCCCTTGAAGTGCATCTGGTTCCAGTAGGTGGCCAGCCGGGCCGGCGGCTGGCGCAGCACCGCTTCGGAGAACAGCGCCCGCGTGCTGCTGCTGGCTTCGCGGTTGACCGGGACGATATTGTCGCCGTCCGGCCAGGCCGTGACCTTCAACAGGTAAATGGCCGACAGCTCGTCGGTCGACATGCTGGCCGCCGCCACGCCAGGATGGGCGATCACCAGCAGGCTGTCGGCGGCGCGGGCGGCGCCGGCGAGCAGCAAGGCCAGCAGTAGGCAGCTCAGGCGGCGCATCGTCAGAACAGGACCGCGACGGAGGCCGCGGCGCCGCTGCGGATATCGAGCACGGCGCCGCGCTGGCGCACCAGTTCGAGCTTGACCGCGAGCGCCGCATGGGGGCGCCAGGCCAGGCCGGCGATGGTGGTGCGGGCAGCCGCGCCGCCGTCGCGGTCGCGGAAGTGTTCGGCCATGCCGATCACCGACCAGTGCTCGTCGATCGCGTAGCTGCCCAGCACATAGGCGCCGCTTTCGCGCCGCGCGGCGCAGGCGCAGTCGATGCGGGTGCGGGTCGCCTCGGCTTCGAGCTGCAGGCGGCCGACGCTGCCCCGTCCGTGCAGGCCCAGCAGCGACTGGCTGGCGCCGTCCTCCAGCGTGGCGCGCTGCAGCGACAGGCCGACCCGGTCGCTCAGCGACATCGGCCAGCTCAGCTGCAAGCCGCGGTGGCCGCGGTAGCGCCGCGTGACCTTGTCGCGCGGGCGCGGCGCCAGCTCGCCGCCCGGCTGCCAGGACAGCTGCAGTTCGGGCGTGCCATTGCCGGCCGCCAGCAGCGCGACGCCGCTGGTGTACTCGGGAAAGCTGCGGTAGGTGGTGTGCGGCCGGGTGGTGGTGGCCACCAGCGGCGCGGCGTGGATGGCGTTCCATTCGCCAACCGGGGTCAGCATTTTGCCCACGCGCAGCGTCAAGCTGTCGCCCAGGCGGCTGTCGTTGTAGAGTCGCTCGAGCACCAGGCGGGCGCCGCTCGCGGGCGGCGCGCCGCGCTGGCGCCACAGCGGCACGCCGGTCAGCTCGGCTTCGAAGAAGGGGTTCAGGTAGCGATGCAGGCGGGCGCCGACGAACAGGCTGAGGTCATCGACGATCAGCTCGGTGGGACCGCCTGCGGGCCGTTCGGCCACCAGGTTCAGGTAGCCGGCCACATTGACCGGGCCGGCCGTGTAGCCTTCGCCGAAGCGGTATTCGCCGGCCGCGGCGCACAAGGGGAAGGCGGCCAGCACGGCCAGTAGCAGACAGGAGCAGGGACGCATTGCTTCAGGAGAAAAGCGAAAGACCCTATTGTACTCCGGGGTATTACAAGTTTTTCAACGCCAACAACAAAATTTGATATCAGGACAGCTGATCGTCATCGGGTTCGAGCGGACTGACGGCGGGGATCGTGTATTTTTCCTCGGCCCAAGCACCCAGGTCGATTTGCTTGCAGCGTTCGGAACAGAAGGGACGGAATTTGTTGGCCTCGGTCCATTCGACCTTGGCGGCACAGGTAGGGCAGGCAACGACGGGCATTGATGTTCGATCAGAAATTACAAAGCGTTAATTCAAACGGCACGTCTTCTTCCAGCGGCTTGGGCTTCAAGTCCCCGCCCTGCGAAGTGAAACGCACCCACAGCATATACTTGTTGGCCGAGATCTCGGGGATCGCGCCCTGTGCCTCGTCGACCGTCAGACGCAGCATCTGGTAGACCTTACCTTGCAGCATTTGCTGGTAGCTGCCGGCGCCGGCGATCATCTTGACCGGGCCGCCCGAGTCGCGCAGCAGGCGCAGCACCAGGGCCAGCGCGTCGAACAGCGGCGCCAGCGGGGCAAACCAGGCGTTGATGTCATCATAGCGGCTCTGGGCCGGGCGCTGCTGCCACGCGTGGTAGGACGGCAGGTCGAATTCGCAGGCGCCGCCGGGAATGATGGTGCGGCCGCGGATGCTCATCAGCCATTCATTGTCGCGCACGTTCTGGCCGGTCTTGCCCTGGGCGCCGACCAGCGCGCTGCTGACCGATTCGAGCTCGTTCAGGATCGAGTCGAGCATCTCGGCCGCCACGTTCGGGTTCGAGCGGTAGGACAGCAGGCTCTGCTTCTGGCGTTCCAGTTCCTGCAGCAAGTCGGACTTCAGGTCGGCCCGGCCGGCCACTTCCAGCATGTCGAAAATCGTCGACAGCGCGACGTGGTGCTGCATCGGGTGTTCTTGGTTAACGAAGAACTTAAACTTCTCATACAAGTCTTCCAGCCGCAGTAACGTGCGTATGCGCTCGTTGAACGGGTATTCGTAGACGATCAAAATGACATCCCTTTTAGTTGGGCTGGAAGTGAATCTCGTGATTCTGAACCAAGCGGGGCAAAATTACAAACGCTCCAATGGATTTGTTGCCATTCTTTCGGAAAATGCCGAATAAAAGCGATGCAAACGCTCGATTTGGGGTGTCAGTTCGTCAAGGCCACCATCATTGTGGATCACGTCGTCGGCTTGCCCGAGCCGTTCGGCCCGCGCGGCCTGGGTCGCCATGATGGCCTGGACCTGCTGTTCGGGCAGGCTTGAGCGCGCCATCACGCGCGCTACCTGGGTCGTTTCGGGGCAGTCGACCACCAGCACGCGCGCCACCTTGTGCTTCCAGTGGCCCGACTCGACCAGCAGCGGCACCACGATCAGCACATACGGCGCCGTACTGGCCTCGGCCTGCGCCAGCGTCTCGGCCTGGATCATCGGATGCAGGATTGCCTCCAGCCGCGCCTTCTCGGCCGGGTTGCCGAACACCCGCGCGCGCATGGCGGGCCGGTCCATCGAGCCGTCCGGTGCCATGCAGCCGGGCCCGAAGGCGTCGACCAGGGCCGGCATGGCCGCGCCCTTGGCGCCGGTCAGCGCATGGGCGATGGCGTCGGTGTCGACGATGCCGGCGCCGAGCGCGGCAAAGCCGTCCGCCACCGTGCTTTTGCCGCAGCCGATGCCCCCTGTCAGGCCGATCCACGGGTGGGTTGACGGGGTGGCCATGTCAGGGCAGGTAGCTTGACGTGAGGCGCACCAGCTGCTCGCCGTACACCAGCGTGATCAGGCCGGCCGCCGCCAGGTAGGGGCCGAACGGGATCGGGGTGCCGCGCTGGTGACGGGCGAACACGATCAGGCTAATGCCGACCAGCGCCCCGACCACCGACGACAGCAGGATGATGGTCGGCAGCACGGTCCAGCCCATCCAGGCGCCCAGCGCCCCCAACAGCTTGAAGTCGCCATAGCCCATGCCTTCCTTGCCGGTGGCCAGCTTGAACAGCCAGTAGACCGACCACAGCGCCAGGTAGCCGGCGGCGGCGCCGATCACGGCGTCCTTCAAAGGTACGTAGGTGCCATTGATATTGAGGAGCAGGCCGATCCACAGCAGCGGGTAGGTCAGGTCGTCCGGCAGCAGCTGGGTGTCGAGGTCGATGAAGGTCATCGCCAGCAGCATGAAGCCGAACAGCAGCGCGCCCATGCCGGCCCAGCCGGTGCCGAAGTGCCAGGCCAGCCAGCCCGCCAGCGCGCCGCCCAGCAGTTCGACCAGCGGGTAGCGCTTCGAGATCGGCGCGTGGCAGGCGCGGCATTTGCCGCGCAGCGCCAGGTAGCTCAGTACCGGGATGTTCTCGAGCGCCGTGATCTGGTGGCCGCAGTGCGGGCAGCACGAGCGCGGCGTCATCAGGTTGTAGCGTTCAGCATGGGGCAGGTCGCGGCCCGATTCCTGGGCCACGTAATTGTCCGACTCGCGCTGCATCATCACCGGCAGGCGGTGGATGACGACATTGAGGAAGCTACCGACGATCAGGCCGAACAGCGCGGCCACCAAAGCAACGGACAGGCTGCCCGGTGCGGCAAAAAAGAGAAATTCCATGGTCAGACAACCGAGCCCAGTTTGAAGATTGGCAGGTACATCGCCACCACCAGGCCGCCGATCAGCACGCCCAGGATGACCATGATCAAAGGTTCCATCAGCGACGCCAGCGCGCCGACCGCTTCGTCGACCTCTTCCTCGAAGAAGTCGGCTACCTTGCCCAGCATCGAGTCGAGCGCGCCCGATTCCTCGCCGATCTGGCACATCTGGATCACCATCGACGGGAACACGTCGGCGTTCTGCATCGCGATGGTCAGGCTGGTGCCGGTCGACACTTCGGCCTGGATGCGCTTGGTCGCTTCGTAGTACAGCGCGTTGCCGGCCGCGCCGCCGACCGAGTCGAGCGCTTCGACCAGCGGCACGCCGGCCGCGAACATGGTCGCCAGCGTGCGGGTCCAGCGGGCGATGGTGGCCTTGCGGATCACGGCGCCGAAGATCGGCGCCTTGAGCAGAGTGAGGTCCATGAAGCGCTGCATCTTGGCCGAGCGCTGCCAGGTCTGGAAGAAGAAGTAGATGGCGGCGAACAGGCTGCCGAAGATCAGGTACCACCAGGCGACGAAGAATTCGGAGATCGCCATCACCATCAGGGTCGGGCCCGGCAAATCGGCGCCGAAGCTCGAGAACACCGACTTGAAGGCCGGCACCACCCAGATCATGATGACGGCGGTGACGACGAAGGCGATGCCGAGGATCGACACCGGATACATCAGGGCCGACTTGATCTTCTGCTTGATGGCCAGCGTTTTCTCCTGGTAGATGGCCAGCCGGTTGAGCAGGTCTTCGAGGATACCGGCCGCCTCGCCGGCGCCGACCAGGTTGCAGAACAGCGCATCGAAGTACAGCGGGTATTTGCGGAATGCATTGTTGAGGCTGGTGCCAGTCTCGATATCGCCGCGCAGGTCCAGGATCAGCTTGGCCATGGCCGGGTTGGCATGGCCCTTGCCGACGATGTCGAACGATTGCAGCAGCGGCACGCCGGCCTTCATCATCGTCGCCAGCTGGCGGGTGAACATCGAGATATCCTTGGGCGTGATCTTGCCGCCGGACTTGACCTTCTTGAGCTTGACCTTGGTGACCATGATGCCCTGGCGGCGCATGGTGGCGCCGACGATGGCTTCGCCGCCGGCGCGGATCTCGCCGCGCACGTCCTTGCCGGTCCTGTCCTTGCCTTCCCAGGAATAGATCTGCTCCTTGGGCGCGCCGACTTTTGCTTGAGTGGCCATAGTTTCCCTATTCGTTGGTGCAGCCGACGACTTCTTCGAGGCTGGTCAGCCCGGACCGGACTTTCATCAAGCCGGCGCGGCGCAGCGATTTTACGCCTTCCTTCTCGGATTGCTCGGCGATTTGCATTGAATTGCCGTGCGCCAGAATAATCTTTTCGATTTCGGGCGTGATCGGCATGATCTGGTAGATACCGACCCGGCCCTTGTAGCCGCCGCCGAGGCAGCGGTCGCAGCCGACCGGCCCATACGGCTTCCAGCTGCCGTCGAGCTCCTCGGGCTTGAAGCCGGCCGCCAGCAGCACCTCGTCGGGGGTGTCGAGCGGCGCCTTGCAGGTGCACAGGCGGCGCGCCAGGCGCTGGGCGGTGATCAGGATGACGGAAGACGCGATATTGAACGGCGCCACCCCCATATTCATCAGACGCGTCAGGGTCGACGGCGCGTCGTTGGTGTGCAGCGTCGAGAACACCATGTGGCCGGTCTGGGCCGCCTTGATGGCAATGTCGGCCGTCTCCAGGTCGCGGATCTCGCCGACCATGATGATGTCCGGATCCTGGCGCAGGAAGGACTTGAGCGCCACCGGGAAGGTCAGGCCGGCGCGGTCATTGACGTTGACCTGGTTGACGCCCGGCAGGTTGATCTCGGCCGGGTCTTCGGCCGTCGAGATATTGATGCCGGGCTTGTTGATGACGTTCAGGCATGTATACAGGGACACCGTCTTGCCCGAGCCGGTCGGCCCCGTCACCAGCACCATGCCGTACGGGCGCTGGATCGCCTCGAGCAGGGTTTCCTTCTGGTCCGGGTCGTAGCCGAGCGCGTCGATGCCCATCTGGGCCTGGGTCGCGTCGAGGATACGCATGACGGTTTTTTCGCCGAACAGCGTCGGCAGCGTCGAGATGCGGAAGTCGATCGACTTGGTCGGCGACACGTTCAGCCGCATGCGGCCGTCCTGCGGCACGCGCTTCTCCGAAATATCGAGCTTGGCCAGCACCTTGATGCGCGACACCAGCTTTTCCTTGATCGACAGCGGCGGCTGGGCATGCTCGCGCAGCACGCCGTCGACCCGGAAGCGGATCCGGTAGAACTTCTCGAACGGCTCGAAATGCAGGTCGGATGCCCCCAGGTTGATGGCGTCGAGCAGGATCTTGTTGAGGAATTTGACGATCGGCGCGTCTTCGATCTCGTTGGCGGCGGCCGTCTCGGCCTCGGTCGGGCCGGACGGTTCCTCGCCGAACTCGATGTCGCCGTCGTCGCCGACCATGTCGGCGATATTCTGCTCGGCCGTCTTCGATTGCGAGGCCAGCAGCTTGAGCAGGGCGTCGTGCGGCACGATCACCGGCTCGACCGACGACTGGGTCTGGAACTTGATCTGGTCTAAGGCCTGAGTGTTGGTCGGATCAGACAGTGCCACCGATAATTTGTTGCCCCTTTTGGCCACCGCGATCACGCGTTGGGCGGCCATTAACTTTTCGTCGATGGCCTTGGGCGGCAGCGACTCGAGGTTGAACAGCGCCATGTCCATCAGCGGGTAGCCGAAGGTTTCGGCGCAAAATACGGCCAGGCTCCTGGCGTCGATGGTGCCGCCGGCGAGCAGGGTGTCGATGAACGGCGCCTTGTCGGCAGAGGCTTTCTTCTGTAGCGCCTCGGCCTGCACCGCTGTCAGCTTGCCGGCCTGGACCAGCGCGCGCGCCAGCCCGGACATCGGGGCCCCGGACACTGCGGTGGGTAGGACTGCTGCCATAGTCGGTCTGTTTTCAAGGTCGGGGCAGCAATGCACGGCCCCATGCTAACCCGATGATGCTCCGGAGCATCACTTTTGTAAAGGGTTACACGCTTCGTACAGTTCACTAGTGTTGGCGTGTGGACGGCTGGTTCAGCTTGACGACCTTGATCGCCTGGTTCTGGACCTGGATCACTTCGACGATGCAGTTGCCGATCTTGAGCGAGATGGCGGCGTCGGGAATCTCCTGCAACTGTTCGAGCAGCAAGCCGTTGAGGGTCTTGGGGCCATCCAGGGGAAAATCCAGGCCGAGCCGCTTGTTGATGTCGCGCAGCGCGGTGGCGCCGTCGAGCAGGCAGTCGCCCTGGGCCGACCAGCCGAAGCTGTCGCTGCGCGCCGCGCCCGGCATCGACGTGGTGAACTCACCGATCATTTCCTCGATGATGTCGTCGAGCGTGACCAGGCCCTGCACCTCGCCGTATTCGTCGACGATGATGCCGAGCCGTTCGCGCTTTTCCTGGAAATACTGCAACTGGGTGAACACGCCGGTGTCCTGCGGGATGTAATAGGGCGCCGTCAGCAGCTCGCGGAAGTGCTCGACCGTCAAGTCCTCGACTTCATTGAGCAGGGCCACCGCCTTGCGCACATGCAGGATGCCGATGATCTGGTTGATGTCGCCTTCGAACACGGGCAGCTTGTTGTGGTAGCAGGTGGTCAGCTGGCGCTTGACTTCCTCGACCGGCACGGCCAGATTCAGCGCCTCGACCTGGGCGCGCGGGGTCATGATGTCCTCGACCGAGATGGTTTCGAGGTCGAACAGGTTGAGCATGATGCTCTTGTGCTTTTGCGGGATGAAATTGCCCCCTTCGAGCACGATCGAGCGCCATTCCTCGGCCGACATGCGCTGCTCGTTGAGCGTGCCGTCCGGCTTGATGCGGAACAGGCGCACGACCAGGCCGACGAACAGGTTGACGAACCAGATCACCGGCTTGCCGACGGTCATCATCGGCTTCAGGATGACCGAGGTCAACAGGGCGATGCGCTCCGGGTAGGTGGCGCCGATCACCTTGGGCGACACTTCGGCGAACACGATCAGCAGGAAGGCGATGGCGGCCGTGGCGAGCACGACCACGCCTTCCTGCAAGCCGAAGTAGAGGACGGCGATCGACGTGACCAGCGCAGTGGCCGCCGCATTGACGACCGTGTTGGCGATCAGGATCATCGACAGCAGCTTGTCGGTGCGGGCCAGCAGCCACAGCGTGGTGATGGCCATGCGGCTGCCGCGCTTGGCCTGGTTGCGCAGGCGGAAGCGGTTGGCGGCCATCAATGCCGTTTCCGCCATCGCGAAAAAGGCTGAAAACAGGATCAGGGAAACGAGTGCGAGGACAAGCACCCAAAGTGGCACGGTATCCAAGGCTCACCGTAAAGAAGCTTGCATAGTGGGACAGACCGAAGCCTGCGCTAGAACGAGCGATTCTAGAGCAAGCATGACAAGCGTGCAAGTTTAGCGGGGTGTGGGCAAAACGATGACAGGTCTTTCATTGAACGAAATGGAATACTTGGCGCTGACATAGGCCAAGGCGCCAGTCAGGGCAGCAATTACGGCAAAGCCGCCCAAGATCATGGTTTTCCACTTGATCAGTTCATCGAGCTTGGCATTCATCTCCTTCAGCTCGACCTTGATTTGCGCCATGTCGGCCTTCATTTCGCCAAAGGCCGCACCCAGACCATACATATAGGGCCAGACAGAGGGATCGCCTGACGTTGCCGATGGCGGCGGCAGTTCATTTGGATTCGGATTCATGCTCCTATTTTAGGCGCCTGCGTGGCCAGTGCAAGCGGCGCGCTTTGACGCAGCTTAACTGCCGCGGTAGGTCGAGTAAGACCACGGCGTGACCACCAGCGGCACGTGGTAGTTCTGGCTGGCGTCGGCGATGCCGAAGGCAATCGTCACCTGGTCGATGAAGCGCGGTTCGGGCAGGGTGGCGCCGTGGGCGGCAAAATAGTCGCCGGCAAAGAACACCAGCTCGTACTTGCCCGGCACCACGGCATCGCCTTCGAGCAGCGCGCTGTTGCAGCGGCCATCCTGGTTGGTCGTTTCGGTCTTGAGCAGGGTGCGCCCAAGCGGCCCGACCGCATACAGCTCGACCTTGACGCCGGCCCCCGGTCTGCCGCAAGTGGTGTCGAGCACGTGGGTGGAGAGTTTGCCCATAATGATGTCCTATATGTTGTTCGTGAGGCAAGGTATGGCGCAGATCATATACCTTTGGCGGCGACTGGTTATATGATGATTGCATATAGTGGCTATACCGGCCGCCCCCAGCAGGCACCCGATGACAACTTACGACAATTACCCGCGCGACCTGGCCGGCTATGGCCACACTCCACCGCATGCGCAATGGCCGGGCCAGGCCCGCATTGCGCTGCAATTCGTCCTCAACTACGAGGAAGGCGGAGAAAACTGCGTACTGCACGGCGATGCCGCCTCTGAAACCTTCCTGTCCGAGATCATCGGCGCCCAGGCCTTCCCGTCCCGCCACATGAGCATGGAGTCGCTGTATGAATACGGTTCGCGCGCCGGTCTGTGGCGCCTGCTGCGCATGTTCGAGCAGCGCGACTTGCCGCTGACCGTGTTCGGGGTGGCGATGGCCCTGAAGCGCAATCCGGAAGCGGTCGCCGCGTTCAGCGAACTGGGCCACGAAATCGCCTGCCACGGCCTGCGCTGGATCTCATACCAGAACATCGACGAGGCGCTTGAGCGCGCCCATATGCAGGAAGCGGTCGCCATCCTGCGCGAACTGACGGGCGATGCGCCGCTCGGCTGGTATACGGGGCGCGATTCGCCCAATACCCGCAGGCTGGTGGTCGAGCATGGCGGCTTTGCCTATGACGCCGACCATTACGGCGACGACCTGCCGTTCTGGCAGAAGGTCGACTACCGGGACGCCGATGGCGCGCAAGCCAGCAAGCAGCACCTGGTGGTGCCGTACACGCTCGACACCAACGACATGCGCTTCGCGGCCATGCAGGGCTTCAATTGCGGCACCCAGTTCTTCGATTACCTGAAGGACGCCTTCGACGTGCTGTATGCCGAAGGCGACCCCGAAGGCCTGAACCGGCCCAAGATGCTGTCGATCGGCCTGCATTGCCGCATCGTCGGCCGGCCAGCCAGGGCGGCGGCGCTGGCGCGCTTCCTTGACTATGTCCAAAGCCATGACAAAGTATGGATAACGCGCCGCATTGATATTGCCGAGCACTGGATCAAGACCCACCCGCGCTGAAGGAAACTGTAGGGTGGGCACTGCGTGCCCACGCGCAATATGCAAATTTCATGATAAGTGACATCATTGATTGCTTATATGACGTGCTGGCGCCGGTGTTAATGTTGCACACTAGGCTAGAACCGAGGCAACCATGTCCGAACCCATACGATTTTATTACCAAGGCCAAGTGCGCGAGGTCAGCAACGCGGCGCCGACCCAGACCGTCCTGCAGCACCTGCGCGAAGACCTGCACTGCACCGGCACCAAGGAAGGCTGCGCCGAAGGCGACTGCGGCGCCTGCACGGTCGTCATCGGTTCGCTTGAAAATGGCAAGCTGGAGCTCAAGGCCGTCAATTCCTGCATCCAGCTGACCCCTACGCTCGACGGCAAGGCCCTGTTCTCGGTCGAAGACCTGCAGCAGCCGAACGGCGAGCTGCATCCTGTGCAGCAGGCGATGGTCGAATGCCACGGCTCCCAGTGCGGCTTCTGCACGCCCGGCTTCGTCATGTCCTTGTGGGGCATGTACCTGAAGCAGGACGGCCGCCAGCCGAGCCGGCGCGAGGTCGACGACTGCCTGTCCGGCAACCTGTGCCGCTGCACCGGCTACCGCCCGATCATCGACGCCGCCCACCGCATGGGCGAGTTGCCGCGCGTCGAGTTCGACCAGACGGCGCTCGCTTGTGCGCTGGCGCCGCTGCAGCACTCGGCCATGACCAGCTACAGCGCCGGCGGGCCAACTTTTTATGCGCCGCGCACCATTGACGAGCTGGTGCAGATCCGCAGCGCCAGGCCGGACGCGACCATTCTGGCCGGCTCGACCGATATCGGCCTGTGGGTCACCAAGCAGATGCGCCAACTGGGCGACATCATCTACATCGGCCACGTCGATGCCCTCAAGCAGATCGATGAAGAAGAGGGCATGCTCCATATCGGCGCCGGCGTCACCCTGAACGACGCCTACGCCGCCATTTGCAGGCACTACCCTGAGCTGTCGGAAATGTGGCAGCGCTTTGCCTCGCTGCCGATCCGCAATGCCGGCACGCTGGGCGGCAATGTCGCCAACGGCTCGCCGATCGGCGACTCGATGCCATGGATGATTGCGCTCGGCAGCAGCGTCGTGCTGCGCGGCCCGCAGGGCGAACGCGTACTGCCGCTCGACGCCTTCTACCTCGACTACCAGAAGAAAGACCTGCGGCCCGACGAATTCGTCGAGTCGGTCGGCATCGCCCTGCCGCGCGCAGGCCGCAAATTTCGCACCTACAAACTGGCCAAGCGCTTCGACCAGGATATCTCGGCCGTCTGCGCCGCCTTCTGCTTTACCCTCGACGGCGCACGCATCACCGAGGCGCGCATTGCCTTCGGCGGCATGGCCGCCACCCCCAAGCGCGCTGCGCAGACCGAAGCGTGGCTAGCGGGGCGCGACTGGAATGAGCAAACTCTCCATGAAGCGATGGCCATGCTGGCCAAGGACTACGCGCCGCTGTCGGACATGCGGGCTTCGAACACCTACCGCATGAAGGCGGCGCAGAACCTGCTGCGCCGCTTCTGGTTCGAAACGCGGCCCGATGCGCCGCTGGCGAACGACGAAGTCAACGCTTTCGCCGTGCGCGCCTGAGGAGATGACGATGAACCATCCCGGCTCGACCACGCTCGCCACCCCTGCCACCGCTTCGGCATGGGCCGAAGTGGGCAAAGCCCATCCGCATGAATCGGCCCGCCTGCACGTGCTGGGGCAAGCCACCTACACCGACGACTTGCCTGAAGTCGCCGGCACCTTGCACGCGGCACTTGGCCTGTCGGCCAAGCCGCATGCCAGAATCAGCGCCCTCGACCTGGCACCCGTGCTGGCCAGCGCGGGCGTGGTCGCCGTCTACACAGCGCAGGACATCGCCGGCACCAACGACTGCGGTCCGATCATCCACGACGACCCTATCCTGGCAGACGGCCTGGTGCAGTACGTCGGCCAGCCGATCTTCATCGTGGTGGCCGATACCCACGACAACGCGCGCCGCGCCGCCCGCCTGGCCAAGGTCAGCTACGAGGAACTGGTGAGTATCCTGACGCCGCAGGCGGCCAAGGCCGCCAAGTCGTATGTGCTGCCGCCGATGCTACTGACGCGCGGCGACAGCGAGCAGGCCTTCAAGGCGGCGCCGCACACGGTCAAGGGCCAGCTGTATGTCGGCGGGCAGGAGCAGTTCTACCTGGAAGGGCAGATCTCCTACGCGATCCCGAAGGAAGACGAAGGCATGCTGGTGCTGTGCTCGACCCAGCACCCGAGCGAGATGCAGCACGTCGTCGCGCACGCGCTGGGCCGCCTGTCGCACAAGGTGGTGGTCGAATGCCGTCGCATGGGCGGCGGCTTCGGCGGCAAGGAGTCGCAGTCGGCCCTGTGGGCGGCGGCCAGCGCCATCGCCGCGGCCAGGCTGAACCGCCCGGTCAAGCTGCGCGCCGACCGCGACGACGACATGCTCGTCACTGGCAAGCGCCACTGCTTCTACTACGAATACGAAGTCGGCTACGACGACAATGGCCGCATCGTCGCCGCCAAGGTCGACATGGTGTCGCGGGCCGGCTTCTCGGCCGACCTGTCGGGGCCTGTCGCCACGCGCGCCGTCTGCCATTTCGACAACACCTACTACCTGTCCGATGTCGAGATCCGCGCTGCCTGCGGCAAGACCAACACCCAGTCCAATACCGCATTCCGCGGCTTCGGCGGCCCGCAGGGCGCCATCGCCATCGAATACGTGATCGACGAAATCGCCCGTGCCCTGGGGCGCGACGCCTTCGATATCCGCCGCCTGAACTTCTACGGCAAGCTTGACCGCAACGTCACGCCCTACGGCCAGAAAGTGGTCGACAACATCATCGACGAGCTCACCAGCGAGCTGGAAGTGTCGAGCGACTACCGCGCGCGCCGCAAGGCGGTCGAAGCATTCAACGCCGCCAGCCCGGTGCTCAAGAAGGGGCTCGCCTTCACTCCGCTCAAATTCGGCATCGCCTTCAACGTCACCCACCTGAACCAGGCCGGCGCGCTGGTGCATATCTATGTCGACGGTTCGATCATGGTCAACCATGGCGGCACCGAGATGGGACAGGGCATCAACACCAAGGTGATGCAGGTGGTCGCGCACGAACTGGGCGTGGACCTGGCCAAGGTGCGCGCCACCGCCACCGACACCAGCAAGGTCGCCAATACCTCGGCCACCGCCGCCTCGACCGGCGCCGACCTGAACGGCAAGGCGGCGCAGGACGCGGCGCGCCAACTGCGCGACCGGCTGGCCGCTTTCGCCGTCAAGCTGTATGGCGGCGACATCGAACAGGTCGGCTTTGCCGACAACTCGATCACCTGCAACGGCCACAGCTTGTCGTTCCCCGAACTGGTGCAAAAGGCCTACCTGGCCCGCGTGCAGCTGTGGTCCGACGGCTTTTACGCCACCCCTGGCCTGTCGTGGGATCCCAAGACCATGAACGGCAATCCCTTTTCCTACTTTGCCTACGGCGCTGCCGTGGCCGAAGTGGTGGTCGATACCCTGACCGGCGAATGGAAGCTGCTGCGCGCGGACGCGCTGTACGACGCCGGCCGTTCGCTCAACCCGGCCATCGATATCGGCCAGGTCGAGGGCGCCTTCATCCAGGGCATGGGCTGGCTGACGACGGAAGAGCTGTGGTGGAACGCGGGCGGCAAGCTGATGACGCACGCCCCGTCGACCTATAAGATTCCCGGCATCTCCGACTGCCCGCAAGACCTGCGCGTCAAACTGTTCGAGAACACCAATGTGGCCGATTCGATCCACCGCTCCAAGGCGGTCGGCGAGCCGCCGCTGCTGCTGCCATTCTCGGTGTTCTTCGCCATTCGCGACGCCGTGTCGTCGCTCGGCGGGCACAAGATCAATCCGCCGCTCAATGCGCCTGCCACCAGCGAAGAAATCCTCAAGGCCATCGCCAGCGTTGAAGCGGCAGCGGCAGGGGTGGCTTGAGTGTTCGACTGGGGCACAGTGGTGGCGTGCGGACCGGCGGTGCTGGTCACGGTTGCCATCGTCGAGGGGTCCGGCCCGCGCGAATGCGGCGCCCGCATGCTGGTGACGGCCGAGCGCCAGTTCGACACCATCGGCGGCGGCCACCTCGAGTTGCGCGCCGTGGCGACGGCGCGTGCGATGCTCAATGACGGCCGCCAGCGCCACCTGGAACGCTTCGCCCTCGGCCCCGGGCTGGGCCAGTGCTGCGGCGGCGTCGTGCACCTGGCGTTTGAGCTGGCCGACGTGCAGCAGGCAGCCATGTTGGCGCAGCGTGCCGGCAGCGACAGCACGCGCATGGTGGCGCTGGACGGCGCGCCGGAATCGGCCTTGTTCGACCAGCACGGCGCCCAATTGGCGGGCGCGCCGGCACCGCTGTTTGCGCGCGGGCGCGGCACCCATGTGATGCAGGAACAGGACGGGCGCCGCTGGCTGGTCGACACCGTCGATGCGCCGCGCGCCCACCTGGTCCTGTTCGGCGCCGGCCATGTCGGCGCCGCCATCGTCAAGGCGCTGGCCGACCTGCCTTGCACCGTCACCTGGGTCGATGAACGCGACGACCTGTTCCCGGCCTCGATTCCGGCCAATGTCGCGGTCGAAGCGACCGATACGCCCGAAGCCGTGGTCGATGCCGCGCCGAACGGGTCGACCTTCCTGGTCATGACCCACAGCCACGCGCTGGACCAGCGCCTGTCCGAAGCGATCATGGCGCGCAATGAAGTGCAATGGTTCGGCCTGATCGGCTCGCACACCAAGCGAAAGCAGTTCGAGCACCGCCTGCGCGCAAAGGGCGTGCCGGAGCCGAAGATTGGTGCTATGGTTTGCCCGATCGGCTTGCCCGGCATCGCCAACAAGGCGCCGGCCGTGATTGCAGCATCGGTGTGCGCCCAGTTGCTGACCGTATGGGAAGCGGCTGGCGCGCAAGCGGGCGCAGCGACAACCCCGATCAGGCTGGTCCAGAATTCAAAGCAGTAAACTGTCCCGAGAAAGCAGCGATGTCCGACCTTGCCCCCAACACCGTGCAGGCTTACCGCGCCAGTGTGCTGAGCTTCCATGCCGATCCTGCCTTGGCGCACGAGGCTTGCCATTGGCACGAGGATGGCCTGCTGATTGTCAGCGACGGCAAGGTCAGCGCCTTCGGCGACTATGACCGGCTGGCTGGCACGCTGCCGGCTGGCACGCCGGTGACCGACTACCGCGGCAAGATCCTGATGCCGGGATTTATCGACACCCACCTGCATTTTCCGCAGACCGACATGATCGCCTCGCCGGCGCCGGGCCTGCTGCCGTGGCTCGAGACCTATACCTTCCCGACCGAGCGCCGCTTCGGCGACCCGCAGCATGCGCGCGACGTGGCCGAGTTCTTCCTCGATGAGCTGCTGCGCAATGGCACCACCACCGCGATGGTCTACTGCACCGTGCACAAGGAATCGGTCGACGCCTTCTTTGCGGCGAGCGAGGCGCGCCAGCTGCGCATGGTGGCAGGCAAGGTGCTGATGGACCGCAATTGCCCGGACTTCCTGCGCGACACGGCCGAGGGCGGGGTGCGCGACAGCGAAGAGCTGATCCGGAAATGGCACAAGCGCGGCCGCGCGCTGTATGCGATCACGCCGCGCTTTGCGCCGACCTCGACCGAAGCCCAGCTGCAGCTGGCGGGCGAACTGGCCAGCAAGTACCCCGACACCTTCCTGCAGACCCATGTTGCCGAGAACCCGGACGAGTGCAGCTGGGTCAAGGAGCTGTACCCGAAGGCGCGCAGCTATCTGGATGTGTACGACCACTACGGCATGATGCGCCCGCGCGCCATGTTCGGCCACTGCATCTGGCTGTCCGACGACGACCGCCTGCGCATGGCCGAGACGCAGTCGGCGGCGGCGGTCTGCCCCACGTCCAACCTGTTCCTCGGCAGCGGCCTGTTTGATTTCGACAAGGCCGACGACGCGCGCATGCCGATGTCGCTGGCGACCGATGTCGGCGGCGGCACTTCGTTCTCGATGTTGCAAACAATGAATGAAGCCTATAAAGTAGGGCGCCTGAAAGGCTGCTACCTGCCGGCGCTGCGGATGTTCTACATGGCCACGCTGGGCGCGGCGCGCAGCATGCAGCTGGAGGGGACGATCGGCCATTTTGCGCCGGGCACGGAAGCGGACTTCATCGTGCTCGACCCGCATGCGACCGCGCTGCTGAAGCGGCGGACCGAGCGTTGCAACAGCCTGGAAGAGATGCTGTTTGCGCTGGCGCTGCTGGGCGACGACCGCGCAGTGGCAGCGACCTATTCGAACGGACGCCTGGTTCATCAGCGACCGTAGACGCGTGGGTAAGCAAGCTTACCCACCCTACCGGGAAACTCGTAGGGTGGGTACGGTTTTTGTACCCACGCGGATTTTTCACCAGAACGAGCGGACGCCCGTAGGGTGGGTACGGCTTCTCGTACCCACGCGGATTTTCACCTAAACGAGAGGAAAACATGCGGATCAAACTGATTAGCCTGATGTTGTCGCTGGCCGTCGGCGGCCATGCAGTGGCGGCACCGAACGCCAACGAGGCGGCCACGGCGCGCTATTTCGCCAGCCTGACGGGGGCCGAGCCGAAACAGGCCGAACTGACGCTGTTCCTGTCGCAGATGCCCAAGGGCGGCGAGCTGCACCACCACTTCGACGGCGCCATCTATGCCGAGAAGTTCCTCGAGTGGGTCGACCGCAAAGCCTATTGCATCGACAAGACCACGTTCCGCATCGCCACCAGCAAACCGGCCGGCAACTGTGTGGCGGCGGCCGACATCATTGCCGACAACACCCTGTACCGCGAACTGCTGCAGCGCTGGTCGATCAAGGACTACAGCAACCACTTCGCGATCCAGCCGCCGCCGGACCAGCGTTTCTTCGAGACCTTCCCGTATTTCTCGCCAGTCAGCTACGCCTATCTGAACGAAGGCCTGCAGCACCTGAAGGAGCGCGCCATTGCCGACCATATCGGCTATATGGAAACCATCTTCACGCTGCCGCCGTTCATGCCTGATGCGCCCTTCGACGGCGCGATCCTCAAGCCCGGCGCAGACCACAACGGCCTGATCGCCAAGCTGTACGCGCAGCTGGACCAGGACGCCGGCTTCAATGGCCGCATCCAGGATTACGTGGCCACCGCCGAAGCGGCCCATGCCAATATCGATGACGCCGACTTCACGCTGCGCTACCAGCCTTTCGTGTTGCGCCTGCTGCCGCCGTCGATGGTGTTCTCGAATATGGTGTCGGCCTTCAAGGCCGCCGCCAAGAGCCGCCTGTTCGTCGCCGTCAACATCGTCGGCGGCGAGAACGAGCATGTGTCGATGCGCGACTATGCGCTGCATATGCAGATGTTCAAATTCCTCAAGGCCAAATACCCGGACGTCAAGCTGGCCCTGCACGCGGGCGAGCTGGCGCTGGGCATGGTGCCGCCGGAAGGGCTGCGCTCGCACATCGAGCAGTCGCTGGCGGCCGGCTCGCTGCGGGTCGGCCATGGCACCGACATCGCGCATGAAACCAATGCCGTCGCTACCATGGCGCTGATGCGCGCGCGGGACATCCCGGTCGAAATCAACCTGACCAGCAACGACGTCATCCTCGGCATCAAGGGGTCAAGCCACCCGGTCAATCTGTATCGCAAGCATGGGGTGCCGATCGTGCTGTCGACCGACGATGCGGGCGTGGCGCGCAACGACCTGGCCAGCGAGTATGTGCGATTCGCGCGCGACTACCGCCCCAGCTACGCGGAAGTGAAGAAGATCTCGTACAACGGGGTGCGCTATGCCTTCTTGCCGGCTGCCGACAAGCAGCGCCTGAGCGCCCAGCTCGACGCCCGTTTCGCCAGGTTCGAGGCGTCGGTCGTGGCGCAGGGCCCGAACGCAAAAAATAAGTAGTTTTGCAACAATTCCGGCAGTGCAATGCTGCCGGAATCGCCACTCTTACTGCCCGCCAGCCGGCGCCGGCTGCGCGCAGTGTGGCCTTCTTGCTACACAATTGTCAGCAGTAGCGAACCTTTGTCGAATTTCTGGGTGAAAGGAATTCACCCATTATTGGCTCAACTATAATCGCGATTTACAGGCTTTGCTTCGGGAAAGCCCATCGCCGAGCCCCGTTGCTGGTTTCCGCTAGGCATTTATATATTTTTCAAATAAATGTCTAAGCGAAAACGTATTTGTCACTCTGAGTCGCTTAATGCCATAGTTGATTTTGAATGATGCTATATCGTCAGCTTGTTGCCTTTGATCCACATCATCAAGCGCTGTAGTTTCAGTGTCACGTCAATGACATATTAGACAGATATAGTTGCAAACTAACTTTTGTTTGTTTCCCAGTTTGAACGGCAAGCCACAAGCCTGCCGGCGCATGAATTGCAGCAAAGTAAAGAGGGAAGGGCGGTCTGCCTTCCACATAAAAAATCAGTCTTTTTTGGGGTTATACAATGATCAATCACAAACGGATTCAGCTCACCAAGCTGGCGCTAGCTCTGTCTATCGCCCTCTCGGCCGCGCCTTCCTTCGCACAAAACACCACGTCCGCGATCGGCGGCAAAATCTCCGGCGCTGACGGCAAGCCAGCGGGCGGCGCCACGGTTTCGATCGTGCACGTCGAATCGGGTTCGGTGAGCAGCGTCACGACCGACGCCGAAGGCCGTTACGTCGCGCGCGGCCTGCGCGTGGGCGGTCCGTACACGATCATTATCAGCAAGAACGGCGTGACCGAAAAGAAAAACGACGTCTACATCCAGCTGGCCGAAACGGCCAACGTCGACGCCACCGTCGGCGCACCGGCCATCCAGACCGTGACCATCGCCGGCAACGCGGCCCGTTCCGAGAAGTTCTCGCGTTCGGCCATGGGTTCGGGCACCTCGATCAGCCCGACCGAACTGGCGATCCAGGCCTCGATCCAGCGCAATCTGCAGGACTTCGCCCGCGCCGATCCGCGCATCTCGCAGACCGATAAGGAACGCGGCGAAATGTCGGTGGCCGGCCAGAACTCGCGTTACAACTCGCTGACCATCGACGGCGTCGCGGTCAACGATACCTTCGGCCTGGAATCGAACGGCAGCCCGACGGCAAAACAGCCGATCTCGTTTGAAGCGATCCAGTCGGTCCAGGTCAACGTCGCCAATTATGACGTGACCCAGAAGGGCTACGTAGGCGCCAACGTCAATGCAGTGACCAAGTCCGGCACCAATTCTTGGAAGGGTGCGGGCTGGTACAGCTACCGCGACGACCGTCTGGTCGGCGACCGCTACAATAACGTCAACGACACCTATTTCGATGCTCCGCCGTTCGAAGAAACGACCAAGGGCATGTGGGCCAGCGGCCCGCTGATCAAGGACAAACTGTTCTTCTTCGCGCTGGTCGAAGAACATGAAAGCACCCGCACTGCACCAGCCTTCGGCCCGGCCGGCAGTGCCAAGACCAATGTGGCGATTGCCCAGTCGACCATCGACGCCGTCACCAATATCGCCAAGTCCAAATACAATATGGATATCGGCAGCCTCGCGGTACCGGCCAATACGGCCCTGACTTCGCGCGAGCAGATGTTGAAGATCGACTGGAACATCAACGACAATCATCGCGCGATGTTCCGCTACGCTAAGACCGACCAGGCTGAACCTCAGTTCGGCAGCAACTCGGCGACCGCGCTGACCATGAACTCGCAGTTCTACTCGCAAGAGAAGAGCATCGAGACCCTGGTCGGACAATGGTTCGGCGACTGGACGCCAAGCTTCTCGACTGAATTCAAGGTCTCGTCGCGCGACTATAATTCGGTGCCAAAGAACAACAGGAAACTGCCGGCCATGAGCCTGCAGATCAATGGCGCGCTGCCTGCCGGCACCACCGCCGGCACCTCGACCGCCAACCGCTTCCTCAATTTCGGTACGGAATTGTCGCGCCACTTCAATGTGCTCGGCACCAAGACCAGCGATGCCTACCTGGGCGGCAACTGGTCGGTCGGTGATCACGAGATCAAGTTCGGTACTGACTACTCGAAGAACAAAGTATTCAATGCCTTCTTGCAGAACGTGAATGGCACCTACACCTTCAACTGCACCAACAGCAGCGCCAGCTACACGTATTCGTTCGGCTCGATCAACTGCAATACCGCCACCGCTGCTCAGGTCGAAGCTGCCGTGCTGGAGAACTTCAGCCGCGGCCGTCCAACCTCGTACACGCTGCAAGTGCCAGTGGCCGGCTTGACGCTCAATGACGCCGCTGCCAATTTCAGCATCCTGAACAAGGCAGCCTTCGTCCAAGACACCTGGAACGTCAGCAATAACCTGACGCTGACCTACGGTTTGCGCGTGGATCAGGCCGGTGTGGACGGCACGCCGAAGGCCAATGCCGCCGCCAAGGCGCCAGTCATCGCTGGCGACGTCGCGACCGGCAAGCGCCAGACCGGCGGTTTCGGCCGTGACAATACCCAGACCATTGATGGGCAGAAGCTGGTGCAGCCGCGTTTCGGCTTCAACTACCGCTTCGACCGTGAGCGCGCCATGCAACTGCGCGGTGGTGCCGGCCTGTTCCAGGGTGCCGCCGCGACCGTTTGGCTGTCGAACGTGTTTTCCAATCCAGGCGTAGCGACCCGCATCATCAACTGCAGCTCGTCGAGCGGCGCCTGCCCTGCGGCCGGCGGCATCTTCAGCCCGGACCCGCTGAACCAGCCAACCAATATCACGGGCGCGGAGCCGAAGTCGAACGTCGACTTCCTCGACAGCAGCCTGCGCCAGCCGTCGATCTGGAAATCCAACCTGGCCTTCGACACCGAATTGCCGTGGTTCGGCCTGAACTTCAGCGCAGAGTACCTGTATGCCAAGAACAAGGATGGCATCTATTACGAGCACCTGAACCTGGGCGCACCGACCCGTATCGGTCCTGACGGCCGCGAAATGTACTTCAACGCCAACGGCTACAAGTCCACCAGCTATACCTCCAGCGGCGGCTTTGCCACCGGCGCGAACGTATCGGCCAAGGCATTGGCTAATGCTGCATATAACAATGTGCTGGTGGCCAAGGGTACCGACAAGGGCGATGCCAATATCATCACCGTGTCTGTGTCGCGTCCATTGATCAAGGGTCTGGGCTGGTCGGTTGCTTACACCCGCTCCGATGCCACCGAAGTGTCTTCGCTGACCTCGTCGGTGTCGTCATCGAACTTCAACGGCCGCTCGGTCTTCAATCCAAACGAAGACGTGGCGACCACCTCGAGCTACCTGGTCAAAGACCGCGTCAGCATGCTGCTGAACTGGCAAAACAAGTTCTTCGGCAACTACAACACGCGTTTTGGCCTGTTCTATGAAGGCCGTTCGGGCAAGCCTTATAGCTGGACCGTCAACAATGACTTGAACGGCGACGACCAGCGCGGCAACGACCGCATGTTCATTCCAAAGTCGTTTGGCTCGAACGAAGTGACCTTCTATGGCGATACTGCAACGAACCACGCGAATGAAGAGAAATTCTGGGCGATCGTCAATGCCCATGAATCGCTCAAGTCCGCTGCCGGTGGCGTGGTAGGCCGCAACAGCGCATTTGCACCGTGGACCAACAGCTTCGACCTGCGCATCAGCCAGGAAGTGCCGGGTCTGTTCAAGGGCAATAAGGGCACCTTCGCGCTCGACTTCATGAACTTCGGTAACTTGCTCAACAAGAAGTGGGGCCGCATCAACGAGGTGGGCTTCCAGTCCGCTGGCGGTCTGGCACGCAGCTTCGTCGACTACGGTGGCCTCGATGCGCAGGGACACTACATCTACATCGTCCGTCCATCGGTTGAGAAGATCGATCCACGCCAGAACAAGGGCGAGTCGCAATGGGCAATCCAGGCATCGGTCAAATACGAGTTCTGATCGACGTCTCGTAGGCTAAGTACCTTACGGCTGGTGGGAACACCAGCCGTAATCATTTGTGGAATAATCTTCGTAGATCTATTTGAACAGGAATCCCATGCGCCGTTTGCTTCTCCCCGTCTTGCTCGCCTGCGCGACCCAGGCCCACGCCCAATTCAAGATCCCCGGCTACGAGCTGGTCTACACGACGCCGGTCGAAACCACCCTGGTCAATGCCGACCTGCGCGACCCCGTCACTGTCTGGTCCGAGCTGTTCGACGGCGCCAGGAAGGAAATCGTGATCGGCCAGTTCTACGCCGTCAACCGCGCCGGCGCGCCGTTTGCCAAAGTGGTCGAACGCCTGACGGCGGCCGGCCAGCGCGGCGTCAAGATCCGCTTCCTGCTCGACAAAAGGGGCGTCAACCTGTCGGAAGCGCCCACCATCGAACAGCTGAAGGCGATCCCGAATCTCGAGCTGCGCATCATCGATTTCGACAAGGTCCAGAGCAACGGCATCATCCACGCCAAATACCTGGCCGTCGACGGCCGTGCCGCTTACCTCGGCAGCCAGAACTTCGACTGGCGCTCGTTTACCCATATCCACGAGACCGGCCTGCACATCACCGACCCGCAAGTGGTCGCGCAAGTGCAGGCGATCTTCGAGCAGGACTGGAAGGCGCAGGCGGCCATCAGCGCCGGCCAGGCCGTGCCGCTGGCAGAACGCGGCCTGGCGCCGCCGTCGATCAGCAGCCCGGCCCTGCTGGTGTCGTCGCCGGTCGCCTTCAACCCGCCTGGCGTGGGCCACTCGGAAGCGGTGCTGCCAGCCTTGTTGGCCGAAGCCAGGTCTGAAGTGCGCGTGCAGCTGCTGGAGTACGCGCCCCTGTCCTACGGCCCGAACCGCACCCGCCCGTATTACGCGATGATCGACAACGCGCTGCGCACGGCAGCGCAACGCGGCGTCAAAATCAAGCTGATCGTGGCCAACTGGAGCACTGACAAGCCGGCCATCAACTACCTCAAGAGCCTGTCGCTGGTGCCGAACATCGAGATCCGCGTCGTCACGCTGCCGGTCGCGTCAACCGGCTTTATCCCGTTTGCCCGCGTCACCCACAGCAAGACCATGACGATCGACGGCAAGCTGGCATGGGTCGGCACCAGCAACTGGAGCGGCGGCTACTTCGATAATTCGCGCAACCTCGAAATGGTGTTGCGCAATGAAGCGATGGCGCAGCGCGTCGGCGCGCTGCATGAGCAGCTGTGGACGTCGCAATACGCCGCGCCGATCGACGTGGCCAGGGAATATCCGCGCCCGATCAAGGGCGAGGACAAGGCGAAGTAAGATGCGCGCCAGCCTGAAGCAGCGCTGTGCTGTATTCGTGCTGGCCGCACTGCTTGCCGTGCCTCCTGCGCAAGCCTGGGGGCCGGTCGGCCACCGCACCGTCGGCGCGATCGCCGACCAGCTGCTGCGCGGCAGCCGCACCGGGCAACAGCTGGCGGCGCTGCTGCTGCCGGGCGAGACCCTCGCCTCGGTGTCCAACTGGGCCGACTGCCCCAAGCCGGGTTTCTACTGCGGGCCGCTGACGGCCGAGATGCAGGTCTACCTCGAGCGCAATCCGCGCCACGGCAACTACCATTTCATCGACATCCCGCTGCAGCAGGGGCGCTACCGCGCCGACGTAGCAGGCAGGCATGAGGATAATATCGTGCTGGTCATGCAGCAGGCGATCGGCGTCCTGCAGGGCAAGGGCGCGCCGAACCCGCACCAGTTCACCCGGCGGCAAGCCTTGCTGCTGCTGGTGCACCTGGCCGGCGACATCCACCAGCCGCTGCACGTGGGCGCGCAATACGCAGACGAGGAGGGCGGCTGGGCCTTTGGTCCTGGTCAGCACGACCCTGTGGGCGGCAGCAACTACCTGCTCGACGACGCCATGCTGGCGCAGGCCAGCGCGCGCCAGCTGCCGCCGCGGCTGGGCGAGGAGCCGCCGGACAGCGCGATGGTACGCTCGACCCGGTCGCTGCACGCGTTCTGGGACAGCACCGCGGTCGACTACGCCATGCGGCGCAGCGGCGTGGGTACCCACGAACAGTTTGCCGCCCGGCTGGCCGACAGCAAGCCGGTGCCGGCGCCGGATGCTGGCGACGCCGCCAGCTGGCCGGCCCAATGGGCCGACGATGCGCTGCAGGCGACCCGGCGCGCCTATGCAGGCGTGGTGCCGCGCAAGATGGAACTGCGCACCAGCAAGAAGGGCAAGCAATACGGCGTCTGGCAGCTCGAGCTGCCAGACGACTACCCCGTCACCAGTTCGGCCATCGCGCGCGAACAACTCACGCGCGCCGGCCACCGCCTGGCCGCCCTGCTGACCGCCATCCTGTAGGGTGGGTACTGCGTACCCACGCGGATCCCGTTCAGACAAAGGTATCAAAATTCAGTCGACGTAGCGTGGGTTCGGCCTGATGTTCGGCGCAGGGACATGGGTAACACCTTGCTAGGGACATGGGTAACACATGTCCCTGTGCCGAACACCTGATCGAATCCACGCTTGGGTAGACAAGCCTATCCACCCCAGGTCGGACTCGGTGCCAAGGCAGGGTGGGTAGAGCAGCTGCCCACATTGAGCAGGTGCGTCCAAAAGTACCGAAATTCAGTACTATTCGTCCAAGAAATTAGCCTCTAGAGCATTCTGGTAGTGCTTTTTGCCGATCACTGCGACACTTCGCTCCGACCTGACGCAAAACGACTTCAAGTCATCCGACACACTATTCAAAAGGCTTCAAGATGCGCGTACTACTGAAATCGACCCTGCTGATCCTGGCCGCCCTCGCCGGCACGGCCCACGCCGCCGACACCATCAAAGAAAGCAAAGTGCTTGGCTTCGGCATCGCTGCCGCGCCGGAATTCAAAGGCGGCGAGCGCTACAAGGCCTTCCCGCTGCTGATTGCCGACTACCAGGACGCCTCCGGCTTCTTCGTCAGCACCTACCGCGGCATCGGCTACCTGACTTCGGTCGAGGGCATCAAACTGAGCGCGGCGCTGAGCTACGCGCCTGGCCGCAACAGCGGCGACCTGCCAGGCTACTATCGCTCCAGGGACTTGAACGGCATGGGCGAAATCGAAGGTTCGGCGGTTGCCAAGCTGTCCGCCAGCGCCAAGGTCGCCGGCCTGGTCACGCTCGACGCGACCGCCACCCTGGCCCTGTCCAATCGCGAGAACGGCAACACCTATAAATTCGGCGCATCGATGCCGCTGCTGCAGACCGAAACCGACCAGGTGACTTTGAAGGGCGGCATCGGCTTTGGCGACCGCAAGCACATGCAGACCTACTACGGCGTCACGCAGCAGCAAACCGTGGCATCGGCTTACCGCTACCGCAATTACACGGCCAAGGCTGGCGTCGAGGACATTTCGGTGGCGGTCAACTGGAACCACGTGCTCGACAAGAACTGGTCGGTCAACAGCACCCTCGGCGTGACGCGCCAGGTAGGCAATGCCGCGGACACGCCGCTGGCATTGCGCAAGACTGCGCCGATACTGATGACCAGCGTGAACTATAAGTTCTGACCATGCGCCGCCCGCTTCGCCTGATCGCCACCGCAGTCGCCTGCCTGCCGCTGCTGGCAGGCTGCACCCTCGGGCCTGGCGCCGGCGAAGGCGCGCAAGCGAAGGAGGGATTCACCCGGTGCACGCCCGACCCGCGCATCCTGTGCGAGGCAGGCTCGGAGAAGCTGGCGCTGCGCCTGCAACCGATGCTCGACGATGCCGTGACCGAAGTGACGCAGGCCCAGCCCGGCGGCTTTGCCGCGCCGGTGCTGGTGACGACCTACAACAGCGTTGAGAGCTTCACCGCCAATAGCGGCGCCGCGCATTACGCGCAAGGTGCGCTGGGACACGGTTCCATTCATTTCTCGCCGACCGTGCTGGACACGCCGGGACGCACGCACGGCTTGCTGCTGCATGAACTGTCGCACCTGCACCTGTATCAGCAGGTCGGTCCGCTGGCGTGGAGCCGCCTGCCAAGCTGGTTCCATGAGGGACTCGCGACAGCGGTGGCAGGGGGAGGTGGCGCGGAGACCTTCTCGGAAGTCGACGCGCTCTACAGCATGGCCTCGGGCCAGTGCTTCATGCCGGAAGAATCGGCATGGCCGCTGTTTCCCAAGAAGGGCGCGTCATACGGCCTGAACCCGCATATGTTTTACCGCCAGGCCGGCATGTTCGTCACCTACCTGCGCAGCACCGACCCGCAGGCGTTCAAGCGCTTGCTGACGGCGGTCGGCGCACGCCAGGATTTTGCGAGCGCGGTCAGGTCCAGCTTTGGGCCGACACTGAAGCCGCAGTGGCAGCAGTTCCTTGCGCAAAGCCGTGGCACCTTCGTCAATGCCAGCCAGCGTCGCATCGACGCGATGTGCGCGCGCCGTTCCTAGTGAACCGTCACAGTGGAATGCTGCGTGCCGACATTTCGGTCGAGGAATTTCTCGACCCGGGTCCAGAAATCGAGCTTGGTTTCCAGCTTGGCCCAGCCATGCCCTTCGTTCCCGTAGATTCCAGCATCCGTAGCACCGCGCGCCGGGTGTCTGGATGGACCTGCACTGCGTTCTGCTCATTCATGCTCGCTCCCCTGTACGTATGCCAGCTGTCAGCTTCCGTCGTGTTAGTCCTGCGCCGATCTGAAGCGTTCGCCTGAGGGGACAAATCTGCGCCCAACATCAGCACGAAAAACGAGCACGAATGGTCACAAGGGCCAGCCGCAGAAGGTACGGGAAAGGGTGCCAGCGAGAGCGCCGCGAAAGAAAAAGAGCCCGCGTCCTTTCGGAGCGAGCTCATTTTATGAATGACAGGCAGTTAGCGCGATTTCACGAATGGGACGCCGATTGACTTCGGCGCGACCGATTTGGCCATCAGGCCGGCGAGCACGATCACCGTGACAACGTAAGGCACCATCTGGATCAGGGAGCCCGGAATGCGGCCAATGACGGGCAGGTCCACGCCTTCGATCTGGATCTGGATCGCCGCGAACAGGCCGAACATCAGGCAGCCCATGGCCGTATACAGCGGACGCCAGTTGCCGAACACCAGAGCCGTCAAGGCCAGGAAGCCGGCACCCGCCGACATATCGCGCAGGAAGAAGCCGCTTTGCACGATCGACAGGTAAGCACCCGAGAACGAGCACAGCACACCCGCGACCAGCATCGCCAGGTAACGGGTGCGCTCGACACTGACACCGGCCGCGTCGGCTGCATGCGGGTTCTCGCCGCAGGCGCGCAGGCGCAGGCCAAAGCGGCTGTGGTAGATCACCCAGTGCACGATCGGAATCAGGATGAAGGCCATGTAGACCAGCGGCGTATGGCCGCCAAGTACCTTACTGTAGAAATATCCAAGGAATGGAATGTCGGCTACAGCCTGCGTGCCTGGCAGCGTGATGACCGCCAGGCGCGCCTCGCCCAGGTCCGGCGTGCGGCCGCCCTGCTGGTAGAAGAACTGCGCCAGCACGAAGGTCAGGCCGCTCATGGCGATATTGATGGCGATGCCGGCCACCAGCTGGTTGCCTTTTTGACTGATGCTGACATAACCCTGCAGCATCGCCAGTGCCGTCGAGACAAGGATGCCGGCTGCCACGCCCCACCAGGGATTCTGGGTGGTGAAGGCGACTGCCGCCGACACGAAGGCGCTGGCCAGGATCTTGCCCTCAAGGCCGATGTCGACCACGCCGCTGCGTTCCGCGAACAGGCCGGCCATGGCCGCGAAGATCAGCACCGGTGCGTTGCGGATGGTCGAGACCAGGATGCTCGATAAATGGAGGTCTTCCAACATGGCTTATCCTTTTTTCGCCGACGACTTCAGGTTGAGCATCTTGAGGATCGCGGGCGCATAGAAGTTCTCCATCGCGCCGCAGAACAGGATGATCAGGCCCTGGATGAAAATGAAGGTCTCTTGGGGGATGTTCGGTTTTTCCAGCGACAGGTCGAAGCCGCCCTGGATCAGCGCGCCGAACAGCACGCTTGAGAGGAAGATGCCGATCGGATGCTGGCGCCCCATCAGCGCGATGGCGATGCCGACGAAGCCGGCGCCGGCCGGGAAGTTGAGCGACAGGTAGTGGGTCGAGCCCATGATCGAGTTGACGGCGCCGAGGCCCGCCAGCGCGCCCGACACCAGCATCGCGACGATGATCATGCGGCTGATGCGCACGCCCGCGTAGTGGGCCGCGTGCTGGTTCAGACCGGTGGCGCGCAGCTGGTAGCCCCACGACGAGCGCCATACCATGATGCCGTAGATGGCGAGTGCGACAATGGCCAGCAGGAAGCTGATGTTGAGCGGCGTGTCGCCCAGTGCCGGGAACAGGCTGTTCAGGCGCGGCATCGAAGCTGCATCGCTGAAGACGCGGCTGGCCGGGTTCTGCTGGCCTTCCGGGATCATGTACTTGACGATGACGAAGTTCATCAGGCTGGCGGCGATGAAGTTGAACATGATCGTCGTGACGACCACGTGGCTGCCGCGCTTGGCCTGCAGGTAGCCGGGCAGCCAGGCCCAGGCTGCGCCGAACAGGGCCGCGCCGAGCATGCCGGCCGGGATCAAGAGCAGTGCAGGCAGCGTGTCGTCCAGCGCGAGCATGACCACCGTCAGGCCCAGGCCGCCGATATAGAGCTGGCCTTCGCTGCCGATGTTGAACAGGCCGGCCTTCATCGCGATCGACACCGACAGGCCGGTGAAGATGAAGGTGCTGGCGTAGAACAGCGTGTACGACAGGCCTTCCGGGTTGATGACGGCGCTGTTGATCAGGATCTGCAGCGACTCCACCGGGTCTTCGCCCAGCAGGTAGATCACCAGCGCCGCGACCAGCAAGGCCGACAGCAGGTTCAGGACGGGCAGGGCGAAAGCCGTGGCCCAGCGTGGCAGTTCGGTTGTCTTCATGATTTATGCATCCCGCCCATCAGCAGGCCAATGCGTGTGGTATCAAATTCGTCGATGCGCAGCTCGCCGCTGATCTTCCCGCCACACATGACGAGGATGCGGTCGGCCAGTGCGCGTACTTCTTCCAGTTCGACCGACACCAAGAGGATGGCGCAGCCTTCGTCGCGCATCTTGAGCAGATGGGTGTGGATCGATTCGATGGTGCCGATGTCGACGCCGCGGGTCGGCTGGCCGACCAGCATCAGCTTCGGCCTGGCCGCCACTTCGCGCGCGATGACGACTTTTTGCTGGTTGCCGCCCGACAGCTGGCCGATGCGCAGCTCCGGATTGGCGGGGCGCACGTCGAAGGCCTTGATCATCTCAAGGCAGCGCCTGGCGATGCCGTCGAAGTCGAACAGGCCGAAGCGGCCCTTGACCTTGTCCTGATAGCCGAACACGGTGTTCTGCTCGACCGAGAAGTCCTTGATCACGCCGTCGCGCAGGCGGTCCTCGGGAATATGGGCGATGCCCAGTTCGCGGAAGGTGGCCGGCAGGCCGTCGGCATCCTTGCGGCCCGCATACGGCAGGGCCTTGCCCAGCAAGGTGACCTGGCCCGAACTGGGCAGGCGCATGCCCGACAGGATTTCCATCAGTTCGCTCTGGCCATTGCCGGACACGCCGGCAATGGCGACGATCTCGCCGGCGCGCAGCTCGAAATCGATATCAGCGAGCAGCTTGACCTTCTGCTCGTCCTGCAGCTGCAAGCCAGCCACCTTGAGGACGGTGGCGCCGGGCTTGTAGGGCGCGCGCGGCAGTTCGCTCTGGATCGGGCGGCCCACCATCATATTGGCCAGTTCTTCCTTCGAGGTACCGGCGGTCGCCACCGCGCCGACCACGCGCCCGCCGCGCATCACGGTCACCTGGTCGGTGATGTCCATGATTTCCTGCAGCTTGTGGGTGATCAGGATGATGGTTTTGCCTTCGGCCTTGAACAGGCGCAGGATCTCGAACAGCGACTCGGTCTCCTGCGCCGTCAGCACGGCGGTCGGTTCGTCGAGGATCAGGATATTGGCGCTGCGGTAAATCTGCTTGAGGATCTCGACGCGCTGCTGCGCGCCGACCGACAGGTCTTCGATCTTGGCCAGCGGGTCGACGTCGAGGCGATAGGTGGCGCAGATCTCGCGCAGTTTGGCTTCGACCGCCGGGCGCTTGTCGGCCAGCTTGAAGCCGCCCTCGGTGCCGAGCATGACGTTGTCGAGCACGGTGAAATTCTCGACCAGCATGAAGTGTTGGTGCACCATGCCGATGCCCAGTTCGATCGCCTCGTGGCTGGTGCGGATCTGGCGCGGCTGGCCATCGAGCAGGATCTGGCCGCTGTCGGCGTTGTAGTAGCCGTACAGGATGCTCATCAGGGTGGACTTGCCGGCGCCATTCTCGCCGACCAGGCCATGGATCGAGCCCTTGGCGATCGAGAAGCTGACACCGGCGTTCGCCTGCGCCGCCCCGAAGGCTTTGCTGATGTCGCGAAATTGAACGGCTGGCAGAATGGTTGGCGTCATACGTTTGCGTTGGAATGGTGGGTAGGGTGGGTAAGCCAGGCTTACCCACGCGAATACGGGCGCAGCTCATGGCGCGTGGCCCGGCATGCTGCAACGCGTGGGTAAGCCGGGCTTACCCACCCTACGAAAATCAGACCGGGCAGGAACCCGCGACCCGGTAGTCGATCACTTTGATTTTGCCATTGATGATGGCAGCCTTGGCTTCATTGACCTTCTTCTCGATCTCGGTGGTGACGACGGCGCGGTTGTCCTTGTCCAGTACCCAGTCGACGCCGCCTTCCTTCAGGCCCTTGTAGACGATGCCGGCTTTCCACGTGCCGTTCTTCATTTGCATGAAGGAGTCGTAGATCGCGTTGTCGACGTGCTTGACCATCGAGGTCAGCATGGTGCCCGGGTGCAGGTAGTTCTGGTTCGAGTCGACGCCGATGCCCAGCTTGCCTTTTTCCTTGGCCTTGGTCAGGGTGCCCAGGCCGGAGCCGCCGGCCACTGCGAACACCACGTCGGCGCCGCGGTCGAACTGGGCCAGTGCCAGCTCGCCGCCCTTGGACGGGTCGTTCCAGGCGGCGGCGGTGGTGCCGACCATGTTCTGCATCGTCTCGATCTTGGCAACGGTGGCCTTGGCGCCTTGCGCGTAGCCGCAGGCGAAGGTGCGGATCAGCGGAATATCCATGCCGCCGACGAAGCCGATCTTCTTGGATTTGGAGGCGATGGCTGCTGCCACGCCGACCAGGTAGGAGCCTTCCTCTTCGCGGAACAGCACCGAGTTGACGTTGTTGCCTTTGGCGATGGCGTCGATCAGCACGAAGCGCACGTTCGGGAATTCGGCGGCGACCTTTTGCACCGCCTGGGACTGCGAGAAACCGATGGCGGCGATCAGGTCGAGCTTCTTGCGGGCCAGGCCGCGCAGCACCTGCTCGGCCTGCGTATCGGAGGACGCCTGCACTTCGATGTACGAAATCTTGGTCTCTTTCTTGAAGCGCTCGGCGCCTTCGAAAGCGGACTGGTTGAACGACTTGTCGAACTTGCCGCCCGCATCGTAGACGATGCCCAGTTTAGGGGCGGCGGCGACGGCGCTGCCGGCGACGCACAGTGCCGCAATCGACAGACTAATTTGCTTGAATTTCATTGGGTGGCTCCTGGGAAGATCGTCATTGTAATATGCTGGGCTTGGCAAAGCGCTAAAAGGCGCAATTTTACGCGACTTGATCGAGCAAATTGGCAAACGCCGCATCGAATTGTGCCAGTCCTTTGGCCAGCAAGTCGTTACCAATGGTGTCCAGATCAATGCCGTGGCGCGCCAGTTGGCTCAGCACGGCTTGCGCACCAGCAACATCCTCATCGAGCGACAGGCGGGCTTGCCCGTGGTCGCGGAACGCCAGTAGCGTCGCTTCCGGCACGGTATTGACGGTGCCCGCCCCGATCAGCTCTTCGACATAGGTGACGTCGCGCATGGCCGGGTCCTTGGTTCCGGTGCTGGCCCACAGCAGCTGCTGCGGCATGGCGCCGAAGGCGGCGAACACGCCGAAGGCGCTGTCATTGTTCCAGTCGCGGTAGGCCAGGCGGGCTTGCGCGATGGCGGCCTTGCCGCGCAGGTGAGCGGCCGCCTGCGGCAGCTGGGCGTCGACCGCCGCGTCGACCCGGCTGATGAACACCGAGGCCACGCTGGCGATGCGCTGCACCGACAGCTTCGCTTCGAGCCGGCGCGCCAGGCCGCGGCGGTGGGCCGCGCGCACCTGGCCGAGCTGGCGGGCGTTGAAGATCAGGGTCACGTTGACGTTGATGCCGGCATAGATGACTTCCTCCAGTGCGTTGACGCCCGCTTCGGTGGCCGGGATCTTGATCATCGCGTTGGGACGGTCGATGCTGGCCCACAGGCGCTTGGCCGCGGCCACCGTGCCGGCGGCGTCGTGCGCCAGCGCGGGCGACACTTCGAAGCTGACATAGCCGGCCTGGCAGCCGCTGTCCTGGTACAGCTGCGCGAACAGGTCGCAGGCGCGCCGCACGTCCGGCAGCACCAGTGCTTCAAAGCGCTGCTCCATCCCCGCATGCGCGGCGCGCACCGCCGGCAGCGCGGCCAGGTAGGCCGCGTCGCTGGCGATCGCGCTGGCGAAGATCGACGGGTTCGACGTCAGCCCCTGGACGCCGTCGTCGCGGATCCAGTCTTCCAGCTGGCCCGACTGCACCAGCTCGCGGCTGAGCTTGTCGAGCCAGATTTGCTGGCCCATCCCGGCGACGGCCTTGAGGCGGCTTTCGGCTTGGAGTTCGGTCATTTCGCTCTTTCGGTGTGACTATGTGTTGTAAGGTTGCAACGGCAAGCGCGCCTTGCGCCCGCCAAAGAATTTGGTCTGTCCTGGCCGCTGTTGTGTGGCAGGAACAACAAGCGGCGGCAGGGGTCGCCTGCGCCGCCCGCCCTGCAAGGGCATGGGCTCCGGCAGGTCTGGTGCGGAGCGGCCCGGGCATAGCCTTAGAACTATGCATCACCACGAATATGTATGGCAAATACGTTTTTGCTTCCTCATTTATACATACTAAATATAAATAAGTGAGACTTGTTCGCAAATCCAGACATGCTAGGATGGCAAATCCTTTACTTATAGTAAATGGTGTGATTAACAAAAAAACATGTCTATCAGGCCAACCTGGCTGTCCCCGCCGGACTGCCATGCAGGGCGCCAGCGATGGCGGACCACAGAGCTTGAAGAGCGGGACAATTTTCGAACCGAGCTGTAATACTTAGAAGGGTATTCGTAATGACAAAATCATCACAATCGAAATCAGGCACCATGCGTACCCTGATTGCGCTGGCCATTGCCAGCGCATTTCCCCTGCATGCCGCGCTGGCCCAAGAGGCCAAGCCGGCAGAGGCGCCCAAGGCCGAAGCCGGCCAGCTTGAGACCGTGATCGTGACGGCCCAGCGCCGCGCTGAGAACATCAAGGATGTGCCGATGGCCATCACCACGCTGAAGGGCGAAAAGCTCGACGTGCTCACTTCCGGCGGCCAGGACATCCGCTTCCTGTCGGCCCGTTCGCCGTCGCTCAACGTCGAATCGGACTATGGCCGTTCGTTCCCGCGCTTCTATATCCGCGGACTCGGCAACACCGACTTCGACTTGAACGCGTCGCAGCCAGTGGGTCTGATCTACGACGACATCGTGCTCGAGAGCCCGATGCTCAAAGGCTTCCCGGTATTTGACGTCGACCAGGTCGAAGTGCTGCGCGGCCCGCAAGGCACTCTGTTCGGCCGCAACTCGCCAGCGGGCGTGATCAAGTTCGACTCGACCAAGCCGACCTTCAAGACCGAGGGCTACTACAACGTCGGCATCGGCAATTACAGCGCCAAGAACCTCGAAGGCGCGTTCAACGTGCCGCTGTCGGACACGGTCGCTGCGCGCATCTCGATCCAGTCGCAGCACCGCGGCGACCGCGTGCACAACCCGAACGTCAACGGCACCACGCGCGACTTCGAAGGTTACTCCGACACTGCCGGCCGTCTGCAACTGCTGTTCAAGCCGACCAAGGAATTCCAGGCACTGCTGAACCTGCATGGCCGCGATATGGAAGGCAATGCGATGCTGTTCCGCGCCAATATCATGAAGAAGGGGACCAATGAACTGGTCGACGGCTTCGACTACGGCAGCTACCCGACCGACGGCGGCAACGAGCAGTGGCTCAAGGAGAAGGGCGCCAACCTGCGCATGCGCTGGGACCTCGACGGCCTGACCGTGCATTCGATTTCCGGCTACGAGACAGTGGACTTCTATAGCCGCGGCGACGTCGACGGCGGCATCGGCTGCGGCTTCTGCGGCATGCCGACCAGCCCGGGCTTCATTCCGTTCCCGGTCGAGACGGCCGACCTGCTGCCGAACCACAAGCAGTACAGCCAGGAAGTGCGCATCGAGTCCAACACCAAAGATGCGTTGCAGTGGATCGCCGGCATGTACTACTTCAATGAAGACATGCGCATCGATTCGATCTCGTTCGACTCGCTGACCAAAGGCAGTCCGCTCAACAGCGCGTATGCGACCCAATCGCAAAAGAGCTCGGCATGGGCAGCCTTCGGTTCGGTCAACTACGCCGTCAGCCCCCAGCTGAAAGTGCGCGCCGGCCTGCGCTACACCAACGACTCGAAGGACTTCACGGCCCAGCGTTTCGAGCCGCCTGTCACCGGCCCGCTGCTGCCAGTGTCGAAGGATTCGACCAATGTAAGCTGGGACCTGTCGGCTACCTACGAACTCGACAAGCAGACCAATCTGTTCGGCCGCATCGCCACCGGCTACCGCGCACCGTCGATCCAGGGCCGCCTGTTCGGTCTGGGCGACAAACCATCGTCGGCCAATGCGGAAAAAGCGATCTCGTATGAGGCCGGTTTCAAGAGCGACCTGTTCAACCGGCGCGCCCGCCTGTCCGGTACCGTGTTCCAGTACCGCGTCACCGACAAGCAGCTGACCGCGGGTAGCGGCACGATCAATATGAACCAGCTGATCAACGCTGACAAGGTGATCGGCCAGGGCCTGGAGCTGGACTTCCAGGCCAACCTGTCGGACTCGCTGCGCGCGACCTTCGGTGCCAGCTATAACGACACCGAGATCAAGGACAGCAAGTTGTTTGTTCAGACCTGCGGCAACGCGGCCAACAATGCAGCGACCGGTTGCACCGTGACCGACACCGCGGGCCCGTTCACCGGCACCGCCTATGTCAACGGCAACCCGCTGCCACGCGCACCGAAGATGACGTACAACTTCACGCTGCGTTACAGCCAGCCAGTGGGCGACGGCGAGTTCTTCGCGCTGACCGACTGGGCATATCGCAGCTCGTACAATATGTTCCTGTACGAAGCGAAGGAATACAATGCCAAGTCGCTGCTCGAAGGCGGCCTGCGTGTTGGCTACAAGTGGGCTGATGGCAAGTACGAGCTGGCCGCGTTTGGCCGCAACATCACCAACAAGATCCAGACCACGGCAGCGATCGACTTCGACAACCTGACCGGCATGGTCACCGAGCCGCGCATTTACGGCCTGCAGTTCAAAGCCAACTTCTGATGGCAAATGCCAGGGTGGGTTCGGCTTCTTGAACCCACGCATGGGTAGGCAAGCCTACCCACCCTGGGTGGCCCCGCACGCTGCAAGGTGTGCGGGGCTTTTTATTTTCCGCCCTGGCGGCGGCCCAGCATGGCGATGCCGGCCAGTCCGGCCACGACCAGTACAATGGCGATCAGTTGCGCCTGGGTCGCCTGCACCGGACCGAGCTGCAATACCGGGTTGACGCGTATCTGCTCGATCAGCAGACGCTCGGCGCCGGCCAGCACCATATACACCGAGAACAGCCAGCCCTGCCGGTGCCGGTGCTTGCGCAGCGCCCACAGGATCGCGAAGCCGGCCAGGCACATCAGCGTTTCGTACAGCGGCGTCGGGTAGACGCCGGGCGCAGCGATCAACTCGCCATAAATATTATTGTCATAGGTCTGGGCCCACAGCCAGGTCGGCATCCAGTCCGGCTTGAGCGCCATATTGGCCACCGTGCCCCAGTCGCCGTCGCCGGAGATCTGGCAGCCGATCCGGCCCACGGCGTAGCCGAGCATCATCGACGGCGCGGTCGCGTCGAACAGCGGGCGGGCCGGCAGCTGCCAGCGCCGCACGAACACCACGCCGACGATGGCGCCGAAAATCAGGCCGCCGAACACCGACAGCCCGGAGCGGCTCGCGATCATGGCCCACGGCGCGGCCACGAAGGCATCCCAATGTTCAAATAGGTGGAACAGGCGCGCGCCGACCACGCCGCCGATCAGCACCGCAAACGTAAAATCAGGCACCAGTTGCTGCGGCGGCAGCTCCACCAGTTTGCCTTTGACCAGGCGGCGCGCGGCGGGCACCAGCTGCGCTGCGTGCAGGCGCGCCAGCTCGATGGCGAAGACGTAGGCGGCGGCCACCATGGCCAGGCCGACCATCAGGCCGAAGGTGGCAATCGGCAGTGGCAGGTCGAGCCCGGTCAGGGCTTTGACGACATCGCTGAGAAATGGATACGACATAGGGGCGGCGCTTTTTGGAGTCGAGGTTGTGCATCATATCAACAGTTCGGGCTTGCCCAAGGTAAGATAGCGGCGCTGCTACCACTGCAATGTTCAAAGGAAGGGTATCGATGCAAACTGCTGTCAACCTGTGGCCCCTGATCGGGGTGGCCGTCATCATCGTCGGTTTCCTGATGCGCGCCCACCCGGTGCTGGTGGTGATTGCCGCCTGCGGCGCGACCGGCTTTGCCGCCGCCATGCCGGCCGAGCACATCCTCGAGTCGCTCGGCCGCGACTTCCTCAAGACCCGCAACCTGCCGATGATCCTGCTGCTGCCGCTGGCCGCCATCGGCCTGCTGGAGCGCTTCGGCCTCAAGCTCCATTCGCAGAACACGATCGCCAACATCAAATCGGCCACCACCGGGCGCCTGCTGATCGTCTACCTGGCCGTGCGCGAAGTGTCGGCCGCGCTCGGCCTGACCAGCCTGGGCGGCCATCCGTCGATGGTGCGCCCGCTGGTGGCGCCGATGGCCGAAGCGGCAGCAGAGACGCGCCACCCCAAGCTGCCTGACGCGACGCGCTACCGCATCCGCGCCATGTCGGCCGCCACCGATAACGTCGGCCTGTTCTTCGGCGAAGACATCTTCGTCGCCTTCGGCGCCATCGTACTGATGCAGACCATCCTGCTGGCCGAAGGCATTGTCGTCAATCCGCTGCACATGGCGCTGTGGGGGATTCCGACGGCGGTCACCGCCTTCATCATCCACGCCTGGCGCCTGCATCGCCTCGATGCCCGGATCGCGAAGGAGTGCGCATGATCTTCGCGCTCGACCTGTTCTACGTCGTGCTGGGGCTGATCCTGGCCTTCGTCGCCGTTCTCAACCTGCGCGATGCGACCAATCCGAAGCGCCACACGACGGCGCTGTTCTGGGCCATGTACGCGTCGATCTACCTCGCTGGCGACCATATGGCGCCGCTGGCGGCCGGCGTGTTGCTGGTGCTGATGGCGCTGCTGGCCGGCTTCGGCGGCGTCGGCCACGGCAAGGCGCAAGAGCTGGGCGAGCTCGATCGCCGTGCCAGCGTGGCGCGCCTGCGCCATCGCCTGTTTATCCCGGCCCTGATCATTCCGGTGGTGACGATGATCGGCTCGACCCTGCTCAAGGACGTCAAGATCGGCGGCCTGTTCCTGCTCGACCCCAAGCACGTGACACTGGTCAGCCTCGGCTGCGCGGCGATGATCGCCATCGGCGCCGCCTGCTGGCTGACCCGCTCGACACCGGTGCAGGCCATGCGCGAATCGCGCCGCCTGGTCGATGCCATTGGCTGGGCCGTGGTGCTGCCCCATATGCTGGCGGTGCTGGGCCTGCTGTTTGTCGAGGCAGGCGTCGGCAAGGCTGTCGCGCACGTGGTGACGACGTCGATCAATATGGACTTCAAGCTGGTCGCGGTGGCGGTGTACTGCATCGGCATGGCCCTGTTTACTGTCGTCATGGGTAATGGCTTTGCGGCCTTCCCGGTGATGACGGCTGGCGTTGGCGTACCGGTGCTGGTCGGCGTCTACCACGCCAATCCGGCGGTGATGGCAGCCATCGGCATGTTTAGCGGCTATTGCGGTACCCTGATGACGCCGATGGCGGCGAACTTCAATATCGTGCCGGCGGCGTTGCTCGATCTGCCGGACAAGAACGCGGTCATCAAGGCGCAGATCCCGACCGCACTGCCGCTCCTGCTTGCCAATATTCTGTTGTTGTACTTCCTGATGGATTACTAAGACGATGAACCAGATCATACTGCTGACCGGCTTCGAGCCCTTCAACCACGAGCCAGTCAACCCGGCATGGGAGGCGGTGCGGGCACTCGATGGCTGGAACTGGAACGGCGCGAACATCGTTGCGCGCCAGCTGCCCTGCGTGTTCGGGCAGGCGCACAAGGTGCTGAAGGAGGCGATCGACGATGTCGATCCGGCGGTGGTGATCGCGGTTGGGCAGGCTGGCGGGCGGGTCGACTTCTCGGTCGAACGCATCGCCATCAATGTCGACGATGCGCCGATACCTGACAACGCCGACTGCCAGCTGGTCGATGTGCCGATCGTCGCCGGCGGGCCGGCAGCGTACTTCTCGACGCTGCCGATCAAGGCCATCGTCAGGCAATTGCGCCTGGAGGGCTTGCCGGCATCGGTGTCGCAAACGGCGGGTACCTTTGTCTGCAACCACGTGTTCTATGGCCTGATGCACCAGCTGCAGGGCAGCGGGGTACGGGCCGGCTTCATCCACATTCCCTACCTGCCGGAACAGGCTGCGCGCCATCCGGGCACGTGCAGCATGTCGCTGGCCGATATGATCAAAGGCTTGAAAATCGCGGTGCAGGTATCGATCGCAACGACGGTGGATGTCAGCGAAGCCGCCGGCATGATTTCGTAGGGGTGGAGCAGGGAATTCTCGGGGAATGCCCCGAGCCTGCGTAACGGCCAGGACTTGCAAGTCCTGGTTCCTTTACGCGTTACGACGCTTCCGGATTGAGGATATTGAGGAAAGCCCGCACCACCGGCGCATCGTCCTGCATCGCATAGGTGATATACAGGTTCGCCGACGGCACATGCCGTTTGATCGGCAGGAACGTGACGCCCGGCCAGCCAATGCGGCTGGTCGTTTCCGGCATCAAGGCCACACCCAGTCCGGCGCCAACCATGGCCAGCAGGGTCTGCGGCTCGGACGCTTCCTGGAAAATCATTGGCTGGAATCCAGCCTTGACGCAGCACTGAATCAGGTAGCGTGGGAAGGCCGACTTGTCGAGCGCCAGCGTCAGCATCGGCTCGTCGGCGATATCGGTCAGGTCGATATGCGGCAGCTTGGCCAGCCGATGGTGCTCATTGACGGCCACGCACACATTCTCTCGGAAGCACAGCTCCTGGCGCAAGTTGTGGTGGCGCAGTTCTTCTTCATTGAGCTTCGGCTCGCGCCAGAACCCGACGTCGATTTGCTTGGCGCGCAAGGCGTCGTACTGCACATTCGGGCCCGACTCGTGCAGGGTCCATGTCACGCGCGGGAACTGGGTCTGGAATTTCTCGAGCAGGCTGGGGATCGGCCCCCACATGGCCGAACCGACGATGCCAACCCGCAGGCGGCCCACTTCGCCACGGTCGATCTGGCGGATGGTGTCGATCGTCATGCGCATCTTGCCAAGCAGGTCGGCCGCTTCCGACATCAGGGCCTTGCCGGCGACGGTCAGCTCGAAGGTGCGGGTGGTGCGGGCGAACAGCTTGACACCCAGCTCGGCCTCCAGCTTCATGATCTGCTGGCTGAGCGGCGGCTGCGAAATGTGCAAGCGCTCGGCGGCGCGGCTGAAGCTTTTCTCTTCAGCTACCGCAAGGAAGTATTTGAGCTGCTTGAGGTCGATCGACATGGCCCGCCTAGACGTGCACGTCGTGGATTGCCACGGCCAGTTCGGCGCCGACGCGCGCATTGTTCTTGACCAGCGCGATATTGGTCGCCAGGCTGCGTCCGTGCGTGAGCGACTTGATGCGCGCCAGCAGGAACGGCGTGATGGCCTTGCCTGCCACGCCCTGCTGGTTGGCTTCCTCCAAGGCCTGTTCGGTGATGTGCTCGATCTCCGCCTTGTCCATCGCCGATTCGGCCGGCACCGGGTTCGCGACCACCACGCCGCCGCGCAGGCCAAGCTGCCATTTGGTCAGGATGAAGGTGGCTTGCTCGGTTGCGGTGTCGAACTGGAAGTCGGCCTTGTAGCCGCTCTCGCGCGTGAAGAAGGCAGGGAAGCCAGGCTGGCCCACGCTCATGACCGGCACACCCTGGGTCTCGAGGTATTCGAGCGTCTTGCCGATGTCGAGGATCGACTTGACCCCGGCGCAAACGACGGCGACGTCGGTCTGGGCCAGTTCCTGCAGGTCGGCCGAGATATCGAAGCTGGTTTCCGCGCCGCGGTGCACGCCGCCGATGCCGCCGGTAACGAACACCTTGATGCCGGCCATGTGGGCGCAGATCATGGTTGCCGCCACCGTGGTGGCGCCGAGGCGCCTGGTGGCCAGCACGTAGGGCAGGTCGCGCCGGCTCACTTTCATCGCGTCGGGCGAGTTGCCCAGCAATTCGAGCTGCTGGTCGGAAAGGCCGATGCAGACCTTGCCGTCGATGATGGCGATGGTTGCCGGCACGGCGCCGCTGTCGCGGATGATCTGCTCGACTTCGCGCGCCATCTGCACGTTCTGCGGGTAGGGCATGCCGTGCGAGATGATGGTCGACTCCAGCGCCACGACCGGCTTGCCGGCCGCGCGCGCCTGGGCTACTTCGGGTGCGAACAAGAGGTACTGGTGCATACGCTAGTCCTGGTAAAGGGTGTTGTACTGCTGCTGGGCGAGCGAGGCGGCGTCGAAGTTGTGGATGTCTTCGAGACTGTCCGACGACAGGTAGGGGCAGACCGTCTCCTCGCATTCGAGCGTCATGGCCGACAGCTGCAGGCCGCGGCGGCAGGCTAGGGAGAGGTCTTCGTCGCCCTGGAACAGCGACCAGCACACGGCCGCCGCGAACGCGTCACCGGCGCCGGTGACGTCAATGATCTGCGCTTCGCGCGCTGCCAGGAAAGCGATACCGTCCTGCGTGGTGTGGATGACGCCGGTGCTGCCGCGGGTGACGATGACGTCCTGGGCACCCTGTGCCTGCACGGTACGGCAGGCTTCCTTGAAGTCGGCATCCGTCACCAGGGTCTTGCCGACCCGGGTTTCGAGCTCGCCCTGGTTCAGGATCAGCAGGCGCAGTCCCTTGAGCTGCAGCGGCAGGCGCGCCATCTTGGGCTGCGAAACGGCGACGATCACCAAAGGCATAGAGTCGCGCACGGCGTCGTCGAGCAGCGAACGCAGCGCATCGTGCGGCAGGTTCATGTCGGCCACGGTCAGGGCGCCCGAAGCGCGCTGCGGCTGGCGGCTGCCGAGGAATTCAGGGCTGATCTTGTCGTACAGGGCCATGTCGGCCAGTGCCAGCATCATCTCGCCATGGTCGTCGAGCACGGCGGTGTAGGTGCCGCTGCAGGTATTGGCCAGCCGCAGCGAGCCGCGCGTGTCGATGCCGAGCTGTTCGGCGTGCTCGATCAGGGCCTTGCCGGAGGAGTCGTCGCCGATTGCGGTGAGCAGGGCGACCGGGGCGGAGAGGCGCGCCAGGTTCTCGGCGATATTGCGCGCCACGCCGCCATAGGATTCGTCCTGGCGGGCCGGGTTCGAGGTGCCCATCTTGAGCTTGGCCAGGGTGCGCAGCTTGCGGTCCAGGTTGGCCGCGCCGATGCAGACGATCGGGCGGTTGTCCGGCAGCACATAGGCGCGGCCCAGCAGGCGGCGGTCGCGGATCAGGCCCGCGATGTAGCCGGCCACGGCCGAACGCGACAAGCGAAGCTGGACGGCCAGGTCTTGTTGCGATATAAACGGGTTAGCGCGGATGAGTTCGTAGAGCTGGTCTTTTTTGGACGGTTCGGTCATGTCTGGCTTCATTTTTAAACAATTGTCTTCGATGGTAGACAGTTGTTTCAAGCGTGTCAATCACTATATAGAGTGACGCGCCTTCCCAAGCCGCTTTGCGCCCCTTATTTATATTTTACACGTATAAATAGGAAAGAAAAACGGTATTTGCCATACATATGGCCCCTCGGGCATAGTTATAATATTCAACAAGGATCGTGCGGGCCCTGCTGCGCACGCGATGCCGACCATTCCGAGGACACAAGAAATGCAAAATAACTCCCCATTCGAAGCCGCAGACATTATCCGCGCCAAAAAACCGGGCTTTACGCCGCGCGTGGCCCTGATCCTCGGTTCGGGCCTCGGCGTGCTGGCTGAGCAGATGCTTGACGCGGTGTCGATCGGCTTCGACAGCCTGCCTGGCTTCCCGATCAGCACCGTGCACGGCCACGCCGGCGAACTGGTGCTGGGCACCCTGTCGGGCGTGCCGGTAGTATGCATGAAGGGCCGCGGCCACTTCTACGAAGGCTATGGCGTCGGCGTGATGACCAGCGCCGTGCGCACCTTGAAGCTGCTCGGCTGCGAGATGCTGTTCGTGACCAATGCGGCCGGTTCCCTGCGCACCGAAGTCGACGCCGGCTCGCTGGTGATGCTGACTGACCATATCAACTTCCTGCCGGGTACGCCGATGGTCGGCCCGAACGACGACCGTTTCGGCCCGCGCTTCTTCAGCATGGCCAATGCCTACGACAGCGAGATCCGCAGCATGATCGCCGCCACCGCCAAGGACAAGGGCATCACCCTGCACGAGGGCGTGTACGTGGCCTACCCGGGCCCGAACTTTGAAACTGCCGCCGAGATCCGCATGATGAGGACCCTCGGCGCCGACGTCGTCGGCATGTCCTGCGTGCCGGAAGTGGTCTCGGCCCGACACTGCGGCCTGAAGGTCGCGGGTGTTTCCGTCATCACCAACCTGGCCGAAGGCATGTCGCCGTTCGCGCTGTCGCACGAGCAGACCTTGAAATACGCCGCCATCGGCGCCAAGGACCTGGTCGCGCTGATCCCGGCCTTCCTCGAGCGCGTAGCAGGCACCCCGCGCGCCGAGTAATCCAAATTAGACGAGCGATACCATGGCACGTGCATTCATCCTCCTGCTTGATTCCTTCGGCCTCGGCGCCACGCCGGACGCCGACAAATTCGGCGACGCCGGCGCCAACACCTTTGGCCACATTGCCAAATGGGCTGCCGACACCGGCCAGCCGATGCAGCTGCCGAACCTCGAGCGCCTCGGCCTGGCCGCTGCTGCGCACATGGCCTGCGGCCAGTGGGCTGCCGGCTTCACGATGCGCGACGGCTTCACCGGAGCTGTTGGCGCGGCGCGCGAGCAGTCGACCGGCAAGGACACCCAGAGCGGCCACTGGGAAATTGCCGGCGTGCCGGTCAATTTCGACTGGGGCTACTTCCCGCGCACGGTGCCATCGTTCCCCTCGGCGCTGACCGACAAGCTGCAGGCGCTGACCGGCGTGGCCGGTTTTCTCGGCAACTGCCATGCTTCCGGCACCGAGATCATCGACAAGCATGGCGACGAACACGTCGCCACCGGAAAAATCATCGTCTACACCTCGGGCGACTCGGTGATGCAGATCGCTGCGCACGAGGAGCACTTCGGCCTCGAGCGCCTGTACAGCGTTTGCGAAGAAGCCTTCAAGCTGGTCGCACCCTACAATATCGGCCGCGTGATCGCGCGCCCTTTCCTGGGCAAGGACGGCAAGTACACCCGCACCACCAACCGCCACGATTACGCGGTCGCGCCGCCAAGCCCGACCCTGCTCGACCATGTCAAGGACAATGGCGGTGAGGTGATCGGCCTGGGCAAGATCAGTGACATCTTCGCCACCAAGGGCATTTCGCGCCTCGTCAAAGGCGCCGACAATATGGCCCTGTTCGAAGCGCTGCTCAAGGTGCAGGACGAGGCGGGCGATGGCTCCTTGACGTTCGTGAACTTCGTCGACTTCGACCAGGCCTTCGGTCACCGCCGCAATGTTGCCGGCTACTCGCAGGCGCTGCATCAGATGGATGAGCGGCTGCCCGAATTCATGGCCAAGCTCAAGGATGGCGACCTGGTCGTGATCACCGCCGACCACGGCTGCGACCCGACCTGGCCCGGTTCCGACCACACCCGCGAACACATCCCGATGATCTTCTTCGGCCCCGGCGTCGCCCCGCGCGCGCTGGGCATCTCCGACACCTTCTCGGACATCGGCCAGACGCTGGCCAAGCACCTCGGCGTACCAACACTCTCCCACGGAAGCAGCCTGCTATGACCCAACACGCATTCAAACGCAATGAGGCCGTCGGCCTCGATCTCGGCTGGGTCAACCAGATCAAAGTCAACCGCAACGCCTCGGACCGCCGCGCCGCCAGCCTGGCCAACCGCCGCACCGTCAAGAAGGAATACCAGGCCGCGTGGCTGATCAAGGCGATCCAGTGCATCGACCTGACCACCCTCGGTGGCGATGATACGCCGGGCCGCGTCGAGCGCTTGTGCATGAAGGCGATGCGCCCGGTGCGCACCGACCTGCTTGCTGCCATGGGCGTGGACGACATCAATCTGACCACTGGCGCCGTTTGCGTGTACCACGAGATGATCGCGCCGGCCGCGAAGATCCTGAAGGGCCGCCTGCCGATCGCCGCAGTATCGACGGCGTTCCCGGCCGGCCTGGCCAGCATGGAAACCAAGGTGCGCGAGATCGAACTGTCGGTCGCCGCCGGCGCCACCGAGATCGACATCGTCATCACCCGCCAGCATGTCCTGAACGGCAACTGGCAAGCGCTGTACGACGAAATGGTCGCCTACCGCAAAGCTTGCGGCGAAGCCCACGTCAAGGCCATTCTCGCCACCGGCGACCTGCTGACGCTCGAGAACGTCGCCAAGGCGTCGTGGGTCTGCATGATGGCCGGCTCGGATTTCATCAAGACTTCGACCGGCAAGGAAGGCGTCAATGCGACCATTCCGGTGGCCCTGACGATGGTGCGTACCATCCGCGAATACCACGAAAAATATGGCTTCCAGGTCGGCTTCAAGCCGGCCGGCGGCGTGGCGACCGCCAAGAGCGCGCTGCAGTACCTGACGCTGATGAAGGAAGAACTGGGCAATGAGTGGCTCGAGCCGCACCTGTTCCGTATCGGTGCGTCGAGCCTGCTGACCGACATCGAACGCCAGCTTGAACACTACGTCACCGGCAACTACTCGGCGAATCACCGCCATGCGCAACCATAAAGACCAACGGATTCGTCATGCCAACTATTAAAGAGATTCTCAAGACTATGGAATACGGCCCCGCACCAGAGAGCACCAAGGAAGCGCAGGCGTGGCTGGAACAACACGGCCGCAAATTCGGCCTGTTCATCGACAATGCGTGGACCGAGGCGAGCGACACGTTTGCCTCCAACAATCCGGCCTCCGGCCTCGAGCTGGCGCAGCTGACCCAGGCGACAGGCGCCGATGTCGACCGCGCAGTGGAAGCGGCGCGCCGCGCCCAGCCGGGCTGGGTGGCGTTGGGTGGCCATGGCCGCGCGCGCGTCCTGTATGCGCTGGCCCGTCTGCTGCAAAAGCACTCGCGCCTGTTCGCCGTGATCGAAACGCTCGACAACGGCAAGACCATCCGCGAAACGCGCGACGCCGACCTGCCGCTGGCGGCCCGCCACTTCTATTACCACGCCGGCTGGGCCCAGCTGCAGGCGGAAGAATTCGCCGAGTTCCGCGCCGTGGGCGTGGTCGGCCAGATCGTGCCATGGAATTTCCCGCTGCTGATGTTGGCCTGGAAGATCGCGCCGGCCCTGGCGGCCGGTAATACGGTCGTGTTCAAACCTGCCGAATTCACCTCGCTCACCGCGCTGCTGTTCGCGCAGATCTGCCAGCAAGCCGGCGTGCCTGCCGGCGTCGTCAATATCGTCACCGGCGATGGCCGCGTCGGCGAAGCGATCGTCAACCATCCCGGCATCGACAAGCTGGCCTTCACCGGTTCGACCGAAGTGGGCCGCATCATCCGCAAGGCCACCGCAGGCAGCGGCAAGAAGCTGTCGCTGGAGCTGGGCGGCAAGTCGCCTTTCATCGTGTTCGAAGATGCCGACCTCGACGCAGCCGTCGAAGGCCTGGTCGATTCGATCTGGTTCAACCAGGGGCAGGTATGCTGCGCCGGTTCGCGCCTGCTGGTGCAGGAGTCGATCCAGGACCGCTTCCTGGCCAAGGTGCGCGCCCGCATGGAAAACCTGCGCCTCGGTTCGCCGCTCGACAAGTCGATGGACGTCGGCGCACTGGTCGACCCGGTGCAGCGCCAGCGCATCGCCGGCCTGGTCGATTCGGCCCGCGCCGAAGGCTGCACCGTATGGCAGCCGGCGTGCGAAATCCCGGCCGACGGTTCGTGGTTCCCGCCGACCCTGATCACCGGCGCGTCGACCTCGGCCGCCGTGGCGCAAGCCGAAATCTTTGGCCCGGTGCTGGTGGCGATGAGCTTCCGCACCCCGGTCGAAGCGGTCCAGCTGGCCAACAACACCGTCTACGGCCTGGCCGCCTGCATCTGGAGCGAGTCGATCAGCCTGGCGCTGGACGTGGCGCCGCAGATCAAGGCTGGCGTCGTGTGGATTAACACCGCCAACCAGTTCGACGCCGCATGCGGCTTCGGCGGCTACCGCGAATCGGGTTTCGGCCGTGAAGGCGGGCGCGAAGGCATGTTCGAATACATGACGCCATTGTCGGAAGACGCACGCCCTGCCGCGCCGGTGATGGAAGCCAGGGCCAAGGTCAAGGCAGCCGAATCGGGCAACCCGTTCGCGATCGACCGCACTGCCAAGCTGTACATCGGCGGCAAGCAGGCCCGCCCTGACGGCGCCTACAGCCGCGCCATCGTTGGCGCCAATGGCGACTTCCTGGCCGACGTCGGCGAAGGCAACCGCAAGGACATCCGCAACGCCGTCGAAGCGGCGCACAAGGCCTCTGGCTGGTCGAAGGCGACTTCGCACAACCGCGCCCAGGTGCTCTACTACATCGCTGAAAACCTGGCCGTGCGGGCCGAAGAATTCGCGGCCCGCCTGGCGGCGATGACCGGTTCAAAGAACCCCTCGATGGAAGTGCAGGCCTCGATCGAGCGCCTGTTCTACTACGCAGCATGGGCCGACAAGTACGACGGCCAGGTCCATCAGCCGCCGATGCACGGCATCACCGTGGCGTTGAACGAGCCGGTTGGCGTGATCGGCATCATCTGCCCGAACGAGGCGCCGCTGCTCGGCTTTATTTCGCTGGTGGCGCCTGCTCTGGCGCTGGGCAACCGCGTCATTGCCGTTCCGTCCGAAGCGCATCCGCTGGCTGCGACCGACCTGTACCAGGTGCTCGATACGTCCGACCTGCCTGGCGGAGCGCTTAATATCGTCACGGGCAGCGCCGACGAACTGGCGCGCACGCTGGCCAGCCATTCGGACGTCGACGCGGTGTGGCGACACGATGGTTCGGCAGCGGGCTGCGCGGAAGTCGAGCGCCTGTCGGCCGAATCGCTCAAGCGTACCTGGGTCGGTGGCGGCAAGGGCCGTGACTGGTACAGCACGCAGCAGGCGGGCGGCAAGGTCGTGCTGGCACATGCAAGCCAGGTCAAGAACGTCTGGATCCCATACGGCGTGTAATCGTTTCGGGATATATGCATCCGCGTGGGCACGCAGTGCCCACCCTACGGATTGGACCGGTAGGGCGGGCATGCCGCCGCACCAACAACCGTGCGACGCCCCGTGCCCACGCGGCATTGCCGGGCCAGGGATTTTTTCTAGCCTGATTCATTATTAGAAAGCAGAGAGCGCTATGTTTTTACCTCAAGAGATCGTTCGCAAAAAGCGCGACGGCGGCGCGCTCAGCGCGGCCGAGATCCAATTTTTCGTCCGCGGCATCACCGACGGCAGTGTCACCGAAGGCCAGATCGCAGCACTGGCGATGGCCGTCTTCTTCAACGACATGAATATGGACGAGCGCGTCGCCTTCACGCTGGCGATGCGCGATTCGGGCCAGGTCATGGAATGGAAGTCGCTGAACCTGCCAGGCCCGGTGGTCGACAAGCATTCGACCGGCGGTGTCGGCGACGTGGTCTCGCTGATGCTCGGTCCAATGGTTGCAGCCTGCGGCGGCTTTGTGCCGATGATCTCGGGCCGCGGCCTGGGCCACACCGGCGGCACGCTCGACAAGTTCGATTCCATCAAGGGCTACTGCACTGTGCCTGCCCCTGAGCTGTTCCGCAAGGTGGTCAAGGACATCGGCGTGGCCATTATCGGCCAGACCGCGCAACTGGCGCCGTCGGACAAGCGCTTCTACAGCATCCGGGACACCACGGCCACCGTCGAATCGGTCGCCATGATCACCGGCTCGATCCTGTCGAAGAAACTCTCGGCCGGCCTCGATGCGCTGGTCATGGACGTCAAGGTCGGCACTGGCGCCTTCATGCCTACCTATGAAAAATCGGTCGAACTGGCCGAGAGCATCGTCAGCGTCGGCAATGGCGCGGGCACCCGCACCTCGGCGCTGCTGACCGAAATGAACGAGTCGCTCGGCCCGGTGGCCGGCAACGCGCTCGAAGTGCGCCTGGCGATGGACTACCTGACCGGTAAATCGCGTCCGTCCCGCCTGCACGAAGTGACGATGGCACTGTGCGCCGAAATGTTGGTGTTGTCCGGTATCTCGGCCGACGCAACGCAAGCGCGCGCCAAACTGCAGGCTGCGCTCGATTCGGGCGAGGCTGCCGAGCGCTTCTCGCGCATGGTGGCAGCACTGGGCGGGCCAAGCGACCTGGTGCAGCGCCCCGACGCCTACCTGGAGTCGGCGCCGATCATTGTGCCGGTGCCGGCCACCCATGCCGGCTTCGCCATTGCGACCGATTGCCGTGGCCTCGGCCTGGCAGTGGTCAGCCTCGGTGGTGGCCGCAAGCGTCCCGAAGACGCGATCGACTTCGCCGTCGGCCTGACCGGCCTGGCGGAACTGGGCGACGCCATCGCCGTCGGCCAGCCGCTCGCCATGGTGCATGCCCGCACCCAGGCGCAGGCCGAGCAGGCCGTGCGCGAAGTGCAGGCCGCCTACCAGATCGGCCCTACCCGCGCACCGGCCAATCCGATCATCTACCGCACGATCTTGCCGAAGGACTCCAAATGAAGTACGAGAAACTGATCGGCGAAGCGGCCGCCGCGCGCCAGCTGGCCTATACGCCTTACTCGAACTTCCAGGTCGGCGCCGCCCTCGAATGCAAGGACGGCCGCGTGTTCCGCGGCTGTAATGTCGAGAATGCCTCCTACGGCCTGTGCAACTGCGCCGAGCGTACTGCCTTCTTCAGCGCCATCGCCCACGGCTACAAGCCGGGCGACTTCGCTGCACTGGCCGTCATTGGCGACACCGACGGCCCGATCGCGCCGTGCGGCGCCTGCCGCCAGGTGATCCTCGAGTTGGGTGGCAATGAGCTGCCGGTTGTACTGACCAACCTTAATGGCGACATCCTCGAGACGACGGCAGCGGGCCAGTTGCCGAACGCTTTCGGTGGCTGGGACCTGAAGAAGTAAGTGTTAAACAAGACCATCGATGTGCAAGCTGCGGTTGCCATCGCAGCGCGCGAAGCGATCGCAGGCAAGGCGCAAGGGACGTTTGCGGTCGGTGGCGTGCTGCTCGACCAGCAGGGCAATGTGCTCAAGGCGATCCAGAACAACGTGGTGCGGCACGGCCTGATCTTCGACCCGACCGCGCATGGCGAACGCCAGCTGATCGACTGGTACTTCAGCGAACGCGCCAAGGGGCGCGACTTGCCCGAGCCGGGCGAGCTGACCATTGTCACTTCTCTCGACCCGTGCGCCATGTGCAGCGGCGCGCTGCTCGAAGCCGGCTTCAATGTGGTGGTCGCGGCCAATGACCACGGGGCAGGTATCAACTATGACGGCAGTGCGACCTTTCCTGCGCTGCCAGTCGGGCTGCGGGAGCGCGCGGCGGCCACCTTCGCCTACCCGGCGGTGATCGGCAATTCCATCTTTGCGCGCGAGGCTTCGGGCGCGGCGCCCAAGTCTTTCTTCATTCGCCGGGCCATTGCGGAGCCGACCCAGGCCCTGTGTTCGCTCGCGTTCGAGGCCACCGCCACCGAGATCCAGGCTCTGCTGCATACCGACCTGCCGCAGGACCAGCTGAAGGATCCGGCCACGCTGCCGGCCGGCCATGCCATTGTGCGCCAGCTGCGCACCCTCTATCCGGAAGCGCTGCGCTATCGCTGCGCGGCGCACCTGCCTGATGAAGGGCTGGCGCCATATTTGCTCGCAATGATGGAGAAGGACCGCCAGCAGGGCGGCGACGGCGACTGCGTCGCCTTGCTCGATTCGTTCGGAAACCTGATTCTGTGCGTGCCAGGCCGGCGCGCGCAGTCGGCAATCTGCACTGCCTTCATGGAATGCACGCGCCAGTATGCGCAGCTTCGCTACAAGCTGATGCACGGTACAACCAGGGAAGCGTGCGCTGAAGTGCGCCAGTATCTGGCGCACCCGAAGGTGGGCACCTTTGTGTTTGCGCGCGGGCCTGACAGCAGCGCGGCGAGCCTGATGAATCTCGGCGCCTATGGCTCGACGATGGAGGGCGCACTGCCGGCGAATAACCCGACGCAGTTCCAGTATGTGGTGGCGGGCCAGCCGCAGCAGGAGCTGGACATGCTCTGTGGCCAGTTGCCGCCTTTTTATCGCGACAATATCGGCATCAAGCCGGTGCAGGTGGCTAGTCAGGGTTTGCGACAGCTGATTTCAGAGGCAATGGGTGGAGGCGGAAGTGTCGAACCGACGCGTAGGTAGGCAAGCCTACCCGCCCTACAATGGTTCCTAACACGTAGGGTGGGTCCGGGTTCATGTTCATCGAACCCACGCGTGACTGCAAGTGACGATGCTGCACCCAGGGTTCGGGTTCATCGAACCCACGCGTGACTGCAGGTTACGATGCGGCGCCCAGCAGGTTGGCGTCGCGCGTCAGCAGCCACTGGCCGTCCTGGCCCTTGCGCAGGATCGACAGCGCATTGCCGCTGCGGTGCATCGGCAGTGCGCCGACATTCGACAGCACCTTGACCGTCAGGTGGGTCCAGCAGTACGCCATGTCGGCCACCACTTCGACCTCCTGGATATCGAACGTTGATTCAATCGTGTAATTGGCCAGCATGGCCCGCATGCCATGGCCAAAGGCGTCGCGCCCGCGGATCGGCAACTGGCCCGGCCCCAGGAAAACGACGTCAGGCGCCATCAGGGCAAGCACGGAGTCGACATCACCGGCGCGGGTGGCCGTATGCCAGTTGGCAATGAGGGTGCGGATCGCAGCTTCGTCGCTCGTCATGGAATCCTCCAGATCACCCAAGTGTAGCCGATTGCGCCTCTTCGTGACGCACGCTACATTTGCTGGAACAGGTGGCTGTGGTTGCGGCTCACTTCGAGCGCTTCGTCGTGGTCGCGCAGTTTGAGCATCTGGCGGCCGCGCAGGTCGCGCGTCACGCCGGCGATCGCATCGACCCGCACCAGCGTAGAGCGGTGGATGCGCCAGAATTCGCGCGGGTCCAGTTCGTCCGACAGTTCCTTGAGCGTCTTGCGGATCAATACCTCGCCCTGCAAGGTCTGGACCCGGGTGTACTTGTCCTCGGCCTGGAAGAACAGCACTTCCTTGGTGTTGATCATGCGCAGGCTGGTGCCGACCTGGGCCTGGATCCAGCGCAGGTATTCGTGCTTCTTGGTCTCTCCCTGCTGCAGGATCTCGGTCAGCTGCGCCAGCTGTGCGCTGATATTGGCAGGCGCCTTGTCGACCCTGGCCAGCATGCGGTCGCGCGTGAGGGCCAGGCGCTCCGCCACCACCGGCTTGAGCAGGTAGTCGACGGCGCCGTGCTCGAACGCGTCGATCGCGTACTGGTCGTAGGCCGTGACGAACACGATATGACAGCTGTTGCAAAGCTGGCGCGCTGTCTCGATGCCGCTCTGGCCGGGCATGCGGATGTCGAGGAAGATCAGGTCAGGCTTGAGCTGGTCGGCCATGGTCACGGCGTCAAAGCCGTTGGCCGCTTCGCCCACCACGTCGAGGTCGGGCCAGACATCCTTCAGGCGGGCGTTCAACTGGTCGCGCATCGGCGCTTCATCATCAACAATCAGCGCTTTCATGCTGCTTTCTCCATGTAAGGGTAGGGGATGCGGATCGAGCTGTAGGCGCCTCCGGCCAGGGGCTGCTCGATCACGAGGTGGGCGCCGCTGCCGAACAGCAGGCGCAGGCGCTCGCGGATATTGGCCAGGCCGACACCTTCGTCCGAATGCAGGTCGAAGCCGACGCCATTGTCCTGCACATCGACGTGCATGCAGTCGCCCACCACGCGCGCTTTGATGTCGATATGGCCGCCTTCGATCTTCGGCTCGAGGCCGTGCTTGATCGAGTTCTCGATCAGGATCTGCAGCATCATCGGCGGGAACGGCGCGCTGTTCAATTCAGGCGGCACATCGAAGCTGACGGTCAGGCGTTCCTTCATCCGTGCCTGCATGATGGCCAGGTAGGCGCGCGACAGTTCCACCTGCCGGCCCAGCGTGCCACCGCCGGCGGCGCGCATCTGCGGCAGGGTCGATCGCAGGTATTCGATCAGGTGCATGTGGATGCGCGCCGCCTGCGGCGGGTCGGTTTCGATCAACTGGCCGATCAGGGCCAAGGTGTTGAACAGGAAGTGGGGTTCGACCTGGGCCTGCAGGGTCGCCATCTGCGCTTCGAGCAGGCGCCGCTCCAGCGTGGCCACGTCGGCCTGCTTGGTCGCTTCCTTGGCCTGCAGTTCGGCGCGGCGCTTGCCGCCGGCCAGGGTCTTGACCACCAGGCAGATCCAGAAGAACCAGATGCCCAGTTCCGGCGCATCCAGGATCGCAAACGTCAGCATCACCAGGAACCAGGTGATGAATAGCTGGCGCCAGGTGACGAGCGCCAGCCAGTCGAAGAAGCGCCACCAGATGGTACTGGCGGCCTCCATCGCCTCGTGCATGAATTCGAGGATCTTGTTGGCGTTGTTTTTCGAGCGGCTCATTCGGCAGATTCAATCTTACTGGTCGATGGTGTTGTTTGGCAGCTTGCGGCGGCGGCTCAGGATCAGCGCGGCGACGATGATTTTGACGGCCATGAAAATAATAAACAAGAACAGGGCCAGCGGGATGATCGTGATGGCCAGCGCCAGGGCGATGCAGGTCACCAACAGTTGTGGCCATGACATTGTTGCCATTGCACGCACGACATAGCGGCTTGCTCGGATGAAACTATGACCGAGTTCTTCGATCAAGTTCAGGAATGCGTTGAAATTCAGGTTCTTCACGGGCTTTCTCCAATGAGAGGGGAGTCGATGGCATCACTGTAGCAAGCATGATTGGGAACAGCCAGCGAGGCCCGACGAAATGCCCGAAAAATAGGATAGGCGGTTGGCGTGGAAGATAAGCGGCAAGGCCCATAGGGTGTTCGGATTGGGCAAGCAAGCTCACCCGCGCCAGGTGTCTAGCAACGTTTTGCCCAATCCGCCGCCAGCAGCCCATAAAAGGCGGTATCCGACACTTCATCACCGACGATCCAGCGCTCGCGCAGCAGCCCTTCCTGCCTGAAGCCGAGGCGGTCGAGCGATTTGGCCGAAGCCAGGTTGGCGGGGTGGATATCGGCCTCGATACGGTTCAGTTTCATTTCCTTGAATGCGTAATCGATAAAAGCGCTCAGCGCCTCCGTCAAATATCCCTTTCCCCAGTAGACGCGGGCCAGCGCGTAGCCGATCTCGGCGCGCCGGTTTTGCTCGTAGAAGTCGCGCAGATTACATTCGCCGACCAATTGGCCGGTAGCGGTCAAAACAATGCCCATGCGCAGAGTCTCGCCGGTACGGTAGCCGTCGAGCGTGCGCGCCAATGAGGTCTCGGCCTGCACCAGTTTAGTCCACGGCGGTGAACTCCAGTAGCGTACCACTTCCGGGTCGGAGTACATGTCATACAGGGCAGGAATATCGCGTACGCCGAGAAAACGCAGGGTCAGGCGCTCCGTCGCCAATTTAAATGGGATAAAGGCACTCATTGCTTCGCTTTATTTTGCATTTATTCAGGACGGATCGGATTGCTGGCGTCGGTGCCGGCAACGGTCAGCCAGGGGCGGATGCGCCAGCTTTTGACCAGGCCCTGCAGCACATAGGGATCGGTCGCGACGAAGTCTTCGACGACTTTGCGCGAATCGGCCTTGAACAGCAGCATTGCGCCATCGACTGGGTCGTCCAGTACGCCGCCCAGTTGGAATTCGCCGCGGGCATGCGAATCCCAGGCCTGTTTCAGGTGGCCGCTGCGCAGCGGCACGCGCTTTTCGATATAGTCGTCGACATAGTCATAGAACAGTACAAAATGCATCGAGCTCTCCTGGCGAAAAATGCCAAGATAGCACAATGCATGAAATCCATCCTGCACCGGCCGCCTGCGGTAACATACGACGATGAAATGGATCGCCTCCTGCTTCCTTGCCCTGATTGCTTGCGCAGGCGCCGCCGCGGACAATGTCCTGCAGGTCGTCATTGCGCCGCTGCATAGCAGCGCGCGCGAACACGCCAGCTATTTTCCAAGGCTGTTGCAGCTTGCGCTGGACAAGACCGTCGCAACGGATGGCCCTTATGCGATGCGCCACCATGACCAGCAATTGACCAGTCCAAGGCAGGAAACCGAGATTCGCCTGAACGGCGTGATCAATGTCATGTGGGATGGCAGCGACGACAAGCGCGAGAGCGAACTGCTGCCGATCCGGATTTCGCTGCTGCGCCAGTTGAATGACTATCGCGTTTTCCTGATCCGGCGCGAAGACCTGCAAAAATTCGCCGCTGTACGCACGCTGGAAGCCTTGCGCAAATACAGCGCCGGGGCCGGCGTGAATTGGCCGTCGACCGATGTGCTGCGCGCCAATGGCCTGCCGGTCGTGACGTCGATCGCCTACGAGTACCTATTCCCGATGCTGGCCGTCAAACGCTTTGACTATCTGCCGCGCGGCATTCACGAAATCTGGTTCGAACAGCAAGTGCATGCCGACAAAGGCTTTGTCATCGAGCCGACGATTTTCCTGCATTACCCGGTGCCGTATTATTTCTTTGTCAGCCGCGACAACGGCGCTTTGGCCAGCCGCATCGAGCGCGGCCTGCAGCTTGCGCAAAAGGATGGCAGCCTTGACGCACTTTTCTTCAGTTTTCCCGCATTCCGCCGCAGTCTCGATGAAATCAAGGCCGGCAAACGGCGAGTGTTTGAACTCAAACTGCCCCAGTAGATTCTTGCTATGCTATCGACTTTCCGTTCCATTTCTCGGAGTAGCAATAATGGTTTCCTTGCAAGAGCAGTTTCTCAAAGCCGGCCTGATCGATAAGAACAAGGCAAAACAGGCCCAGCAAGAAAAAAGCAAACAAAAGAAGGTAGAACGCCGCACCGGCGAACAAGGCGTCGACGAGGCCAAGGCAGCTGCAGCCGAAGTCCAGCGCAAAAATGCCGAGCGCGCGCGCGAAGCCAATGCCCAGCGCGATGCCGCTGCCGCCGAAAAGGCGATCGTCGCCCAGATCGCGCAGATGATCCAGCAGAACAGGCAAGACAAAGGCAGGGGCGACATCGCCTACAACTTCACCCATGGCAACAAGATCGAGCGCATCTTTGTCTCGAGCGCGGTGCAGGCCCACCTGGTGGCCGGCCGCCTCGTCATCGTGTGCCTGGGTGGTACGGTCGAACTGGTGCCGCGCGTGATCGCCGAAAAAATCGCCGAACGCGACGCGTCGATCGTCGTGCAGGTCAAAAAGCCGACCACCGAGGTGGAGGAAGACGATCCCTATGCAGCATTCAAGATCCCTGACGACCTGATGTGGTAAGGAGCCGGCAATGGCATTCGATTATGTGAGCGTGGACGAAGCGATCGGACGCACTGGCCTGCGCATGGTGGTGGTCGGCGGCATACCCAGCCCATGGGGTGAAGCGGCCAAGGGGATCCTTCATATCAAGGGCATTGATTGGGCAGCCGTCCGCCTGGACTATGAAAGCGAGGCGCTCAAGGAATGGGCCGGCGGGCGCAACGGGCCTATCGCCGTGTACGACAGCGAAAAGCCTCGTTCTGGCTGGGCCGAGATCCTGCTGCTGGCCGAGCGCCTGGCTCCTTTGCCAGCCCTGCTGCCGCACGAGCCGGAGCAGCGCGCACTGGTGATGGGCCTGGCGCATGAACTGCTGGGCGAGGCCAGCCTGGCGTGGGAGCGTCGCCTGCAATTGATCCATGTCGGGATGTCGGGGAAAGGCGGCTTCCCGATCCGCGTGTCGAAGTATCTGGCCAAAAAATACGGCTACAGCCCCTCGCTGGGCGAAGCGTCGGGCGTTCGCGTCGCGGCCTTGTTGCGCATGTTTGCGGCGCGCCTGCAGGCACAAGCCAGGCTTGGCAGCGCCTATCTCGTTGGCGCCGCCGTGAGCGCTGCCGATGTCTACCTGGCGTCGGTAATGGCGATGTTCGGTGCGCTGCCGCCGGAGCAGTGCAAGATGGACGAAGGCATGCGCGCCGCATTCGAAACCCGGGACGAGCAAACCAGGGCTGCACTCGATCCGGTCCTGTTCGCCCACCGCGACATGATGTATTCGAAGCACCTGGCCTTGCCGCTGACGCTGTAGGACGTGCCTGCTGTCAAACCTTCCCTTCGGGGTCGCCGAGGCAGATGCCCAGGTCGCGCGCGGTCTGAATCGTGTCGCCGTCGAGCGGCACGCCCTTCATGCGGCCAGCCACGTCGGCCAGCGGCACATACTCTACGTTGGGGAAGCCTAGCGACACCATGACACCGCTCAGCCCTTGGTCCAGCGCCCGCACTGCGGCGGCGCCAAAGCGCAGCGCCGCCAGGCGGTCGAACGAGCTCGGACTGCCGCCGCGCAGCAAGTGGCCCAGCACGACGGTGCGCACGTCCTTGCCGGTGCGCTGCGCGATGCCGCGCGCCACCCGCTCGCCGATGCCGCCGAGCCGCTCCGCGTGGCCGATCTCGGCAGCGTGGGTCGTGGCGCGTTCGCCAGCGACCGGCTCCGCGCCTTCGGCGACCACCACGATCGAATACATGCGGCCCATCATGTCGCGGCCCATGACGCGGGCCGCTACCTTGTCGATGTCGTAGGGGATTTCGGGGATCAGGATGCTGTGGGCGCCGCCCGCGATCCCTGCATGCAGCGCGATCCAGCCGGCATAACGACCCATCACTTCGACCACCATCACGCGCTGGTGGCTCTCGGCGGTGCTGTGCAGGCGATCGATGCACTCGGTGGCAAAGGAGACTGCAGTATCAAAACCGAACGTCGTGAAGGTCTTGTCGAGGTCATTGTCGATCGTCTTGGGCACGCCGACGACGCGCAGGCCTTTCTTGCACAGGGCGTCGGCAATCGTCAGCGAGCCGTCGCCGCCAACCGACACCAGCGCGTCGATGCCGTGCTGGCTGAAGTAATCGACGATCTCGCCGCTGCGGTCAGTATCCAGCAAACTGCCATCGGCCTGCTTGACCGGGTAGTGCAGCGGATTGCCTTTGTTGGTGGTGCCGATGACGGTGCCGCCCAAATGGGCGATGCCACGCACCTTGTCGAGCGTGAGCCGGTACACGCCATTGCCGTCGGGGTAGTGGTGGGGTTCCAGGATGCCGAAGAAGCCGTCGCGGATGGCATAGCACTCCCAGCCGCGGTTATTGGCCGACAGCGTGACCGCACGGATGACGGCATTGAGGCCCGGCGCGTCGCCGCCGCCGGTACTGATTGCGATGCGTTTGATGGGGGTGGACATAGTGCCTCGCTCGGTTGGTTTATACCTTGACGGCTGCCAAAACCATATCGACGATCATCTTTTCGGCGTCGTCGAAGTCGCGCCTGGAGAGCTTGCGGTTCAATACTAGCGCCATTTGGGGGGCAAAGTCAGCATAAGACTGCGTCATGGCCCAGATCGCAAACAGCAGGTGGGTGGCATTGACGGGCGCGATCTTGCCCTCGCTGATCCAGCGCTCGAAGGTTTCGATGTCCTTGCGCAGCAGCGGCACCACGCGGGCCTGGATCTGTTCGCCATACATCGGCGCGCCGCTAATGACCTCCATCGCGTACACGCGCGAGGCCCATGGCTGCTCGCGCGAGAAGCGCAGCTTGGCCTGGATATAGGCGCGCAGCAGGTTGGCCGGCTCCTGGTCGGCGTGGGCCAGGCTTTCCATCCGGCTGAGCCATTCGTCGAGCACGTCGTCGAGCACGCGCTGGTACAGCAAGGGCTTGGTCGGAAAATAGTACATCAGGTTCTGTTTCGACAGCCCGGCATTGTCGGCGATGGTTGCGATCGACGTGCCTTCATAACCGCACTCGGCAAAGACCTTGACGGCCTCGGTGACAATGTCTGCCTCGAGCTTATCGCGGTTGATGACGCGGCGTTTGATCAGGGATGCGGTGGCCATTGTCTAGCTCCGTGGGCGGACTGATTGCAGGAAGGTGAGCAGCTGCGGCGTGTCGGCCGCATAGGCGACGTTGAAGCGGAACCAGACCGAGGTGGGCTGGCGCAGCATGAAGAATTCGTTCGGTGACAGCAGGATGCCGGCCTTGAGCGCCAGGTCGGCGATCAGCTTGCCGTTGCATTCCGGACTCGGCGGCTCGCTCCAGCCGGCGCTGACGAACATGCCGCCGCGCGGGCGCGCCACCGGCGCCATGCCTGCCTCGCGCAGCCGCTCGATGGTGCGCTCGCGCCCCGCGCCCAGCTGGGAAACCAGTTTCTCGACCATGCGCTTGTAGGGCCGGGCCGAGACCGCGTGGTACACGGCGCGTTCGTTGATCTCGGAGGTGGTCAGCCCGGCCAGCATCTTCACCCGCAGCAGTTCCGGCACCAGCGAATTGGAGGCGCAGATCGAACCGACCCGCAGCACCGGCGACAAGGTCTTGGAGAAGCTGCCGACCCGGATCACGCGGCGCAAGCCGTCCATCGCGGCCAGCGAGGCGTCGCCCCGGTTGGCCAGCTCGCGGTAGATGTCGTCCTCGACCAGCCAGAAGTCGAACTGTTCGGCCATGCCCAGCAGGCGGTGGGCATGCGCCGCGCTGAGCGACGTGCCGAGCGGGTTTTGCAGCACCGTGTTGACGAACATGATCTTGGGCTGGCAGCGCGCCGCTTCAAAGGCCAGTACGTCGAAGTCCAGCCCCGCTTCATCGCGCGGAATGCCGACGGCGATGCAGCCATGGTGGCGAATCAGAGACAGCAGGTTGCTGTAGCCGGGGTCTTCCACCAACACGGTATCGCCCGGTTTGGTCAGCGTGCGCAGGATCAGGTCGAACGCGTGGGTCGCGCCGTGGGTCAGCAGGATCTGCTCCGGGCTGACGGCGAACAGCTCGTCCGACAGTGTCGACGCCATGTGCTGGCGCAGCGTGGGGAAGCCGAGCGGGTGGCCGTAGCCGCGCAGGCGGTTGGCCGGGATCTTCATCGCCAGCCGGACCGCGTCGAGGATGGTGGCCTCGCCGTACCACTCGGGCGGCAGCCAGCCGGCGCCGACGGGCAGGGCGTCCGACACCCCGGAATACAGGTCGGGCGTCAGCGCGTCGATGGCGGCCGGGGTCGCGTGCATGGCCAGCGGCTGCGGCGGCGCCAGTTCGTCGTGGCGCGCCACGAAGAAGCCAGAACCGCGGCGCGATGACAATAAACCGAGCGTCAGCAGGCGGTCGTAGGACTCGACAACTGTAAAGGTGCTGACGCCATTACACTTTGCAAATTGGCGAACCGACGGCATTTTCGTGCCTATGCGCAACTTGCGTTGATTGACCATCAGCGCAATCGCAGCGACGATCTGGTCGACCAGACTGCCCCGTTTGCCACGGTCGATCGGCAGCACCGGCCATTCTGGCGCGGCGCCATGGCGGTCCTTGCCGCCGCCTGCACTGTCGATATTGTCGGCCAATTGTTCCATCCGCGAAATCCTTTGCTGCAGCGCGCCAAAGTGTAATGTTTGCGCAACCTGTACGGTTGGCCAGCTTTACAATTTGTGTATCTGTGCCATAGTTGACTCGGTGTCTATTATTGCATCATCATTTTGCCAACTGGTAAATTATTTTTTACTCTGTAAAAATCCTTGGAGAGCAGTATGAACCAGACCAGACCCGCTTCGATGTCGTCATTTTGGATGCCATTCACGAATAACCGCGACTTCAAGGCCAACCCGCGCCTGCTGGTGTCGGCCGAAGGCATGTACTACAAGGACGTCGACGGCAACAGCATTCTCGACGGCACCGCCGGCCTGTGGTGCGTACCGTGCGGCCACGCCCAGCCGAAAATCGTCGCCGCCGTGCGCGAGATGATCGGCCAGCTCGATTTTGCACCGACTTTTCAGATGGGCCACCCTGCCGCCTTCGACCTGGCCGAGCAGCTGATGGACTACACCAACCACCGCTTCGGCCACGTGTTCTACACGAACTCCGGTTCCGAGGCGGTCGACACTGCGCTGAAGATGGCGCTGGCCTACCACAAGATGCGCGGCGAAGCAGGCCGCACCCGCTTGATCGGCCGCGAGCGCGGCTACCACGGCGTGGGCTTCGGCGGCATTTCGGTCGGCGGTATTGCCGGCAACCGCCGCACCTTCGGCCCGATGCTGCCGGGCGTCGACCACCTGCCGCACACCCACAACCTCGAGAAGAACGCCTACACCCGCGGCGAGCCTCTGCATGGCGCCAACCTGGCCGATGAACTCGAGCGCATCGTCGCGCTGCATGACGCTTCGACCATCGCGGCCGTCATCGTCGAGCCGGTCGCCGGTTCGACCGGCGTGCTGATCCCGCCAAAAGGCTACCTGAAGCGCCTGCGCGAGCTGTGCACCAAGCACGGCATCCTGCTGATTTTCGACGAAGTGATCACCGGCTTTGGCCGATTGACGACGCCATTCGCCTGCGACTACTTCGACGTCGAGCCGGACATCATGACCACGGCAAAAGGCTTGACCAATGGCGTGCAACCGATGGGAGCGGTGTTCACCAAGGCCTTCATCCACGACGCCTTCATGGATGGGCCGGCCGGCATCGAGCTGTTCCACGGTTACACCTACTCGGGCCACCCGGTTGCCTGCGCTGCTTCGCTGGCGACGCTGGAAGTATTCAAGGAACAGAAGATTCTCGACAATGCCAAGGCCATGGCCCAGTACTGGGAAGACGCGGTGCATTCGCTCAAGGGCCTGCCGCATGTGATCGACATCCGCACCATTGGCCTGATCGCCGGCATCGAGCTGGCGCCGATCCCGGGCAAACCTGGCGCGCGCGCCTTCAACGCCTTCAAGAAGGCCTTCGCCGACGGCATCCTGATCCGCACGACAGGCGACATCATCGCCCTGTCGCCACCGCTCATCATCGAGAAGAAGCATATCGACGAATTGTTCGGCAAGCTCAAGACCGTGCTGCAAAACCTGGAATAACGAGAACCTATCATGAGCTTACTTGCCACCATCACCCATTACATCAACGGCCAGCAGGTCGACACCGCGAGCGGCAAATACGCCAGCGTATTCAATCCGGCCATCGGCCAGCCTGTCGCCCGCGTGGCGCTGGGTACCAAGGACGACGTCGATGCTGCCGTTGCTGCAGCAAGCGCCGCCTTCCCTTCGTGGTCGGCCACGCCGCCGCTGACCCGCGCGCGCGTCCTATTCAAGTATTTGCAGCTGTGCCAGCAGTACACCGACGAATTTGCGGCCATGCTTACGCGTGAGCATGGCAAGACGTTTGAAGACGCCAAGGGCGAAGTGGCACGCGGCATCGAGATGGTGGAATTCGCCGTCGGCATTCCGCAACTGCTCAAGGGCGAATTCACCGACCAGATCGCGCGCGGGATCGACGCCTGGTCGATGCGCCAGGCGCTCGGCGTCGTTGCGGGCATCACGCCGTTCAACTTCCCGGTGATGGTGCCGATGTGGATGTTCCCGGTCGCTATCGCCTGCGGCAATACCTTCGTGCTCAAGCCGTCCGAGCGCGATCCGTCGGCGTCATTGCTGCACGCGCAGTTGCTCAAGGAGGCAGGCCTGCCGGACGGCGTGTTCAACGTCGTCCAGGGCGACAAGGTCACCGTCGATGCCATCCTGGACCATCCGGATGTGCAGGCCGTCAGCTTCGTCGGCTCGACGCCGATTGCCGAATACATCTACGCGCGTGGCAGCGCCAACGGCAAGCGCGTGCAGGCACTGGGCGGCGCCAAGAACCACATGGTCGTCATGCCGGACGCGGACATGGACATGGCCGTCGACGCCTTGATCGGCGCGGCCTTCGGCTCCGCCGGCGAGCGCTGCATGGCGATCTCGGTGGTCGTCGCGGTGGGCGACGCCGGCGACAAGCTGATCGGCGCACTGGCTGAACGCACCGCCAGGCTCAAGGTCCGTGACGGCATGGATGCCGAAGCCGAAATGGGCCCGGTCATCACCAGCCAGGCCAAGGCACGCATCGAGAAGCTGATCGGTGAAGGCGTCGAAGCCGGCGCCAGTCTGCTGGTCGATGGCCGCAACTGCAAGGTCGAGGGACGTGACGGTGGCTTCTTTGTCGGCGGTACCCTGTTCGACCATGTGACGCCAGAGATGAGCATCTACAAGGAAGAAATCTTTGGCCCGGTGCTGTGCGTGCTGCGCTCGCCGGACGTCGCCAGCGCCGTCAAGCTGATCAACAACAACGAGTACGGCAATGGCGTGGCGATCTATACGCGCGACGGCGGCGTGGCCCGCGAGTTCGTGCGCCAGATCCAGGTCGGCATGGTCGGCGTCAATGTGCCGCTGCCGGTGCCGATGGCCTTCAACAGCTTCGGCGGCTGGAAACGCAGCCTGTTCGGCGACCACCACGCCTATGGTCCGGAAGGCGTGCGCTTCTACACCCGCCACAAGGCAGTCATGCAGCGTTGGCCGAATACGGCCAGTGCGGGCGTCGAGTTCGCATTCCCGCAGATGAAATAAGGACCGATAAATGAAGATCGAACTACTCAAACATCTGCCGCAGGCCAAGGCGAGCAACGCGGCGCTGGCGGAACAGTTCACCGACCTGGCTCCGGCACTGACGGCCCGCCAGGCCGCCATCGAAAGCGCGCGCTGCCTGTACTGTTACGACGCGCCTTGTACGCGCATCTGCCCGTCCGAGATCGACGTGGCCAGCTTCATCCGCAATATCCACGACAAGAACATCAATGGCGCCGCAGCCGGCATCCTCAAGCAGAACATCCTGGGCGGCAGCTGCTCGCGCGTTTGCCCGACCGAGATCCTGTGCGAAGACGCCTGCGTGCGTAACCACGACGCCGAAGGCCAGCCGGTCAAGATCGGCCTGCTGCAGCGCTACGCGCTCGACAACGCCAGCTTCAAGGAACACCCATTCCAGCGGGCCGCCTCGACCGGCAAGACCATCGCCGTCGTCGGCGCCGGCCCTGCCGGCCTGGCCTGCGCGCACCGCCTAGCCATGCTGGGCAACGACGTCGTCGTCTTCGAGGCGCGCGGAAAGGCGGGTGGCCTGAACGAATACGGCATCGCCAAATACAAACTGACGGACGACTTCGCCCAGAAGGAAGTGGCCTTCCTGCTCGAGATCGGCGGTATCACGATTCGCCACGGCCAGGTCCTGGGCAGCAATCTGCTCTTGTCCGACCTGCACGCGCAGTACGACGCCGTGTTCCTCGGCCTTGGCCTCGGCGCCAGCCGCAAGCTCGGCCTGACCGGAGAAGACGCGCCTGGCCTGATGGCCGCCGTCGACTACATCGCGGCCCTGCGTCAGGCGAGCGACCTGCACGCCTTGCCAGTGCCGAAGCGCGCCATCGTCATCGGCGCCGGCAATACGGCAATCGATATGGCGGTGCAGATCCAGCGCCTCGGCGCCGAAGAAGTCACGCTGGTCTACCGGCGCGGCTTCGAGTCGATGAGCGCGACCCATCACGAACAGGAAATCGCCAAGGCCAACCAGGTGCGCATGCGTACCTGGGCAGCACCTAAGGAGGTACTGCTCGACGATGCCGGGCGTGTGCGCGGCATGCGGTTCGAGACCACCGTCATGAAGGATGGCCGCCCTGTCGGCACCGGCGACACCTTCGAAATCGCAGCAGATGCCGTGTTCAAGGCCATCGGCCAGAGCATGGACCAGGCCAGCCTGTCCGATCCGATGGCCTCGACCATCGGGCGCGAAGGCGACAAGATCCATGTCGACGGCAGTTTCCGCACCAAGCTGGCCGGCATCTACGCCGGCGGCGACTGCGTCGCACCGGGGCAGGACCTGACGGTGCAGGCGGTACAGCACGGCAAACTGGCGGCGCATGCCATCCACAACGACATCCAATCTAAAGCGGAGGCTGCATAATGGCCGATCTTTCCATCGAATTTTGCGGCATCAAGTCGCCCAACCCGTTCTGGCTGGCCTCCGCGCCGCCGACGGACAAAGCCTATAACGTCGTGCGCGCCTTCGAAGCAGGGTGGGGCGGCGTGGTCTGGAAGACGCTCGGCGAAGATCCTCCGGCGGTCAATGTGTCGTCGCGCTACTCCGCGCATTACGGCAAGAACCGCGAGGTGATGGGCTTTAACAATATCGAGCTCATTACCGACCGCAGCCTCGAGATCAACCTGCAGGAGATCACCCAGGTCAAGAAGGACTGGCCGGACCGCGCCATCATCGTGTCGCTGATGCTGCCGTGCGAGGAGGCGCTGTGGGCCGATATCCTGCCGAAGGTCGAGGCGACCGGCGCGGATGGTATCGAACTCAATTTCGGCTGCCCGCACGGCATGCCGGAACGCGGCATGGGTGCGGCCGTTGGCCAGGTGCCGGAATATGTCGAGATGGTCACGCGCTGGTGCAAGACGCATAGCAAGCTGCCCGTCATCGTCAAGCTGACGCCGAACATCACCGACGTGCGCAAGCCGGCGCGTGCTGCCAAGGCTGGCGGCGCCGATGCCGTCTCGCTGATCAACACGATCAACTCGATCACCCACCTCGACCTGGACCGCATGGTGGCATTCCCGATAGTGGGCAATGCCAGTACCCATGGCGGCTACTGTGGTTCGGCGGTCAAGCCGATCGCTCTCAATATGGTGGCGGAGATCGCACGCGATCCTGAAACGGCAGGTTTGCCGATTTCCGGTATCGGCGGCATCGGCAACTGGCGCGATGCGGCCGAGTTCATCGCACTGGGCTGCGGCTCGGTGCAGGTGTGCACGGCGGCGATGCTGCATGGCTTCCGCATCGTCGAAGAGATGAAGGATGGCCTGTCGCGCTGGATGGACGAAAAAGGCTACAGGAATATCAGCGAGTTCACTGGCAAGGCCGTGCCGAATACGACCGACTGGAAGTATCTGGACATGAACTACGCGGTGATTGCTCAGATCAACCAGGACGACTGCATCAAGTGCGGCAAGTGCTATGTAGCGTGCGAAGATACTTCGCACCAGTCGATTGCGCAGCTGATCGACGCGGCCGGCGTGCGCACCTATGAAGTCATAAAGGACGAGTGCGTCGGATGCAATCTGTGCGAAATTACCTGCCCGGTCGAAGCTTGCATTACTATGGTGCCGCAGGAGACTGGCAAGGCGTATATGAACTGGACCCGGGACCCGCGCAATCCACGAGCAGAGAAAGCCGCGTAACGTCGCGTGGGTAAGCTTGCTTACCCGCCCTAAGTAGTGTGGGTGCCGAAGGTACCCACGCGGAAGTTAGCATACCGTTTCGTCCACCCTCATCGGAGAGAAGACAGTGACAAATGATGCCCAGCTTTGGAATGACGATCTAGCTCCTACCACCGAAGCCCAGCGCACCTGGCGCTGGTATCACTTTGCCGCCCTGTGGGTCGGGATGGTGATGTGCATTCCGGCCTATACCTTGTCGGCCAGCCTGATCGAAGGCGGCATGTCGGGCTACCAGGCCGTCCTCACTGTTTTCCTCGCCAACGCGATTGTCCTGTTGCCGATGCTTCTGATCGGCCACGCCGGCACCAAATACGGCATCCCGTATGCGGTGCTGGCCCGCTCCTCGTTCGGCACCACCGGCGCGCGCCTGCCAGCGCTGATGCGCGCCATCGTCGCCTGCGGCTGGTACGGCATCCAGACCTGGTTCGGCGGCAGCATGATCTACACGCTGCTCGGCGTCATGCTGGGCCACGAGATCGGCGGCGACAAGATCGCCGGCCTTGGCATCAATGGCGCCCAGCTGCTGTGCTTCCTCGCGTTCTGGGCCATCCAGTTCTGGTACATCGTGCACGGCATGGAATCGATCCGCAAGCTCGAAACCTATACCGCGCCGCTCAAGATCCTGATCTGCTTCGTCCTGCTCGGCTGGGTCTATAACAAGGCAGGCGGTTTCGGCACGCTGCTCGACCAGCCTTCGCAATTCGTCGAAGGCGGCAAAAAGGCAGGCCAGTTCTGGACCGTGTTCTGGCCGTCGCTGACCGCGATGGTCGGCTTCTGGGCTACGCTGGCATTGAACATTCCTGACTTTACCCGCTTCGCCAAATCCCAGCGCGACCAGGTCATCGGCCAGTCGGTCGGCCTGCCGGTGCCAATGGGCCTGCTGGCGATGATGGCGGTGATTGTCACCTCCGCCACCGTCGTCCTGTACGGCAAGGCAATCTGGGACCCGGTCGACCTGGCCAGCCGCATGACCGGTGCCGCCGTGCTGATCGCGCTGCTGATCCTGTTGATCGACACCGTCAGCGTCAACCTGGCGGCCAACCTGGTCGGCCCGGCCTACGATTTCTCGTCGCTGGCGCCGAAGCAGATCTCATACCGCGTCGGCGGCTATATCACGGCGGGGATCGCCATCGTGATGATGCCCTGGAAGATACTCGAATCGACCCAGGGCTATATCTTCACCTGGCTGATCGGTTACTCGGCGCTGCTCGGCCCGATCGCCGGCATCCTGATCATCGACTACTACTTCATCCGCAAGACGGAGCTGGACGTCAAGCAGCTGTACCGCGCCGATGGCATCTATTCATACGGCAGCGGCTGGAATGTGGCGGCCATTGTCGCCTTCATTGTCGGCGTCGCACCCAATATTCCCGGCTTCCTGAACGCCGCCTTCCCGGCCTCGTTCCCGGACGTCGCCAATGAATTCAAGACCATCTACACCTACGCATGGTTCGTCGGCATCGCCATTTCGGCGCTCGTCTACGGCGTCATGATGAAGGGGAAGACCGTGCAGCCGGTGAGCGTCACCGCACGGACCTGATCACAACGGAGAACAGAATGAGCATCATTATTCGCGGCGGTACCGTCGTCAATGCCGACCGTGCCTTCCGGGCCGATGTCATGATCGCTGGCGACACGATCGTCGCCGTCGGCGAGAACCTGCACGCGCCGAGCCATGCCACCATCATCGACGCGACCGGCCAGTACGTCATGCCTGGCGGGATCGACACCCACACCCATATGCAGCTGCCTTTCATGGGTACGGTCACCTCCGACGATTTCTTCAGCGGTACGTCGGCAGCGCTGGCCGGCGGTACGACAACCATCATCGACTTTGTGATTCCGAACCCGAAGCAGTCGTTGATAGAGGCCTACAAGACGTGGCGCAGCTGGGCCGAGAAGTCCGCCTGCGACTACACCTTCCACGTGGCGATCACCTGGTGGGACGATTCCGTCCATGAAGACATGGGCACGCTGGTACGCGATTATGGCGTCAACAGCTTCAAGCACTTCATGGCCTATAAAAACGCCATCATGGCCGATGACGAAACGCTGGTGAAGAGCTTCCGCCGTTCGCTGGAGCTGGGTGCGATCCCGACCGTCCATGCCGAGAACGGCGAACTGGTCTTCCAGCTGCAGCAGGATTTGATGAAGCAGGGCGTGACCGGCCCGCGCGCGCATCCTTTGTCGCGCCCGCCCGAGGTGGAAGCCGAGGCGGCCAACCGCGCCATCGCCATCGCCAATGTGATCGGCACCCCGGTCTATATCGTGCACGTGTCGTGCGCGGAATCGCTGGAGGCGATTACCAGGGCCCGTGCCAAAGGCCAGCACGTCTATGGCGAAGCGCTGGCCGGCCACCTGGTGATCGACGACAGCGTCTACCAGAGCGCAGACCTCGAATACGCGCGCGCCCACGTGATGAGCCCACCGTTCCGCAGCAAACACCACCAGGGTGCGCTGTGGCAGGGCCTCCAGGGCGGCAACCTGCACACGACGGCCACCGACCATTGCACCTTCTGCGCCGAACAGAAAGCGGCGGGCAAGGACGACTTCACCAAGATCCCGAACGGCTGCGGCGGCGTGGAAGAGCGCATGGCCGTAGTGTGGGACGCCGGCGTCAACACCGGAAAACTGACGCCGATGGAATTCGTCAAGGTGACCTCGACCAATGCGGCCCAGATCTTCAATATCTATCCGCGCAAGGGCCTGATCGCGGTCGGCTCGGACGCCGACATCGTCGTGTGGGATCCAGAAGGCAGCCGCACGATCTCGGCCAAGACCCAGCATTCCAAAGGTGGCTTCAATGTCTTCGAAGGGCGGACCGTGCGCGGCATTCCGACGCATACCGTCGCTGCCGGCAAAATCGTTTTCGCCAACGGCCAGCTGAACGCCGTTGAAGGCGCGGGCCGCCACATCGACCGCCCGGCCTTCAAGGCCACCAGCGCCAAATAACATATCGGAGCAACAATCATGAACGACGTAAGAATCAATGGCGACCGCCTGTGGGCGGCGTTGATGGAACTGGCCAAGATCGGCGCCACGCCTAAAGGCGGCGTCAAGCGCCTGACCCTGACCGACCTGGACCGCCAGGGTCGCGACCTGGTTGTCGGCTGGGCCAGGGACGCTGGCATGTCGATCACGGTGGACCAGATCGGCAATGTATTCATGCGCCGCGACGGCACCAATAACGCGCTGGCGCCGGTGATGACGGGCAGCCATATCGACACCCAGCCGACCGGCGGCAAGTTCGACGGCAACTACGGCGTGCTGGCAGGGATCGAAGTGGTGCGCACATTGAACGACCGCGGCATCAGGACCGAGGCGCCGATTGAAGTGGCGTTCTGGACCAATGAAGAAGGCTCGCGCTTCGTGCCCGTGATGATGGGCTCGGGCGTGTTCTGCGGCGCCTTCACGCTGGAGACGGCTTACGCCGCCAAGGACACCGAGGGCAAGACCGTGCGCGACGAGCTCGAGCGGATCGGCTATCTGGGCGACCAGGTGCCGGGCCAGCATCCGATCGGCGCCTATTTCGAAACGCATATCGAGCAGGGGCCGGTACTGGAGGACGCCGACAAGGTGATTGGCGTGGTTCCGGCCGTGATGGGCCTGTCGTGGTACGACTGCGTCGTGACCGGCATGGAAGCGCACGCAGGACCAACCCCGATGGGGCTGCGCAAGGACGCGCTGCAGGTCGCTACCCGCATCATGCAGGAAGTGGTGCAGATCGCCAACCGCTATCCGCCGTATGGCCGCGGCACGGTCGGCATGGTGCAGGTGTTCCCGAACAGCCGCAATGTGATTCCCGGCGAAGTCAAGTTCAGCATCGACCTGCGCAACGTGAACGACGAGCTGCTCAACGTCATGCATGAAGAAATGCTCGCCTATATCGACGGCGTGCGCAAGGATAGCGGCCTGGGGATCACGATCGAGCGCGTTTCCTACTACCCGCCGTGCCCGTTCCATCCGGACTGCGTCGGCGCAGTGCGCAAGGCGACGGCGGCGCTCGGCTACTCGACGATGGATGTGGTGTCCGGCGCCGGCCACGACGCCATCTATGCGGCGCGCGTCGCGCCAGCAGGCATGATCTTCGTGCCGTGCAAGGACGGCATCAGCCACAACGAGATTGAGGACGCCAAGTCCGAGCATCTCGAGGCAGGATGCAATGTGCTGCTGCATGCCATGCTCGAGCGCGCAAAGGTCGTCAGCTAAGCCCGTATCCGCTTCAGCTGCTTGTCGTGCCAGCGCGACAGCAGCGCAACGGTGGCGATGCTGCCGATCAGTGCCGTCAGCATGTCCGACTGGGTATCCCACGGGTCGCCCTGGGTGCCGAGGAATTCTTCGGCGCCCTGGCCGAAGGCGACGGCCGCCGCCCACTCGATCAGCTCATAGCAGGCGCTGACAGCGAGCACGATGCAGATCACGATAAAGATCAGCATCTTGCCGGGCTTGACGTAATCGCCGCGCAGCAGGATTTCGCGCGCGGCCAATGCCGGCACCAGGCCCTGGAAAAAGTGCCCGATCTTGTCATAGGGATTGCGGCTCAGGTGCAGCAGCTCGGCCAGGTAGGCGCCCAGCGGCACCCTCGCGTAGGTGTAGGTGCCGCCGACGATCAGCACCAGCGCATGCGCGAAAATCAGGCAGTACAGCAGGGTGGTCAGGGGAAAGCGGCGGTGGCTCATCCACAGTACCGGCAGCACCAGCATCACCGGGAACACTTCCAGCAGCCAGGTGGGATGGTCGTACGGGTCCAGGCCGGAAAAGGCCAGCACGGCCACCAGGACGCAGGCGGCAATCGCCAGGCTGGAGCTTGTTGGTGTCGTCATGATGATTCCTGCTTCGTTGCCGACGGTTTGAAATTGCGCAGGAAGCCGAGCAGCACCTGGCCCGCGATGTCGGCGTCATCGGCCGTCATCGTTTCAAGCCGGTTGTGGCTGATGCCGCCGTTGCCGCAACGGGTGAACAGCATCGCCACATCGGTGATGTGCGCCATCGCCATTGCGTCATGTCCGGCGCCCGACAGCAAATCAAAGCGCGGCAAGCCCGCCTGCCCGATGGCCGCTCCCAACTGGTCCATCATCCAGGGCGCGCACGGTGCAGCCGAGGCACTGACCACCTGCCTGATGTCTGCTTCGACCTGGCGGCGCGCACAAATGGCCTGGGCCCCATCCAATACGTCCCTGACAGCCGCCAGGCGCACCTCGTCCGATGCGGCACGGATGTCGAGCGACAGGGTGCAGGCGCCCGGAATCACGTTGACCGATCCGTTCGGCACCTGCAGCTGCCCCACCGTGCCAACCAGCGACTGGCCCTGGCTGCAGCGCTGCTCGACCAGCAGGATGATTTCGGCCGCAGCTGCTGCCGCATCTTTTCGCATCGTCATCGGGGTTGTGCCGGCATGGCTGGCCAGTCCGGTCAGCGACACCAGGTAGCGCGAGCTGCCGGCAATGGCCGTGACCACGCCCAGTGCCAGGCCGCGTTCCAGCAGCACCGGGCCTTGCTCGATATGCACTTCAACAAAGCCGAGCAGTTCCGCCGGATCGCGGGCAATCGCCGCAATGGCAGCCACGTCGTGCCCGGCTGCCGTCAAGGCGTCGCGCATCGTGATGCCATCGGCGTCGCGCTGGTCAAGCTGGGCCATGTCGAACTGGCCGATGATCGCGTTACTGCCCAGGAAGGTGCTCTTGAAGCGCACGCCTTCTTCCTCGGCAAAGCCGACGATCTCGAGGTGGAAGGGCAGCTTCTCGCCGCTCTCGTGCATTTTCTTGACGATGGCGATCGGCAGCAGGATGCCAAGGCGACCGTCGTATTTGCCGCCGTCGCGCACGGTATCGTAGTGCGAGCCGGTCATCAAGGTCTTCGCCCCTGGCGTGTCGGACAGGTAGCGGCCCACCACGTTGCCGACCGCGTCGATATGCGCCGACATGCCGGCGTCGATCATCCAGTCCCTGAGCTGCGCGGCAGTACGGAGATGGGTCTCGGTCATGTAGGAGCAGGTGAGCTTGTCCTCGGCCTCGCTCCATGCGCCGATTACCTCCGACCATGCCATGGCCTGCTGGCCCAGCGCCGGTTCGATGCCCAGCAGCGCATTGATGCGCAGCTCGGCGATGCGGTGGATCTGGCGCAGGCATTCTGCCATTTCGTCCGCGCGCTGGTTCTTCAGGCGACGGGAGAAGGTCTCGATGATGGCCTGGCGGGTCAGGCCGTTCCCATCCGGCCCCTTGACCGCCAGGATGAACGGAAAGCCGAACCTGGCGTTGTAGTCGGCATTGAGCTTGTGCAGGATGGCGAATTCCTCGGCGCTGCACAGGTTCAGGCCGGACTTGGCTTGTTCATGGGTCGACTCTTGCGTCAACGTGCCGGCGATGGCTGCCTTGCCTGCCAGTTCCGGATGGGCGCGGATCAGGCCAAGCTGTTCGGCCTCGGTCGCTGCCACGACCTGGCCCTGCAATGCCAGCTTGAGCGCGGCCGTGGTGGCAAAAGGCCGCAAGGTGGCGGCCCGGCCTGGAATCCACGGCGAGTGTTCGTAGATTCCGGCCAAGGTGGTTGCGAATGCTTCGGGGCTGCAGGAATTGAGTTCGGATAGGGTGGTCATGTTCGACTCCGTGTACAAGCCTTCAATGATAGTGCCTGGTGCGCAAGCTGCTATAAGCGCCGCCATATACCGCCTACTTCTGGACCAGCGCCTTGGCCGCCGCGCTGACCTGGTCGCGCAGCCACTTGTGTTCGGGTGCCTGGTGTACCCGTTCGTGCCACAGCTGGTAAAAGCGCATTGGCGGGAATTTGATCGGTACCGCAAAACTCTTTAGCGGCAGGGTCTTTTCGTAGAAGCGCATGAACTGGCGGCCGGTCGTCAGCACCAGGTCGGTCTGCATCAGCATATACGGAATCAGGCCGAAGTAGGCCGACTCCACCACCACATTGCGCGACATGCCGTTGCGTTCCAGGTAGGCGTCGATCACGCCATGCTGGCCCGGCTGCATCGGCGTCGGTGCCACGTGCGGCAGCGCCAGGTAGTCCTCCATCGTCATGGCGTCGCTGGCGGTGCGCTTGGCGTATGGGCTGTCGGCGCGCATGGTGCAGATGATCGGGTCTTCAAACAGCTTGGAGATATGCAGGTGGGCCGGCGGCTCGTCCCAGTTGGCGATCACCAGGTCCATGTCGCCATCGGACAGCATGCGGATATAGTCGATGCCCGCGCCCAGGCTGTGGATCACCACGCGGCTCTTGGGCGAGCCGCGCCGCAGCGCCGCCACCACATTGGGCAGGAACTGGCTGTCGAGGTAGTCCGGTGCGGCGATGTGGAAGGTGCGCGCTTCCTCCTGCGGCATGAAGGGCGACTTCTTGATGAACAGGCTCTCGGTCTCGTCGAGGATGCGCTTGGCCGGCAGCAGCAGGCTCTCGCCGTGCTGGGTCGGCACCATGCCGCGCGCGCCACGCACCAGTAAAGGGTCGCCCGTCAGTTCGCGCAGCTTGCGCAGCGAAGCCGAAATGGATGGCTGCGGCTGGTTCAGTTTGAGCGCCACGCGCGAGACGTTTTTCTCGACCAGCAGCAGGTAGAGAATGCGGATCAGGTGCAGGTCGAGGTGTTGGGGCAGGCTGGCCATGCGGTCTGTTGTATATTGATTCGATTATGTCGAATATACGCCAACTATCATGTGGAAGGCAACGAATCAGTTTATCTTGAGTAAATTCCCACCACTGTTGTCCCGGCATCTGCCGCAAGGAACCCCATGGACGTATTCGGCTACCTGATCCCCTATGGCCTCGACTGGCTGAACCTGGTCGTGCGCTGGCTGCACATGATCACCGGCATCGCATGGATCGGCGCCTCGTTCTACTTCGTCTGGCTCGACAACACGATCCGTCCGCCCGAGGCCGACTCGGACCTGGCCAGGAAGGGTGTGTCCGGCCATTTGTGGGCGGTGCATGGCGGCGGCTTCTACAACCCGCAGAAGTATCTGGTGGCCCCAAGCGAATTGCCGAAGGAGCTGCACTGGTTCAAGTGGGAGGCCTACACAACCTGGTTGTCCGGCTTTGCGCTGCTGTCGATCGTCTACTACTTCAACGCCCAGGCCATGATGGTCGACCGGGCCGTCGCCGACCTGTCGAGCATGCAGGCGATCGGGCTGGGCATCGGTTCGCTGCTGGTCGGCTGGACCGTGTACGACCTGCTATGCCGCTCCAGACTGGGCCAGCACGACCTGGCCTTTGGCCTGGTGATGTTCGCTTTCATCGTCGCCAGTGCCTGGGTGCTCGGCCACTACCTGAGCGGCCGCGCCGCCTTCATCCATGTCGGCGCGATGATCGGTACCATGATGGTCGGGAACGTGCTGATGCTGATCATCCCGGGCCAGCGCAAGCTGGTCGAGGCGATGATGGCCGGCCGCAAGCCCGACCCGGTCCATGGCCTCAAGGCCAAGCAGCGTAGCGTCCACAACAACTACTTCACCTTGCCGGTGCTGTTCATCATGATCAGCAACCACTACGCGATGACCTACGGGCACAAGCACGCGTGGGCGGTGCTGGCGGTGATCATGGCGGCCGGCGTATTGATCCGCCACTTCTTCAACCTGCGCCACAAGGGCCGTACCGTGTGGGGCTATCCGGTCGCGGGTGTTGCACTGCTACTGGCCCTGGCCGTGGCGCTCGCACCCAAGGCGCCGGTGGCCGTTGCTGCGACGGCAGGGCAGTTTGCCAAGGTCCAGGCGGTGGTGGCGCAGCGCTGCGCCGGCTGCCATTCGACCACCCCGACCCAGGCCGGCTTTGTCACTGCGCCGGCAGGCCTGATGCTGCATGACGAAGCCCTGATCCGCCAGAACGCGGCAAAAATCTACCAGCAAGCGGTGCAGCTCAAGACCATGCCGATTGCGAACCTGACCAATATGACCGACGACGAACGCGCCCTGATTGGCGCATGGTTCGAGTCCGGCGCCAAGTAAGAGGAGCACCATGACAGACCAGGCACGCCAACAACTGACCAGCTGGATCGACGCGCACTTCGACGAGGAAGTGCGCTTCCTGCAAAGCGTGATCCAGATTCCGACCGATACGCCGCCCGGCAATAACGCGCCGCACGCCGACTTTGTTGCCGGCATGGTCGAATCGTTCGGCTGGAGCGCGGAAAAGCATGCGGTGCCAGAGCAGCAGGTCAGGGACTACGGCATGCAGAGCATTACCAACCTGATCGTGCGCCGACCTTATGCGGCGGGCGGGCCGACCATTGCGCTCAATGCGCACGGCGACGTGGTGCCGCCGGGCGAAGGCTGGACCTTTCCGCCGTATGGTGGGGTGGTCGACAACGGCTTTATTTACGGCCGCGCGGCGGCCGTCTCCAAGTGCGACTTCGCGACCTTCATCTTTGCCACCCGCGCGCTCGAAGCGTTGGGCGTGCCGCTCAAGGGCGGCATCGAGCTGCACTTTACCTACGATGAAGAATTCGGCGGCCTGCTCGGCCCCGGCTGGCTGCTGGAGCAGAAGCTGACCAGGCCCGATTTTGTCATAGCGGCGGGATTCAGCTACAACATCGTCACCGCGCATAACGCCTGCCTGCAACTGGAAATCACGGTGCATGGCAAGTCCGGCCACGGTGCCATGCCGGAGACGGGCCACGACGCCCTGCAGTCGGCCACCAGGATTCTCAATGCGATCTATGCCGAACTGCCGGAGCTCAAGAAGATCAAGTCCAGCGTGCCGGGCATCGATTCGCCGACCATGCTGGTGGGGCGCATCGACGGCGGCACCAATACCAATGTCGTTCCCGGTAAGGTCGTGATGAAGATGGACCGCCGCATGATTCCGGACGAAGATCCGGTGGCGGTCGAGGCGCAGGTGCGGGCATTGATCGAGAACGCGGTGCAGGGCCTGCCCGGGATTCGCCTCGAAATCAGGCGCTTGCTGTTGTCGCATGCGCTGCGCCCGTTGCCTGGCTCCGAACAATTGGTCGCCAATCTGCAAAAGAACGGCCTGCAGGTGATGGGTGAACCGATCACGGCGCAAGGCACGCCGCTGTATGCCGATGCCCGCTTGTATGGCGAGCATGGCATTCCGGCGGTGCTGTACGGTGCGGGCCCGCGCACGGTGCCGGAGTCGAATGCGAAGAAGGCGGATGAACGGCTGGCGCTGGACGACCTGCGCAAGGCGACCAAGGTGGTGGCGCTGACCTTGCTCGATTTTCTGGCGAATTGACATTTGGTGGGCACGCAGTGCCCACCCTACGGGGCTCGATTTCCTGGCGCATTAGCGGGCGGACGGACTGCGGGCGCCTTATAATGCACCATTGCGTTACCGGGCAAGCCCAATGAAAACAGTCCTGATTACCGGCGCGGCGCGGCGTGGCGGCGCAGCCATCGCGCGCCGCGTTCACCGGCGCGGCTATGACGTCGTCATCCATTGCAGGCAATCCTCGCTGGCCGAGGCCGAGGCCCTGCAGGCCGAACTCAATGCCGTGCGCGCCGGCAGCGCCACCGTGTGGCCGGTCGAATTGACCGGGGCCATTCCCGCGCCGCCGCGGCTCGACTCCATCGTCGGACTGGTCGCCTGCGCTTCCGCCTATGTCCAGTCGTCGCTGGACGAGGTCGCCGCCCGCCTGGACGCCGACATGCAAACCCACGTCAATGGCCACCTTGCCCTGATCGCGCATTGTCGCGATGCGCTGATCCGCAACCGGGGTGCGATTGTCGCCATTACCGACATCACGGTCGAAAGAAGCACTGCGCATTACCTGACCTACCAGATCGCCAAGGGCGCGCTGGCCACGGCGGTGCGCGCGCTGGCCATCGAACTGGCGCCGGCTGTGCGGGTCAATTCGGTGGCGCCCGGCGCGCTCGACTGGCCGCACGGGCGCGACACGCCGCAGGAGGTCAAGGACCGCGCCATCCGCGGCACGCCGCTGGGCCGCATCGGCACTTTCGAGGAGCTGGCCGCGGCGGTCGACTTCCTGCTTTTCGACGCCACATTCACCACCGGCTCGACGATCAACGTCGATGGCGGCCGTTCCCATTTCCTGGAGTAATTCAATGATTCACTTCTATCAGCCCAAGGACGGCAGCGCGCCCGTCAAGCTGGCCTTCCTGTCGCTGGAAGGCATGACGATCGACCTTGAGATCGGCGTCGATCCGCAGGAACAGGGCCGCATCCAGCGCCTGTTCGTCGACGTGCAGGTTGGCGTGGACGATGCGCGCACCCGGATCCCCGATTCCAGGGAAGGCCTGCTGCACGGCTTCGATTACTCCAAGGTGCGCACCTGCGTCAAAGAGGCGGCCTCCGCCCGCACTTACCTGCTCGAGACCATCGCCAATCGCATCGTCGACGGCATTTTCAAGATCCCCGGCGCGCTCACCTGCTCGGTCAAGGTCAGCAAGAACCGCATTTGGGGCGATGTCGAAATGACCAGCGTGCAGGTGCACCGCGAGGTGTCATGAAGATTTAAGCGTCGCTTCCAGGACGATTTCGGGGACGCTGCCTAACGCCTTGGACAGCGGACAGTCGTTTTTCGCGGCTGCTGCAATCTGCTGGAACGTCGCTTCGTCCACACCAGGCACGGTCGCCTGCATGGTCAGGACAATGCGGTCAATGACGAAGCCAGCGTCCTGCTTGGCCAGCCGCACCTTGGCGGTGGTGTCGATTGCAGTCGTGGCCAGGCCCGCTTTGTCGCAGGCGAATGAAAACGCCATCGTAAAACACGCTGCGTGGGCGGCGCCCAGGATTTCTTCCGGATTGGTGCCACGCCGGTCGTCTTCGAAACGGCTGGCAAAGCCGTAGGGATAATTGTCCAATGCGCCTGTTTCGGTACTGATCTTGCCCTGGCCACTCTTGCCCTGGCCTTCCCAGTGCACACTTGCCGTCTTTTCAGTCATGGTGCTGCTCCTTATTGAATGGATGGATGATTACTACTTGTCCTCGTATTTGCTTGGCTTTTCGGGGCGCCGCAACAACAAGGAAGGATTGGCCTTGACCTTGTTGGTCAGAGCACCTACGTCTGTCACCACTTTCTTGACCTGATCCTCGATGGCCGAGAATTTTTCTACGACCTTCGGCAAGTCATCGAGCATGGCCTTGAGTCCTGATTTTTCCGAGGGAATCTCGGGCGTCTTGCCTGCGGGCGTGACCGCCAGCAGCGGCCTGGCCGTCTTTGCTCCTCCATTGAGCTCGATATAGACGACGCCGGTGATGCCTTTGATGGCGAGGCTGGCGCGGGTGTCGGTCTTGACCGGTGTCTGGTTGCGCAGGCGTATATCGACCTGCACCAGGCGCGCATCGTCCGGATCAATGGCAATCGATTTGACCGTGCCGGCATCGACGCCACGAAATTTCACCGGGTCGCCGACGGTCAGGCCGCTGACCGCGTCCGGGAAACGGATCCGGTAGACGACATCGTCACGCTGCCCCGGGCTGCCGAGCCAGACGGCAAACAATGCGGCAGCGACGGCGAAAACGAGGATGAACACCCCCTCGAGAAAATAGTGTTCGTCAGTTTCCATGGAGTGCTTTCCTTGCTGTCATTGCACCTTCGGCACGGGGCCCGCGAAAGAATTCGCGAATCCACGGATGATCCGACTGCATCAGGTGATCGGCCGTATCGATCGTGAGTGTTTTATCGACCAGCACGGCAATCCGGTCGCAGATCGTAAACAGGGTGGTCAGGTCGTGGGTGATGATGACGACGGTGATGCCAAGGCTCTGATTGAGCTGCCGGATCAGCGCATCGATGCCAGCCGCGGCGATCGGGTCAAGGTCGGCACTTGGCTCATCGAGGAACAGAATCTTCGGGTCAAGTGCCAGCGCCCGTGCGAATGCCGCACGTTTGACCATGCCGCCCGACAGCGCTGACGGGTGCTTGATGCCGCTATCGGCGCTCAAACCGGTCAGCGCCAGTTTCATCGCGGCGATCCTGCGCCGGTCCTCGGGGCCCAGCGTCGTATGCTCGCGCATCGGCAGCATGATATTGTCGGCCACCGACAAGGACGAAAACAGCGCCCCTTGCTGGAACAGCACACCGTAGCAAAACGCCCGTTCCCCTGCAGTGATGGAGTTGACTGCGACGCCGTCCAGCAGAACCGTGCCACCATTGGGCCGGTGCAGGCCGATCAAGGTCTTGAGCAGCACCGACTTGCCCGACCCCGAGCCGCCGGCAATGCCGATGATTTCGCCGCGTTCAATGTCGAGATCGAGTTTGTCGTGCACCACCTGCGTGCCGAACTTGTTGACGATGCCGCGGGCCGAAATGATGCTCCCGGCTTGCGCCTTGGCGTGGGTCCTCATATGCTCAGCTTTTCAAACAGGATTGAGAACAAGGCATCTAGTACAAGCACCAGGAAAATCGACTTGACGACGGAGCGGGTGGTTTCGCGCCCGACGCTTTCGGCCGAGCCGCTCACGCGTAAGCCGTGCATGCAGGCGACGACGGCAATAAAGAACGCAAACACCGGCGCCTTGAACAGGCCGACGAACAGGTCGCCGCCGCTAACGACTTGCGGCAGGCGGCTCAGGTACTGGTCAGGCGCCACATGCAGCAGCGCTTGCGCAATCGCGGCACCGCCGAGCAGACCCATGATGTCGGCAAAAAATGCGAGCAGCGGCAAGGTGATGACCAGCGCAATCACGCGCGGCACGACCAGCATCAGCATCGGGTCGAGGCCCAGCACGGTGAGTGCATCGACTTCCTCGCGCGTCTTCATGACGCCAATCTCGGCAGTAAAGGCGGAACCGGAGCGGCCGGCCACCATGATGGAAGTGATCAGTACGCCCATCTCGCGCAATACCGACACCGCGACCAGGTTGATGGTCAGATCCTCGCCGCCATACTGGCGCAGCTGCGCCACCCCCTGGTAGCCGATGACGATGGCGATCATGACGGCCATCAGGCCGATGATGGGCAGCGCCTGGAGCCCCGTTTCGCGTACATGGCGCGAAATCGACGCTGGCCGCAAGCTGGTCGGATGCAGCAGCGCTTTCACGGTCCAATGGGCGGCGCGGCCAGTGAAGGTGACGAAATCGAGCGCCTCCTGCCTGGCGTCGTGCGCGCTTTTTCCGAGCGCCATGAGCAACTGGCGCCAGCGCGGCACCGGCGCCACCGCCGCCAGCGGTTTGAGCTCGAGCGTATCGATCAGATCGAGCAGACTCTGGTGTTCTGCGCGCACTCCAAGCAGGGCGATGCCCATGTCGCGCAGTGCGCACAGGAACAATGCGCCTGGCGTGTCGAGTCGATCGAGCCCGGCGACGTCCAATGTGCTCGACGGCCCCCGCCGCGACCAGGCGCCGAGCGACTGCCTGGCGGCGCCGAGGGTGTTAATCACAAGTGAGCCGGACAGCACGTGGTGATCGCCGTCGCCGCCGACCAGCAGGGTCGGTGATGGGGCCGCGGCGGCGTGCCTCTGCTTGGCTGGAATGCTGGTCATGGTTGCGGGCCTGGGCGAACGGGTGGGGGAGACCTTGCTTTTCTTTCAGTCTAGACGCGACGGCCCAGCTCGCTCTGTGCGGAACAGCACATAGCAAGGTGGCATGCTCAGGCGCGCCTGCCGGCAACAAGCGGGCAAGGGCGATGTGGCATTACATTGGAAGTGGCTTTGCTGCCGAGCCGGCAACATGATTCAATGAGTCAGCAGTGCGAATGCCCTGCCTGTCACCGTGGATTGCCCGATGTGGATTATTCCGCTGGCCAGCGCGCGTAGCGATCCTCGATCGCCTTGGCGCTGCCGTCGCGCCGCATCTCTTCCAGTATTGCATTGAACTGGTCGATCAAGGGGGTCGGCACGGCCGGGTTGCACGCGAGCCACAGCAGCACCTTGTTGTACACGAGCAGGGGCACGATCTTGCTCAGCGTGTCGCTGCGCGTCATCAGCATGGTGGCGCGGATCGGCGTCGACGCCCACAGGTCGACCCGCTTGCTGATCAGTTTGGCCGGATTCAAGGCATCGTTGGCAACGCTTTCAACGCTGAAGCCGCGCTTGCGCAGGTAGTGCTCGCTGGCGTCGCCCAGGTAGGTGGCGATCTTGTAGGGCTTGGCATCGTCCAGTTTGTCGAGCTTCAGATTGCGCTCGGCGTCGCCGTACAAAACCCAGTCCGAGCGCGCGATCGGTCCCACCCATTTGAACAGCGCCTCGCGCTCCGGGGTGCGGACCGTGACATAGACGCAGGTGTCGGCCCGCCTCAACGCCAGGCCATAGGCACGCTGCCAGGGCAGCATCTCAATATCGATGGTGACGCCGGCCCGCTGCATCATCAGTTCGAGCTTTTCGGATGCATGACCGATGACTTTGCCGTCTTTCAAAATGGCCGATGGCGGGGCGCTTTCCGTGGTCAAATGCAAGGTCGTTGCATGGGACAATGAGGCGACCACGTTCATCAGGATGAACGCCTTCCACCACTGCCGTGTGATTGCCAGACTGTATGCGCGGGCCATGGACCAGACGATACGCTTTTCCGCAAAAATGACAACGCCAACAAGGTTGCCACAAATCAATTATGGCTTTGCTGGAATTTGCCGGTAGTGCAAGCAGGCTGTCGGCATCACCCAAGCAATAAGGCGATGCCGATCCGGCAAAAGACAATTTGACCAGGTGCGCGGCAAGCCCCGTCCTTCAGGGCGGGGTCAAGAGCGCGGACGGCACAGCCGTCCGGTTTTGTGCATCTAGTGCGGCGTCTGTTGCTGCTCGATATACTGGCGGATAACTGCAATGGGCGCACCACCACAGCTACCGGCGAAGCAGGACGGCGACCATAACGCG
>CBDDRJ010000058.1:0-54345 GCA_965233055.1 uncultured bacterium
TACCTCAAGTCGCTGCCGTCCGAACCGGCCGGGCAGGAAGAGCTGCCTTCAGGCCCGCGCGTGCAGGCCTTGCTCGAGCAAGGCAGGAAGCTCTACACCAACCATTGCGTGGAGTGCCACGGCGCCGACGGCAGGGGCAAGCCGCCGGCATATCCGCCGCTGGCGGGCAACCGCGCGTTGACGATGGCGTCGTCGGCCAACCCGATCCGCATCGTTCTCAATGGCGGCTTCCCGCCGGGCACCAAGGGCAATCCGCGGCCCTATGGCATGCCGCCCTACAGTCACATGATGTCAGATGAAGATGTGGCGGCAGTAGTCAGCTATGTGCGCGCCAGCTGGGGCAACAAGGCGGCGCCGGTCGGTTCCGCCGACGTCAATGCCTACCGCAGCATTCCGCTCGACTGAGTCCGGCCAGTGGTAGCATGGCGGCTTACATTTCTTGCGGGAGGAAGATGTGCGCACACGACTGAAGAAGATTCTGGCTTCGCTTTTGGTGTTGATGTGGACCTCAGGCCTGGCATCGGCCGGCACTTACGACCAGCTCACCACCGCCATCAAGGCGGGCGATGCCGCCCAGGTCAAGGCGCTGTTGGCCGCCGGCCTGTCACCCATGGTGGCCGGCACGCCGACCCAGTCGGCGCCGCTGGTGATTGCGGTGGTGACCAGGAAGCACGACATCGTCAAGCTGCTGCTGGCCGGTGGCGCCCAGCCCGATGCACGCCATGCCACCTACTATGACGCCACTGCCCTGATGCTGGCGGTGAACAACCGCGACCTCGAGATGGCCAGGCTGCTGCTCGATGCCGGCGCCAAGGTGAACCTGACCGACAAGGCCGGCGATTCCGCCCTCAACTGGGCGACTTTCTACGGCGACGCCGCCATGGCCGAACTGCTGCTGGCCCATAAGATCGATGCCACTTTGGTCGGCCACGGCAATGCGCTGGAAGTGGCAATGCGGCGCGGCCACCAGCAGCTGGTCGAACGCTATACCGATTACCTGAAGCGGCGCCAGAGCGTCGCAGCCAGGGACCAGGCCATGTTTACTGCGACCGCCGCAGGCAAGCTGGCCGACCTCAAGGCGGCACTGGCCGGCGGCGCCAGCGTGCACGCCACCGATGCCACTGGCCGCAGCGCGCTGGGGCTGGCGGCGCGCACCGGCAATGCCGAACTGGCCAGCGCCCTGATCAAAGCCGGCGCGCAGGTCGATACCCCGGATCCGATCGGCTACACGCCGCTGCTTGAAGCGGCGCGCGACGGCAAGCTGGCCGTAGCCACGCTGCTGCTGGCTCACAAGGCCGACGTACGCCACCGCGCCTCGGCCAATGGGCTGGCGCTGACGGCCTTGCACCTGGCAGCCGCCGGCGGCAACGAAGACATGGTCAAACTGCTGGTGGCGCACGGCGCGGACATCGATGCCCGCGACATCGAGCTGGCGACACCGCTACTTTGGGCCACCAACCAGCAGCCGGCGCTGGCGGTGCTACTGGTGAAATTGGGCGCCAATCCCGACCTGGCGTCCAAGGACGGCGACGCGCCGCGCGCCATCGCCGAGAAGCGCAAGATGGTGCCGCTGCTCGATGCAATCAGCGCGCGGCCGAAAACCTAGGAGCGTGCGCGGCAGAAGGAGTCGAGACCAAACGGGCGGGTAAAGATCCCAATTCATCTCCACTTTCGAGGGCTGCAGCCGTAGCTACAGCCCGAGAAATGGGGGCGAAGTGGGACTTTTCTCCACCCGCTTTGGCCGACGAGCTTCTGGCGCGCAGGCTCCTAGCCTGCACAGAAGCTAGGGTGGGTAACGATTTACCCACGCGTGAGGCCGGCAACAAGTTGGCATTGCGGGTGGGTAAGCAAGCTTACCCACGCCAGGTCAGGCCAGCTCGGCAAAGCCGATGCGGTCGGTGGTGGCATGGCGCGCATCGTCGACCGCCACCATGTGCTTGGCCAGCAACTGCTCCAGGCAGTGGTTCATCGGATGCGAGCTGCCATCGGCATTGTGGTTCAAATGGTCGCGGATGCCGCCAAGGTTGGCCGTTTCCACCAAACGCACTACCGCCGGATTGGCGGTCAGGCACTCGGTCGCCAGGTGGTAGCGCTTGCCATCGACCGACGGCAGCAAGGCCTGGCACAGCACGCCGCGCAGAGCATGCGCCAGTGCCTGCGCCTGCGCTTCCGAGTTGCCCAGCAGGCGCAGCATCTTCTGCAGTCCCAGCTCGGTCGAACGCGCATGCAGCGAGGCGAACACCAGCGGGCCTGATTCGGCCAGCGCCAGCGCTTCCCTGGCAGTCTCGGCGTCGCGGATCTCGCCGATGACGATCACGTCGGGCCGTTCGCGCAGCGCGTCCAGCGCCCCAAGGTAGTAGCTTTCCACATCGCCGTCGATCCCCACCTCGCGCTGGGTGACGACGCACTGGCGTTGCGGGATCAGGGTCTCGACCGGGTCTTCGATGGTGATGATGTGGCCCGAGCGGTTGCGGTTGATTTCGTCGAGCATCGACGCAATGGTGGTCGACTTGCCCTGGCAGGTATCGCCGATGATCAGCACCAGCCCGCTGCTCAGCCCGGCGAAGCGCTGCTCGTTCGGCTGCAGGCCGAGGCTCGACAAAGGCAGCGGCTCCTTCGGAAAGCGCCGGATCACGCAGCCGAGCCGCTTCTTGCCCTGGAAGGTGAAGCAGTTGGCGCGGATGCGCGCCGTGTGCAGGTCGATCGAACGGTCGAAGGCGCGGTCGAGGATGCGCTCGGCCCAGTTGGGCTCGATCACCTCGAAGAATTCTTCCAGTTCCTCCTTGGTGATCGGCGAATCCGTCACCGCCACCAGGCCCTTGGGCTGGCGCAGCATCAGCGGGCTGTTCTGGTGGATCAGGATGTCGCTGAACACCAGCCTGGAATTGAGCAGGTGCAAGATCTGCTCGACCAGGGTGCCGAATACAGGGTGGTCTTCATTTTCGACAAAGCTCAGGGTGCGGATTTGCGAGGACTGGTGATTTTCCATGCTTGCGGTCGCCTAGGTCGGGAAGGTGTGGCAATTATAAGACGGCTGGCAGTCGCAGCAAGCAAAGATTTGTCACAGATCAAGCCATAGCGCGATGGCGGAATTTGACAATTGGCTGGCGCAATAAACCAATACGCCTTTCTGCGCCGTTCGTTAGTGTCGAACCGCATCATCTTTGATTCTAAATTCATAAAAACATGGAGACGGAACGATGAATATTGGTAACACACTTTGCGCCCTGCTGGCCGGCGCCTTGCTCGCAGCAAGCCAGCCTGCCCATGCGGGCAATACCGGCCTCGCGTTTGTCCATGGCACCGGGCAGCAGACCAATGCCGGCAATGACTACTGGACCTGGGACATGATCGACTCGGTCAAGCAGGGCTTACCGAACCCGAACCTCACCATCGTCATCAATTGCGACTTCGACCAATACATGTGGACCGCCGGCGCAGCCGGCTGCCTGGCCGACCAGTTGCATCCTTTCATCGTCAATAACAATATCACCGACCTGGTGGTGGAAACCCATTCCAACGGCGGCAATGTGCTGCGCTGGGTCATGTCGAACCCGACCCAGGACCCGCGCTATCCTGCCATCACCAACGCGATTCGCTGGGTCAATGCGCTGGCGCCCTCCTCGCTCGGCACGCCGCTGGCCAATGCCGCCATCAGCGGCAATGTGTTCGAGTCGGCCGTCGGCTGGCTGCTCGGCTACAAGAGCGACGCGGTGCGCATGCAGCAAACCAGCTGGATGGCCAGCTACAACGCCAACTGGCTGTACGGCACCGCCGGTCGGCCTGCCCTGCCCAAGCGTTTCTACCATGTCGTCGGCAGCGACGTCGACACCTCGATCTTCGACAGCGACAGCTATTGCGGCGGCTACAGCCTGAACCTTGGGCTGGAGATCACGCAGGCCTGGCTGGCCAGCTGCTCGGACGGATTCCTCGAATGCAGCAGCCAGTCCGGCGCCGGCATTGCCTGGTTCACCGACACCAGCCGCACGGCTGGCGGCGAACCGCTGTCGCACAACCAGAGCCGGCGCCAGTGCTTCGGCCTCGACACCATCCTGCGCAATGACCTGTGAACCGGAGACGACCATGAACAAGACTTTGACGATGATCCTGCTGGTCGCCAGCGCAAGCGCCGGCGCCCATGAACTGATGGCCCGCCAGCCCGGCGACCTGGGCGCCAGCATGGTGGTGGCGACGCCACTAGTGGCCCAAAGCGTCGGTGCGCCCACCACGCGGCGCGAGCCGGTGGCAATGAGCTGGGCGGCCGATGCCGCGATCGCGCCGCCCGCGCCCCATGTCGCTGCCAGCCGCGAATACTATTTCGAAGCGAGCGGCGACCAGTTGGCCGCCGGCGTGGCGCTCCATACCACGGCACCGCGCGCACTGGTGCGGCTGCAGCCACTGCATGCGGCCAGCCCGCGCGAAGCGGTCGCCATCGACCCGCAGGCCCTGCTGATCATCGATGCTACCCGCCGCGTGCACGCGGCCGGCGCCGGCATGCAGCTGCTGGTCGGGGCCGACAAGCTGGCCAAGGCCGACCTGCCTTTCGCTCCCGGCACATCGGCGTTTCGCCTGCATCCCGACCTTGGCGCCGGCAGCTTCACGCTCAAGGCCGAAGGCTTGCATGGCGACGCGCGCTATATGGTCAATGTGGTGGAGCCAAGCAGCCCGCTGGCGCTGACCTTGCAGGCCGATGCCAGCGCCTACCTGCATGGCCACACCCTGGTACTGGAGCCGGCACTGGAAGAACGGGCCGGTGCGGTACTGCGCCAGAAGCACGCGATCAGCAAACTCGATGGCGTGCTGGTGTCGCCAGCGGGCCGCCGCTTCGAGCTGAGCTTCAAGCCCGGCAAGGATGGCAGCCTGCGGGCCCGCCTGCCACTCGATGCCGACGAGGCGCCCGCGCCCGGCCTGTGGGAAGTGCAGGCCAATGCCAGCGCCAAGGCAGGCGGCCGGGTCGTGCTGCGCTCGGTGCGTCTGGCCCTGGCCGTCGCGATGCCGGTGGCGCGGCTGACGGGCGCCGTGGCGCTGGCGCCCGCTGCCGACACCCTGGGCCTGGCGCTTGGCGTCGAAGCCGCCGCCAGCGGCCGCTATGAAGTGCGCGGCCTGCTGTATGGCATGGTGAACGGCAGCGTGGCGCCGCTCGGCGTGGCGCAAGCGGCGCAGTGGATGGACGCGGGCAGCCACCGAATCGTGCTCGGCTTCCATCACGCCCTGCTGGGCGGCGCCAGCGCGCCATTCGAACTGCGCGACCTGCAGCTGCTCGACCAGGGGCGGATGGGTGTATTGCACCGCCAGCAGCAGGCGCTGCACCTTGACGAGCGCGATGTCGGGCGCAGCAGCAAGATGCTGGCCCGGCCGGTCTTGCGGCCGAAGCTGCCGCCATCGACCCAGGGCTAAGCCGCCGTTGGCGCGATCCGACAAGCCGCTGGCATGAAAAGACAATACGTTCTTGTCATCGGCTGGTTATTCTCCTTTGAAATAATAAAGCGTCACCAACACTTTCTGAGAAGAAGAGACTAACCATGGATCGTCGGCATTTCATACGTAGTGCAATGTACTTTACCGTCACCAGCGCGGCCGCGGGCCTGTCGGCCTGCGGTGGCGATGGCGCGCCCCTCGCGGCCAAGGACAGCTTCAAGTTCCCCCTTGGCGTGGCCAGCGGCGACCCGAAAGACACCAGTGTCGTGTTCTGGACCCGCTGCACCGGATCGAGCGTGCACAACACCATCCCGGTCAGGCTGGACATCTCGACGACGGCCGGGTTCGAAACCCTGCTGACCAGCGTCGACCTGACCGCCAGCGCCCAGTACGACTTCACGGTGCGCGCCAAGGTCACCTGCCTGAACCCGGCGACCCGCTACTACTACCGTTTTGTCAGCGGCCAGGATGTCAGCGTCACCGGCACCACCAAGACCGCGCCTGCGCCAACCACGACACCAGCCCAGCTGAAGTTCGCCTGGCTGACCTGCCAGGACTGGAGCATCAACCACTGGTCCGCGATGGACCTGATCGCCGCCGAGGAACTGGACTTCATGGTCCACCTGGGCGACTACATCTACGAGACGGTTGGCGCCACCTTCCAGACCGGCATGGCCGAACCGGCCCACACCAGGATCACCCTGCCGAACGGCCTGCCCCAGGGCGGCGGCGGCACCGGCATCTACGCCAACAGCCTGGAAGACTACCGCACCCTGTACCGCACCTACCGCAGCGACCCGCGCCTGCAGGAATTGCACAAGAAGTTCCCGATGATCGCGATCTGGGACGACCACGAGTTCTCCGACGACTGCTGGCAGGACCACCAGACCTATAACAACGCCAATGTGCAGGAGACCTCGCGCCGCCGCAATGCCAACCAGGCCTGGGCCGAATACATGCCGGTCGACTTCGGCGACGTGTCGTTCAACCTGGCCAACGCCGCCTACGACAATATCCGCATCTACCGCGACTTCAAGTTCGGCACCCTGATGCACCTGGTGATGACGGACCAGCGCCTGTACCGCGACGACCACACCATCAGCGAGCAGGCGCTGGCCTTCCTGCTGGGCGCCGACCAGGTCAACGGCAATTCGTCGACCGGTTCGCGCTACTTCGTGCCGCTGCCGATCCTGCAGCAGTTCGAAGGCCTCGACACCGTCACCATGAAGCGCGCGCCGAGCATCCTCGGCGCCACCCAGACCCAGTGGTGGAAGGACACGATGAAAGGCAGCACGGCGGCCTGGAAGGTGTGGGGCAATGAAGTGACGCTCAACCGCATGTGGGTCGACCTGCGTACCACGGCGCCGGCGCCGTACAACAACCAGTACGTGGTCAATGCCGACGCATGGGACGGCTACCCGACCCACCGCAATGAGCTGATGGGCTACCTGAAGACGCAGAACATCAAGAACGTGGTGGCGATCACCGGCGACCTGCACGCCTTCCAGTGCGGCGTGATCCGCGACACCCAGCTGCCGACCGGCACGCCGGTGGCGGTGGACTTCGTGGCGGCCGGCATCAGCAGCGACTCGTTCTACCACTACCTGAAAGCCGGCGCGGCGGGCACCCCGCTGACGCCGCTGGTGGCGACCGGGCCGACCTTCGACGCCGTCATCCGCGGCAACAACCCGGACTTTGCCTATGCCGACCATGACGCCCAGGGATATGCGGTGGCGACCGTCACGGCCAATGCCTTCACGGTATTGTTCAACAAGGTCAAGCCGCTCAACGCCGACGGCAGCAAGCCGGCCAGTCCACTTCAAAAGCGCACGCGTATCACGCTGGCGCTCGGATCGACCACACCAGTGGTTGAAGACAACGTCGCTTAAGAACGTCCAATGAACAAGGCCGGAACGATCCCGGCCTTGTTCACACCCTCAGGGCCGGCATACTGCGCCGGCCTTTTTTTTGCCCCGCGCGTAGGGTGGGTTCGGATTCATCGAACCCATGCCTGCTACTGCATCAGGAGATCCAGTTGCCGATCACCTGGTTGTTGGCGTTGATGAGGTTCTGGCCGATCAGGTCAGCCACCGTCCAATTGAGCAGCACAATTGAGCCGTCGCCCAAGGCCGCACCCGTGATTACGACTGCATCGGCCTGGCCATTGCCATCGCTGTCAACGTTGGTGAATGCCAGGCTCGAAGCGGTATGTTTCGCTGCCGCCCATGCTTCCAGGTCAGCCGCGCTGCCATTACCGGCATAGCCCAGCACGATCTTGTCGTTCTGCGCTTTGAAGTCAACGATCGCATCGCTGCCACCACCGACGGAGAACAAGAAGACGTCCGTACCATTGCCGCCGGTGAGCTGGTCATTGCCTGCTCCGCCGAACAGCAAGTCGGTGCCATTGCCGCCGTCAAGCCGGTCGATACCGCCGCCGCCATTGAGCACGTCCCCGCCATTCTCGCCAAACAGGACGTCCGCGCCGTCGCCGCCTGCCGCATAGTCGTCGCCGTTACCGGCGGCATAGGTGGTGTCGCGGCCAGTTGCATCGACAAAGCTATCGGCCTTATTGCTGCCAGCCAGGGTCCGGCCATCGCCGGCTTCGCCAACAGTCACGGTGACAGCGATCTGGCCGCTAGTGCCGCCGTGACCGTCGCTGACCGTATAGACGAAACGGTCGCTAACTGTCTGGCCCGCCGCCAGCAGGTCAAAGCTGTCAGCGTCGGCGCTGTAGCGCACCTGGCCGTCGACGACGCTGATGCTGGCGCCCAGTTCCGATGTGGCGCCAGCCAGGTTGATCGTCAGGATATCGGCGTCGCCGTCGCCGTCGTTGCGCAGCACGCTGATGGCGACGCTGGCATCTTCGGCCACGCTGGCGCTGTCGCTGCGGCCGAATGGCGCGTCGTTGCTGCCCAAAATGGCGAACGACAGCGGCACGCTGGCGGTCGTGATGCCGTCAGTGATGATGACGCTGAACTCGTCCCTGGCGGTGGCGTCCGCAGCCAGCCCATCGGTCGCCGACAGGCGGTTATCGAGCAGGTAGTAGACCTTGTGGCTGACGGTATCGAGGATGGCCGTGCCAAACTGCCCGGCACGGCTGTACGTGCCCTCGGCTTCGAAGGTCCAGTCGGAGGTGTCGTAGCTGGTCGCACTGTCGACGTCGGCCAGCTGCAGCGACACGTCGGCGCTGAAGTTGCCGGCACGGTCGGCGCCCTCTTCCACCAGCACCGCACTCGGGCTGCTGGCCGTCAGGGTCGGCGCGTCGTTGACGCTGCTGACCGTCAGCTGCACCGTCGCCACCGGCGACACGCCGCCGAATGCGTCGCGCGCCACATAGGTGAAGCTGTCGCTGCCGTGGTAGTTGGCCACCGGCGTATAGGTGAACGAGCCGTCGGCGGCCAGCACCAGCGTGCCGTGGGCCGGGCCGTCCTGCAGCTCGGCGGTCAGGGTGTCGCGGTTGACATCGCTGTCGTTTGCCAGCACGCCTTGTGCGGCGTCGACCGCCAGCGTGCCGTCTTCCTGCGCCGGGTTCGGGCTGTCGCCGTTCGAGGCCGGCGCGCTGTTGACGAATACGCGAGCCAGCACCGCATCGCGGTCGCTGGCGCCGCCAGACGGCAGATTGGTGTTCAGGTGGACGTTGTCGAACTGTGCGCCGGTGGCGAGCTTGGCCGACACCAGCACGTGGTCGAGCTGGTCGTTATTGCCTTCGTCACTGCCGGTGTAGCGGTCGTTCTCCGGCAGCGTGCGCACCAGGTTGGTCAGCGCACCGTTGGCTTCGAGCTGGCTCACCGAGTTCTCGAAATGATAGCCATTGAAGTCGCCAGCGACGACCATGCGCGCATCCGGATTGGTCTGCAGCTGCTCCTGCACGAACTGCTGCACGGCCGAGCCCTGGTCGGTGCGGCGCGCATCGTTGCCGGCGGTGCCGGGCTGGTTGCGGCCAAACGGTTCGTCGCTGCCGGTGCGTTCGGTATTGTGGACGCTGACGAAAGTGACGGTCTCGCCGCGGAACAGGAAGTCGGCCACCAGCGGCTTGCGGCCGCCGGCGAAGGCGTCGCCGTCCGCCGTGTTGGCGTCGGCCAGCAGACGGACCGAATCGGCGACATAGCTGACGCGCGCGGCGTTATACAGGATCACGTTGCGGATATTGGTGTCAAAGGCACCGCCGGTGCTGTTGGCGAGCGCCGGGTCGATCACGACGAACTGGTATTGCGGGCCGCCGGCCGCCACGATGGCGTCGATCAGCGCTTTCATCGTCAGGTCCGACGCCAGCACGCCGCCGCCCGAACCGTTATTGTCCTGGATCTCTTCCAGGCCCAGCATGTCCGGCGCGCGCATATTGGTGGCGATGTCAAGCGCCAGCTGGGTGAACTTGGCCGCCGCGCTGGTTGCTGCCAGGTTGTCGACATTGTAGGCACCGACCGTCATGTGCGAATCGTCGCCGGCCAGCGTCGTCGTCTCGCGGCCGATGACGGCGTGCTGGCCGGCGCCCGGCGTCACGGTCGGCAATACCTCGTAGAAGCCGTTGTAGTAGCTCATCACGCCGGTGACGTCGCCAATCTTGTCGCCCACGCTGTAACTGGTCGAAAGACCAGGCAGGACGCCGGTGTCGTTGAAGATCTCGATGCGCTCCGGATTCGGATCGCCTTCGCTGCGGGTGATGGCGCCGCGGTCGTTCATGCCGCTCGCATTGGCGCCGCTATCGGTCACGGCGAACGTGGTCGAGGTGCCGGACTTGCCGACGATCTGCACGTCCTTCAGGGTCACCAGCATGCCTTCGAGCGATTCGTTGAAGTCGAGGGCATCGACTGCAGGGTTGAAGCTGCCCGGGTCGCTCTCGATCACCGCGTTCGGCACCACGCGCCCGCCCGTTCCCACCACGGTAGGAGCGATGACATTGCCGCTGCTGATCACGGACAGGTTCTGGACATTGCTCAGCTGGGTGATCGACAGATTGTTGGCCACGCCGCTGGAAGCCTCCTGCACGGTGGCCACCAGCTCGATTAGGTCGCCGACCTTGACTGCGCTGGTGTTGGTGCTGGCGACAAAGACCGCGTCCGAGGTGGCCTCGCTGCCGTCGCCGGCCGCGTCCTGGATCCAGTAGCCCTTGGCGCCGCTGGTATCGATCGCCGTGACCACGCCGGAAGTGACAATCGAGCGGCCTGTCAGCGGCGACGTATGGCTGGCGCCCTGGATCGCATAGATCGGCGTCAGTGGCGGCGTCACCGTGAATTCGAGCGGATTGGCGTCGCTGTCGCTGTAGGCATTGCCTGCCAGGTCGAGCACGCTGCCGCCGTCGAGGCTCACCTGGTAGGTGGCGCCAGGCTTGAGGTCGGCCCCCGGGTTGATGGTCAGGGTCTGGCCGGACAGCGTAACCTGGCTGGCATCGGTAACGGAGATGGTGCGGCTGTCGCCGGCGTTGTCGGTCATGGTGATGCTGCCCGTACCGAGCGTGACCGGCTCGCTGAAGCTCAGCACCAGGTTGGCGCCGGCATTGACCATGGTGGCGCCATCGAGCGGATTGGAGCCTGCCACCACCGGGGCCGTGGTGTCGGCCACCACGACGAATGGCGCGCTGACGACGCTCAGGTTGTCGAGGCCGACAAATTCATCGGTGCCGGCAGAGTCGGTGGTGATGATGCGGATCTCGACCTGGCCCTGGTTATTGGCCGCGGCCGGCAGCGCAAGGTCGAGATGGGTCACCAGGGTCGCGCTGCCCGCCAGTGTCGCGTCGGCCACATAGCCGCCTGGAAGATTGAGCCAGGGGCCGCTGTCGCCGATGCGGTACTGGACCGCGATCTGCTGGATCGCATTGGTGGCGCTGCCGTCGAGGTCGCGCAGGTCGACCGAGAAGAGCAGGTCCTGGCGGCCGGTGGCGTCCATATACAGCACCAGTTGCGGCGCGTTTGCGCTGCCCGAGCCTTTGATGCCGATGGTCGGGTCGGGCAGCTGGAATTCGGCAATGCCGCCATTGCTGATGGTGCCGGAGGTCTGGTTGGCCAGCACAAAGGGACTATTGAGGGCCGCACCCTCGCCGCTGATCGTGCGCGGATCTTTGGCGGTGCCGCTGGTGACGCCCTGGCCTTTGTAGCCGACGATGCTTTCGACCCCGCTCCAGTCGTTTGCAGCGGTGATCATCCCGATGTTCGACCAGTTTTGCAGGAAATTACCGTTGGCGAGCTTGAAAAATACCTTAGACATCCGATCCCCCAATGCAGCGCCATCCGCGCCTGATTTATATGTGTTCTTCATGGCCCAAGATCGAGGCCTGGCCAGCGCGTGAGTATCCGGTCCATTTTGACGACTGTCAAATGTTTAGTTTTGCACACATTTGTTTGTCGGGTGAAAACGGCTCATCGACCGGGAAAACCTGTCTTTTTTTGGCGACAGGCGGCGAATGGTTGCCTCGTGACAATGCGCGCATTTGTTCAAGATCAGAATCGGTATATTTATTTGCTCCCAATCCCCTGACCGGTCCCGCTGCCATGAAACTCGCCAAGCTCAAACTGTCACATCGCTTCTTCCTGATGATCGGCATTTTCGTCATCGGCTTCGCCGTCTACGGCCTGTCGTCGTGGCGCACCCTGAGCCAGCTGAAGGTCAATGGCCCGCTGTACCAGGATATCGTGCAGAACAAGGACCTGATCGCCGACGTGCTGCCGCCGCCCGAATACATCATCGAGTCCTACCTGCTGAGCCTGCAGTTGAACAATGCCGCCAACGCCAGCGAGCAGGCGGCGCTGGTCGAGCGCTTCAAGGTCCTCAAGAGCGACTATGACAGCCGCCACGCCTACTGGCAGAATGCCGGCCTGACGCCGGACATGGCGTCGCTGCTGCTCGAGCAGGCCCACCGGCCGGCGCTGGCGTTTTACGACACGGCGTTCAGCACCTTCATCCCCGCCATCATGCGGGGCGATAAGGATGGCGCCGCCGCCGCCCTGCTGGCGATGGGCAGCAGCTACGAAACCCACCGCAAGGCGATCGACCAGGTGGTCCAGCTGGCCACCCGCCGCGCTGCCGGCGACGAAGTCAAGGCGCAGCAGATCATTGCCTCGGCCAATTTGTGGTTGTCTGGCGTGTTTGCGGCGGCGCTCGCCGCGGCGGTGGTGGTGGCCATCTTCATCGTGCGCGACCTGCTGCGCAAGCTGGGCGGCGAACCCAACTATGCCGTCGAAATCTGCCGCCAGGTGGCGGCCGGCCGCCTCGACATCGAGGTAGCGCTGCGCGAGGGCGATCGCAGCAGCTTGCTGTTTGCCATGCACTCGATGCAGCAGACGCTGGCCAGCACCGTGTCCGGCATCAAGGTCGCGGTCGATTCGGTGGCCACCGGCACCGGCCAGATCGCCGCCGGCAACGAAGACCTGGCGGTGCGCACCGAACAGCAATCGGCGGCGCTCGAACAGACCAACCACGCGATGGCAGAACTGACCGCCGGCGTGCGCAATAATTCGGCCGACGCGGCCGCGGCCAACCAGATGGCGCAGGCCGCCTCGTCGATTGCCGTCGATGGCGGCGCGATGGTGGCCGAGGTGGTCAAGACCATGGCCTCGATCAGCGCCTCGTCGTCCAGGATCGTCGACATCATCGGCGTCATCGACGGGATCGCGTTCCAGACCAATATCCTGGCGCTCAATGCCGCCGTGGAGGCAGCGCGCGCCGGCGAGCAGGGACGCGGCTTTGCGGTCGTGGCCAGCGAAGTGCGCAACCTGGCCCAGCGCAGCGCCACCGCCGCCAAGGAAATCAAGGCCCTGATCGACGACTCGGTCGACCAGATGGACGTCGGCAGCGAGCTGGTCGGCAAAGCGGGCAGCACCATGATTGAAGTGGTCGCCAGCGTCAGGCGCGTCACCGACATCATGGCGCGCATCACCGCCTCGAGCCAGTCGCAGGACGACGGCATCGAGCAGGTCAACCACAGCATCGCCCAGATGGAAGGGGTGGCGCTGCAGAACGCCGCCCTGGTCGAGGAAGCGGCATCGGCTGCCGCCTCGCTGGCCGAGCAGGCGCTGGCGCTGTCGTCGGCCGTCAGCATCTTCGCTGTCGGTAACGGGCCCGCGCCGGCCAGCGTGCAGCGGGTCGGCCCGCGGCAGCGCCGGCCAGCCCGCCTGGCACTGGTGGCCGACGGCCGCGCCGCCTCGACTGGTACCGACGGATAATCCGCGCGATGGTGCCGTGGCGGACGATCCGGCCGATCGCCTGCCCGAGCCCGGCCAGCCGCACAGCAGTGAAGTGCGACAGGCCTTCAGGCCTGTCGATCTCAACAAGATTTGGAAGGGCTTTGGATCCCCTCCCAAATCGCTACGCGCAACCCCGGCCTTCAGGCCGGGGTATTCTCTGCGCCCCGGCCTGAAGGCCGGGGTTTCAACTGGAGTCGGATTTTGATCAAGGGTGCAGCTGCAGCCTCAGGTCGCCTTGCTGGACGCGAGCCAGCTTGATCGGTGAAGTGTCACCTCTGATCCTGCCGCGCCGCCGGCGTCGCGTCAGTTGCAGGGTCGGCCAGCGCCTGCTGCAGGAAGGCGATGAAGGCGCTGGTCTTGGGCGCCAGCCAGTCGCGCGCCGGATACACGGCATAGATCGGTGGAGCCGCCAGCAAGGGAAAGCCGGGCAGCAGCGCCACCAGCTCGCCGCGCGCCAGCTCGCCGCTGACCATGCGTGCGCCGGCCAGCGCGATACCGCCGCCGGCCACTGCCGTCGTCACCAGGGCCCCGCCGTCGTTGATCTGGATCGGCCCGTCCACTTTGATCTTGTAGCGGCCGTCGCTGCCGACGAAAGTCCATTCGTCGAACACCTTGCCGCCGACGGCGTAGCACAGGCAGGCGTGCTCCCTGAGCTGCGCCGGGGTGGCCGGGCTGCCTGCGCGCGCGACATAGGAAGGCGCCGCCACCAGCACGCGCGGGTTATCGACCAGCTTGCGGGCGATCAGGCTCGAGTCTGCCATCACGGACACCCGGATCGCGACGTCGATCTGCTCTTCGATCAGATCGACCAGGCGGTCATCGAGCTGCAAGACGACTTTGACGTCCGGGTAGCGGGCGGTGAATGCCACCAGCAGCGGCACCACCTGGCTGCGCCCCGCCACCGAACACGACACCCGCAGCACGCCACGCACCTGTTGCTGGTGCTGGTCGGTCAACTGCGCGATATTGACCAGCGAGCTGTCGATCTGGCGCGCCTCGCGCAGCACCAGCGCGCCGATCTCGGTCAGCGCCAGCTTGCGGGTCGAACGCTGGATCAGGCGCGCGCCAAGGTCTTGTTCGAGCCGTGCCAGCTGGCGCGAAAGGACCGATTTGCTCTGTCCCATGCGGACTGCGGCGCCGCTGATCGAACCGGCCTTGACGATGGCGGCAAAGATGGCGAGGTGTTGGGGGTTCAGCATCGTCCGATTCCTATTGTCACGAATACGGCAACAATGTAACCCGCTATTGATGACTAATCAATCATCAATAATATGGCTACACTGCAGCCATCGACTTCCATTGAAGGTAATTCACCATGACCACCAACCACCAGTTCAAGCTCGCCACCCGCCCTGTTGGCGCCGTCAAACGTTCCGACTTCCACTACACCGAACAGTTGCTGCGCGATCCGGCCGAAGGCGAAGTGCTGATCAAGATCCTGCACATCTCGCTCGACCCGGCCATGCGCGGCTGGATGGACGACCGCCCTTCCTATATGCCCCCGGTCGGCATCAATGAGGTGATGCGCGCGCTGGCCGTGGGCCGCGTGATTGCATCGAACAATCCGGGGTTCGCGGTGGGCGACCATGTCAGCGGCATGCTCGGTGTGCAGGAGTATGCCTATTCGGACGGCCAGGGCCTGAACAAGGTCGATCCGAAGCTGGCACCGCTGCCGATGTATCTCGGCACCCTCGGCATGCCGGGCCTGACGGCCTACTTTGGCCTGCTGGAGATCGGCATGCCGAAGGCCGGTGAAACGGTGGTCGTGTCCGGCGCGGCCGGCGCAGTCGGCATGGTGGTCGGGCAGATCGCCAGGATCAAGGGCTGCCGCGTGATCGGCATCGCGGGCGGCGCCGACAAGTGCGCTTACCTGGTCGATGAACTGGGCTTCGATGCCGCGATCGACTACAAGGAAGGCGATGTGGCCAAAGCCCTGCGCGAGCTGGCGCCCGAAGGCGTCGACGTATTTTTCGACAATGTGGGTGGCGACATCCTCGACGCTGTGCTGGCCAATCTGGCGCGCGACGCGCGCATCGTCATTTGCGGCGCCATCTCGCAGTACAACAACACCACTCCGGTCAAGGGTCCGGCCAACTACCTGTCGCTGATCGTCAACCGCGCCAGCATGAAAGGGGTGATGGTGGCCGACTACTACCACCGCGCCGGCGCGGCGCTGCGGGAAATGGGCGCTTGGCTCAAGGACGGCAAACTCAAGTCGCGCGAAGACATCGTGGAAGGCTTCGAGACCTTCCCGGATACCTTCAATATGCTGTTCTCGGGTGCGAACAAGGGCAAGCTGGTCTTGCAGGTCGCTGGCGCCTGACAAGGCGGGCTTTAGCGGGGATAACGGAACCCGGTCCTCAGGTCGAACGGATAGCTTTCGCCGTCCTTGGTCACGGTGACCCGGTCCGGCGGTTCGTCGCCAGCGAGCGCGCCCGACACATTGGGCAGCCCCTCGCCCTTGCGGACCAGGGCGTCGGCGCGCTCGTACACGTTGGGGCAGCCGGTATGGGCCAGCAGCGCCTGCACGATCGGCACCTTCCAGGCGTCGACGCCGGCGGCCTGGAACTGGCAGATCAGGTAACCGTCCTTGCCGCCGTACTGCTCGACGAGCAGGCCGGGCAAACCGTCTTGCTCGGCGTTGATCAGCAGGACCGGCGTATCGAGCCGTGCGCGTTTGGCGGCGGGTGCGCTCTTATCCAGCGCGGCCTTGACGCGGCGCTTGATCATCGCGTGGTCGACCGGCTCGTTCTGATCGAAGCTCCACACGCGGGCGCGGATCTGCGACTTCGAGTTGTAGGCCGCGCGCGCCAGGAACTGGGTCGACGAGGTTTGCACGATGGCGGTGGCGCCCGGCTTCATTTTTTCGTTCGGCTTGCCGTCGACCTTTTCAATGGCGGACGCGTAGATCCAGGGGTCGCGCGCGAGCAGGCTTTTTTCCTTGCCTTGTTTAATTGTGATGATCAGCATGTGTTTCCAAATAAGTGGGTCGACGTCTTCCAGCCGCCATGATACCCGCACTGCCCTGCTTTAGAGCCTTCCCTCTAATGGCAGCCCGGTTTTCTTGCTTTTAGCACGATCGTTCGATAACTTGAATACGCACAACCCGACGGAGCCGCACCATGACGCACCCTGAACCGATTACCCTGACCACGGCCGACGGCTACCGCATCGCGGCCAAGCGCTACCCGGCGCAAGGACAGCCGCGCGCCCACCTCGTCATCGCCGGCGCCACCGGCGTGCCGCAGGGTTTCTACCGCCGCTTTTGCGTCTATGCCGCCAGTCGCGGCTACACCGTCATGACGCTCGACTACCGCGGCATCGGCCTGTCCAGGCCGGCCGACCTCAATGGCTTCCGCATGGATTACCTCGACTGGGCGCGCCAGGACCTGGCGGCCGCGGTCGAAGCGATGGCCGCGCCCGGCCTGCCGCTGTATATGATCGGCCACTCCTACGGCGGCCACGCCTTCGGCCTGCTGCCGAACCACGACAAGGTCGACGGTCTGTACACCTTTGCCACCGGCGCCGGCTGGCATGGCTGGATGCCGAAGCTCGAACAATTGCGGGTGCGCCTGATGTGGTCGGTCGTCGGCCCCCTGCTGGTACGCCTGAAAGGCTATATGGCCTGGAGCTGGCTGGGCATGGGCGAAGACCTGCCGGTTGATGTGTACCGACAGTGGAAGCGCTGGTGCAGCTTCCCGCGCTACTTCTTCGAAGACCCCGAGATGGACCACTTGAAGGCCGGCTTCGACAGCGTGCGCAGCCCCATCCTGGCCTGCAATGCGCTCGACGACCTGTGGGCCAGCCCCAGCTCGCGCGACGCCTTCATGGCCGGCTACCGCAACGTCGATGTGCAAAAGCTCGATATCGACCCGCGCCAGCTGGGGGTGGGGCCGATCGGCCACATGGGCTATTTCAAGGCCGGCGCCCGGCCCCTGTGGGAAGGCGCCCTGGCCTGGCTGGAGCAGAACGGCCGCATCCGGCCGGTCGGATTATCGCAGTAAGCTGCAGTCTGTCCGGCGCTGTCGGCATTCTGTCGCAAACGCCGGGCACATGCCCGGGCTCTTCATTAGGATACGAATCCAGAGATCCATCTCTATTCGCTTACCCAATCTGGAGACCGCACATGAACCGTCAATTCACCTCACGCCTGGCCTTGCGCGCCATCGTCCTTTCGCTGTCGGCCCTGACCATGACGCTGCCTGCCGTCCAGGCCCACGCCGCCGGCGGCAGCTGGTTCTCGCTCGGCCAGGTCCAGGGCAACGGCAATATCAAGAAGCAAAGCCGCGAGATCGGCCATTTCACCGGCGTCGCCTTCAGCCTGCCCGGCAATGTGGAACTGCGCATGGGCAATACCGAAAGCATCACCATCGAGACCGATGACAATCTGCTGCCCCTGATCGAAACAGTGGTCGAAGGCGGCATCCTGCGCATCCGCACCGTCAAGAAGCATACCGGCATCGAAACCCGCCACCTCAAAATCGTGGTGCAGGCCAAGGACATCGAGCGCCTGTCGCTGGGTGGTTCCGGGTCGATCGATTCGGACGCGCTCAAAGGCAGCAAGGTGCAGATCGACCTCGGTGGTTCGGGAACCATCAATGTCAAAGGAGTCAACGCGGAGTCGATGTCGGTGACGCTGGGCGGCAGCGGCACTCTCAAGGCCGGCAGCGGCGCGGCCAGCAAGCTGTCGCTGTCGATCGGCGGCTCGGGCGATGTGCAGCTGGGCCAGATCAAGGCGAACGATGTCAGCGTCAGCATTGGCGGGTCGGGCCAGGCCACCGTGTGGGCCACCGAGGCGCTGTCGGCCAGCATTGCCGGCTCGGGCGACGTCAATTATTACGGCGATCCGAAGACCAGCAAGAGCGTGGTCGGCTCCGGCGGCCTGCGCCGCCTCGGCGCTGCGCCACGCTGAGAGGCTTGGAAAACCCTTAGTGTTTCATCGCGCCAGCCCCATGCGGGCTGGTGAAGGTGATCGGCTTGACCGGTACCTTGACGGTCATGCTCTCACGCTTCTTGTTCTTGTCCTCGATGACCAGGGTGACGGGCACGCTGTCGCCGTCCTTGAGTTGCTGCTTCAGGTTCATCAGCATGATGTGGTAGCCGCCCGAGGCCAGGCTGACGGTCTTCCCGGCCGGCAGGTCGAGACCATCGATCGGACGCATGCGCATCATATTATCGGTCATTTCCATTTGATGCAGTTCGACCGTGCCGGCGACAGGCGCGCTGACCTGGACCAGGCGGCTGTCCCTGGCTGCGGTGAGCTGCATGAAGGCGCCGGTGGCTTTTTGCTGCGGGACGGTGGCGCGAATCCAGGGATCGGACACGCTGACCTGGGCGTGGGCGGAAGCGGCGACGGTCAGTGCCGCAATCATGGTGGTGCAGAATTTTTTCATTATCGTTCTTCCTTGAAGGGTTCACGTTGCATTTCGATGGTGTCGGTGCCGTCGGTGATCCAGATCTGGCCGTCCTGGATCGTGCACTGCAGCTGCATGGTGCGCTGCGCCAGTTTTTGCAGGCAGGCGCTGGCATCCGAGTCGATATTGATGATGGTGAGGTTCTTGGCCCGTTCGAGCTTGTTGGCGATCTGCTTGTACCAGATGTGGCTGGTGGCGCTGTAGCAGTAGACCACCACCTGCTCGGAACGGCCGCAGGCTTTCATCAGCCGCTTTTCGTCCGGCTGGCCCACTTCGATCCACAACTGGATGGCGCCGGTCAGATCCTTGCGCCACAGGTCGGGCTCGTCGACGTCGAACAGGCCCTTGGTGAAGCACAGGGCTTCGTCGGCATGGATGGCAAAGGCCATCAGGCGAATCATCATCCGTTCGTCGGTCTCGGACGGATGGCGCGCCATCGTCAGCGCGTGGGTGGTGTAGTAGTTGCGGTCCATGTCCGCAATCTGCAGGTCTGCTTTGTAGATTGTCGCTTTGAGTGCCATGCTGCTTGTATTCTCGGTGGATGCTTATTTGAAGACGACAGTCTTGTCGCCGTTTTGCAAAATGCGGTGTTCGACAAACCATTTAACGGCGCGCGCCAGCACCACGCACTCGACGTCGCGGCCGATGGCCGACAGCGTGTCGGCGTCCATTGAGTGGTCGACCCGCTCGACGTCCTGCTCGATGATCGGTCCTTCGTCCAGATCGCCGGTGACGAAGTGGGCTGTCGCGCCGATCAGCTTGACGCCGCGGTGGTGGGCCTGAGCATACGGCTTGGCCCCCTTGAAGCTGGGCAGGAAGGAATGGTGGATATTGATGGCGCGCCCGCGCATCGCCTGGCACAGGCCGGGCGACAGGATCTGCATATAGCGCGCCAGCACCACCAGGTCGATCTTGTGGGTCGCCATGATGTCGAGCACGCGCGCCTCCTGCGCCAGCTTGTCGCTGTCAGGGCTACCTGCCGCCAGCGGCAGGTGATGGAACGGGATATTGTAGCTGGCCGCCAGCTGGTAAAAGTCCATGTGGTTCGACACGATGGCCGGGATCTCGACCGGCAGCAGGCCGCTCTTGTAGCGGAACAGCAGGTCGTTGAGGCAGTGGCCGATCTTGGACACCATCAGCAGCACGCGCGGCTTGGCGCGGGCATCGTGCAGCTGGCCCGTCATCTGCATCTGCTCGCACAGGGCGGCGAAATCAAAGCGCAGCTGCGCATCGGTGACTTGCCCCTCCACTTCCAGCGCAAAATGGACGCGCATGAAGAACAGCTTCGATTCGGCATCGCCGAACTGGGCCGAATCGATGATGTTGCAGCCGTGCTCGGCCAGGAAACCCGACACGCGGTGCACGATGCCGCGCTGGTCGAGGCAGGAAAGGGTCAGGATGTATTCAGGATGCGTCATGGCAGCAGCTTAAGGGGACGGACAACCCGGTATTGTCGCATGCGCCGCACAATGTGGCATGCAAATGAAAAATAGAACGACCGTGCCAAAAAATGGAGTATAGTGTGTCATCCATTCATTTGAGGACATTGCCATGACGACAACGCTTCTTCCCAACCTGCAGTACCGCCTTGCCGCCCGCCCGGTCGGCATGCCCAAGGACAGCGACTGGCAGCAAACTGCCGAGCCGGTCCGCGACGTCAATGATGGCGAGATCATCGTCAGGACCCTGTACCTGTCGCTCGACCCGGCCATGCGCGGCTGGATGAACGATGCCAAGTCGTATATCCGCCCGGTCGGCATCGGCGATGTCATGCGCGCCGGCGGCATCGGCGTGGTGGTGGCGTCGAAGTCGCCCCTGTTCGCCGTCGGCGACCATGTGTCGGGCGGCATCGGCGTGCAGACCTACTGGGTCGGCGCGGCCAATGACAAGACGGGCGGTTTCTTCAAGATTGACCCGCGCATGGCGCCGCTGACGACCTGGCTCAACACGCTCGGCATGCCGGGCATGACCGGCTACTTCGGCCTGCTCGAGTCGGGCCAGCCGAAGGCCGGCGAAACGGTGGTCGTATCGGGCGCGGCCGGCGCGGTCGGCATGACGGTCGGCCAGGTCGCCAAGCACCTCGGCTGCCGTGTGGTCGGCATTGCCGGCGGCAAGGACAAGTGCGATTTCGTCGTCAAGGAGCTGGGCTTCGACGCCTGCATCGACTACAAGAACGGCTCGGTGCGCGACGGGCTCAAGGAGCACTGCCCGAACGGCGTCGACGTATACTTCGACAATGTCGGCGGCGAGATCCTCGACACCGTGCTCACCCGCATCAATATGAAGGCGCGCATCGTCATTTGCGGCGCCATCTCGCAATACAATAACACCACCGCCGTCAAGGGTCCGGCCAACTATCTGTCGCTGCTGGTCAACCGCGCCCGGATGGAAGGCATTGTCGTGTTCGACTATGCCGACCGCTACCACCTGGGCGTGGCGGCGATGGCCAAGTGGATCAAGGAAGGCACATTCAAGAGCCGCGAAGATGTGGTCGAGGGCATCGAGAATTTCCCGAAAGCGTTGTTGATGCTGTTTGAAGGCAAGAATTTCGGCAAGCTGGTGCTGAAAGTGGCCAACTGAGTGTCAATCTCTTGACGGGGCCGGTGTCCTCGCGTTTTTTGCGGAACTAGTTGAACGGATAAGCGTCTATCTCAGGTATATCAGTAGCACGTCCATTACTTGACTGGTGGACCGTAACAGTGGAATGCGGAGTGAAGGAAGCGCCGGCATTTGCAGGGCAAGGCGCAAAGCACCGCGATAGTCTGTACTGTCGCGCGCATTTGAAGCGCAGCCATGCGATTTGCCGGCACGCCAGGCACTCTGCATTCCACTGTTACGGTTCACCATAAGTAGTGTCACCTGAACCGTTCAATGCCGAGGACACCATGCAATCTTTTCCATCGCTTGCCTCCACCCCTGCCCTGAAGTCCTATGTCGAGTCGCAGCTCGCTTTCATGACCGAGCTGTCGCTCAAAATGTGTGATTCCGTCCGCAAAGTCAGCGAGCTCAATCTGCGGCTGGCCCAGCAACTGATCGAAGACGGCATCGCCTCCGGCCGCCAGCTGATCAATACCACCGGCCCGGCCGAGTATGCGTCGGCCGCGATGGCCATCGGCCAGCCGATGGCCGAGCGCTTGCGCCATTACAACCAGCAACTGCTGAGCCTATTGGCCGGCACCCAGGTCGAGCTGACCCGTACCGCCGAATCACATATCCCCGAAGCGAGCCGCAACGCCGCCGCCATGGCGGACGAACTGGTCCGCAAGGCCTCGGAGGAAACCGAGCGCGCCACCGAACGCCAGCGCTCGACCATCGAACGCTTGAGCAAACCGCTGCAGCCGCAGCCTAATGGCATGCACAACCCAGGCTGACCGCTCAACCGGCCTGCTGCCCGCGCGCTGCGCGCCGCCCCAGCACGGGGCGGCGTGCGGCAGCCGCATTGGCAGCGCTGGCCACATCCACGGGAGAAACACATGAGTGCACCCAAGAAACCTGGCTCCGCCAAGCCCGACGCGCTGGAGCTGCTGGCCGCAGACCATGCCAAAGTCCGTGCCCTGTTCCGCCGGCTCGACGACCTGAAGGGGAACGACGAACAGGATGAACGCAGGGCCGAACTGGCCGACGAGATCTGCTACGAGCTGACCGTGCACGCGACGGTGGAGGAAGAAATCTTCTATCCTGCCGTGCGTTCGCTGATCGACAACGACGAACTGATCGACGAAAGCGAAGTCGAGCATGCCGGTGCCCGCGACCTGATCAGCCAGCTCGAAGCATTGTATCCGGGCGACGAACACTACGACGCCACCATCGCCGTGCTGGGCGAGGAAGTCGAGCGCCACATCGACAAGGAAGAAGGCATCATCTTCCCGGCGGCAAGGAAAGCCAAGCTCGATATGCAGCACATCGGCGAGCAATTGCAGGCACGCAAGCAAGAGCTGGAAGAAGATCTGTCCAGCCCGCCCAGCACGATCAATGGCTTGGGGCAGGACGACGACGAGGATGCGAGACATGGCCGCGGCCCTGCATCGCGGCGGAACTAATGAAATCGCCCCGTCTCTAACTGCCACAAGCACGGCCATGCCGTGTCCGAGCCACATGTCACTCAAGGAGATCATCATGGCCACGAATCAAAGCAGTGGGGGCAGCAAGAGCGGCAGCAGCACCGGCAATGTGCCAAAGGGGGAAGGCAGCAGCAAGCAGAAGGAAGGCGGCACCGCCAAGCGCGGCTTTGCGGCGATGGATGAAGAGCAGCAGCGCGAAATCGCCAGCAAGGGCGGCCAGGCAGCCCATCAAAAAGGCACTGCGCATGAGTTCGACTCCGAGGAAGCACGCCGGGCCGGCCAGAAAGGCGGCGAGGCAGTCAGCCGCAACCGCGAGCACATGGCCGACATCGGCCGCAAAGGCGGGGAAAGCCGGCAGGCAGCATCGCGCTCGGCCAACGAAACGAAGCGCGGCGATTCCGAGCAGTCGTCGGACAAGGCGAGCAAGCAAAGCAGCAAAGACGACGAATAGCTGAAACAACAGGACGAGGCTTCGCCCGGTTGTCCGGCCTGTCCCAAGGGAAGCACTGATCTATCCATGTCGGCGGTCTTGACCTTGAAAAAACGCCCTGCGGCGTTGCAGATCCTCGCAATACGGCCCCGTATTGCCGTGGTTTGCGTCGTGCCGGACAATTTTTCAAGGCCATCCGCCAGAATAAATCAGTGCCTCCCTAGTGGACCGTAACAGTGGAATGCGATTTGCCTGCGCGGCAAGCGCTCCGCATTCCAATGTTACGGGTCACTGGTGTATCCTGCGGTTCTTGAACCGGAGGATACCGTGGACGACTTCATCGAAATTTACGATTCTGCGCTGACGAGCGAGCAATGCGAACACATCCTCGCGCGCTTTAACGCCAGCGACAAGGTCGCGCGCGGCCAGACTGGGCAAGGCGTCGACACGTCCAAAAAGGACAGCTTCGACATCACGATCAGCCGCTTGCCGGAATGGGAAGACGTCAACCGCCTGATGATGGACGTGGTGCTGCAGCACCTGCACCAGTATATGGCGAAGTATTCGTTCCTGCTGATGGGGGCGCTGTCGCCGACCGTCGTCCATCCTGGCACCGGGCAGCCGGTGGTCTTGGCGCCAGAAAATTTCGACGAGTGCGGCAAACCGTATTTGAGCGAACTGATCCGGCGTCTTTACCGCTGCGGCAATATCAACCTGCAAAAATACGTGCAGGCCAGCGGCGGTTACCACCACTGGCATTCCGAGATCTACCCGCAGAATGCCAGTTGCGAAAGCCTGCACCGCGTGTTGTTGTTCCAGTTCTACCTGAATGACGTCGCCGACGGCGGCCAGACCGAATTCTATTACCAGGACCGCAAAATCGACGCCAGGCAAGGCCGCCTGATCATTGCGCCGGCCGGCTTCACCCATTCGCACAAGGGCCATGTGGCCAGGTCCGGCGACAAATACGTCGCGACCTCATGGGTATTGTTCCACCGCTCCGAAACGCTGTACGGGGCGTAAAACTGCAAAAATGGGGCGTCTCAAGCAGGTTCCATTATTTTATTCTACAATTTCAGTAATTCCTGAAAATTCAAAAATAGCCAGATATGCAAAACCTGACGCCGCTCGCGCAACGCTTCATCCTCCACTTCGGCGAAATGGGCAGCCGCTGGGGCATCAACCGCACCGTCGGGCAGATTTACGCCCTGCTCTATGTGCTGGGCAAGCCGCTCAATGCCGACGAAATCGCCGACTACCTGGCGTTTTCCCGTTCCAATGTGTCGATGGGTCTGAAGGAATTGCAGTCGTGGCGGCTGGTCAAGCTGCTGCACCAGCCCGGCGACCGCCGCGAATACTTCGAGCCGCCGAAGGACGTGTGGGATATTTTCAAGGCGCTGCTGGAAGAACGCCGCCGCCGCGAAGTCGAGCCGACCCTGTCGATGCTGCGCGACGCCCTGCTCGAAACACCCAGCTCGGAAGCCGACCGCATCGCCCTCGAGCGCATGCGCGAAATGTACGAGCTGATCGAAATGGCCAGCGCCTGGTTCGACGATGTGCAGCGCCTGGCGCCGGAAACCCTGGTAGCGCTGATGAAGATGGGCTCGACCGTCAAGAAGCTGCTCGACGTCGGCGACTCCGTCCGCGAAAAATTCAGGTTCGAATAAATGCGCCCGCCCCCGCTACCGCTATGGCTGGCCATCACGCTGGCCCTGCTGCTCAAGCTGCTGCTGCTGACGCTGCTGTGGCATGCGTTTTTCTCGCAGCCGCAGGCGAAGAAAATGCGCGTGCCCACCGCCCAGGTTGAGCGGCACCTGCTCGATACTCCTCCTCCCAAGGCTCCCCATGATACCGATCGATGATGTCGTCAGTTTGTCGCGCCTGCAGTTCGCCGCGACCGCCATGTACCATTTCCTGTTCGTGCCGCTGACGCTGGGCCTGTCGTGGATCCTGGTCATCATGGAGTCCGTCTATGTGATGACGGGGCGCGAGATCTACCGCGACATGACCAAGTTCTGGGGCAAGCTGTTCGGCATCAACTTCGCGATGGGCGTGACCACCGGCATCACGCTCGAATTCCAGTTCGGCACCAACTGGGCCTACTACTCCCACTATGTGGGCGACATCTTCGGCACCCCGCTGGCGATCGAAGGGATGATGGCCTTCTTCCTCGAATCGACCTTCGTCGGCCTGTTCTTCTTCGGCTGGTCGCGCCTGTCGCGGGTGCAGCACCTGAGCGTGACTTTCCTGGTCGCGCTCGGTTCTAGCCTGTCGGCGCTGTGGATCCTGATCGCCAATGGCTGGATGAACAACCCGGTCGGCGCCGCCTTCAACTACGAGACGATGCGCATGGAACTGGTCAGCATCGGCGACGTCATTTTCAACCCGGTCGCGCAAGTGAAGTTCGTGCACACGGTCGCGGCCGGCTACGTGACGGCATCGATGTTCGTGCTCGGCATCTCGGCCTTCTACCTGCTCAAGGCGCGCGACATTCCGTTCGCCTTGCGCTCGTTCGCCATCGCGGCCGGTTTCGGCCTGGCGTCGACCCTGTCCGTCATCGTGCTGGGCGACGAATCGGGCTACACCGCCGGCGAAGTCAACAAGGTCAAGCTGGCCGCCATCGAAGCCGAGTGGGAAACCGAACCCGCCCCGGCCGGCATCACCGTCATCGGCCTGCCGAACGACGAGATGGAGCGCACCGACTACGCCGTCAAGATTCCCTATGTGCTGGGCCTGATCGCCACCCGCTCGGTCGACCAGCAGGTGACCGGTATCAAGGACCTGAAGCGCCAGCACGAGGTGCGCATCCGCAACGGCATGCTCGCCTATGCCGCCCTGAGCCGCCTCAAGTCGGGCGACACCTCGCCGCCCGCGAAAGCGGCGTTCGAGCTGCACAAGGCGGACCTCGGCTATGGCTTGCTGCTCAAGAAATACACGCCGAATGTGGTCGACGCGACCGACGCGCAGATCGCGCTGGCCGTCAAGGACACCGTGCCCAAGGTGGCGCCGCTGTTCTGGTCCTTCCGCATCATGGTGGCCTTGGGCATCCTGTTCCTGTTCATCTTCAGCGCCTCGTTCTACTTCCTGGTCCGCAAGCGGCTGGCGCCCCAGCGCTGGCTGCTGCGGCTGGCCGTGTGCGCCATTCCGCTGCCGTGGATCGCTGCCGAGCTGGGCTGGATCGTGGCCGAATATGGCCGCCAGCCGTGGACCATTTCGGGCATCTTGCCGACCCACTTGTCGGCCTCGACTTTGCAGCCCACCACCCTGTACTTCAGCCTGGCCGGATTCGTCGCTTTCTACACGATCTTGCTGGTCATCGAACTGGGCTTGATGGTCAAGTATGTGCGGCAAGGTCCGAGCAGTCTGCACACCGGCAACTACCACTGGGAACAGGCCGCGGCCTTGCCCGACTGAGGAGCGCATATGCTATTCGACTACATGACCCTGAAGCTGATCTGGTGGTGCCTGGTCGGCGTATTGCTGATCGGCTTTACGCTGACCGGCGGCTTCGACTTCGGCGTGGCGATGTGGCTGCCCTTCCTCGGCAAGGACGACCTGCAGCGGCGCGTCATCATCAACACCATCGGCCCCACCTGGGAAGGCAACCAGACCTGGTTCATCGCCGCCGGCGGCACGCTGTTTGCCGCCTGGCCACTGGTGTATGGCGCGGCCTTCTCCGGCTTCTACGTGGCCCTGATGTTCCTGCTGTTCGCGCTGTTCCTGCGCCCGGTCGGCTTCGACTACCGCAGCAAGCTGGCCGACCCGCGCTGGCGTTCCGGCTGGGACTGGGCCCTGTTCATCGCCGGCGTGGTGCCGCCGCTGATCTTCGGCGTCGCGTTCGGCAACCTGCTGCAGGGCGTGCCCTTCCACTACGACAGCAGCATGCGCCTTGAATACACGGGCGGCTTGATCGATATGCTCAACCCGTTCGGCCTGCTGGCGGGCGTGCTCGGCGTTGCCATGCTGGCCATGCACGGCGCCACCTTCCTTTACCAGAAGACCGATGGCGTCATCGCCGAGCGTGCCCGCAAGGCCGCCATCTGGGCCGCGCTGGCGACGCTGGCCCTGTTCGCGCTGGCCGGCCTGTGGGTCGCGACAGGCCTCGAGGCTTATCGCATCACCGCCATGCCAGACCCGAACACGGCGTTCATGCCGCAGGCCAAAACCGTCGAACGTGTCGTCGGCGGCTGGATGGACAATTACCGCAGCTGGCCGCTGACGATCGCCTTCCCTCTGCTGGGCCTGTTCGGCGCCGTGCTGGCGGCGGCCGCCAGTGTCTGGCGCCGCAGCCTGCCGGCCTTCCTGGCCAGCGGCCTGTCGGTCAGTTGCATCCTGCTGACGGCGGGCGCGGCCATGTTCCCGTTCGTCATGCCGTCGTCGCTGCTGCCGTCGCACAGCCTGACCGCGTGGGACGCCGTCGCCAGCCACCACAGCCTGGGCGTCATGTTCTGGGTACTGGTCATCATGCTGCCGATCGTCATTGCCTACACCAGTTGGGTGTATGGCATCATGCGCGGCAAGGTGACCGCCGCCCGCATCCGCGAAAACAGCCACGAATCCTACTAATCGACAGAAAGGACACACGCCATGTGGTATTTCACCTGGATCCTCGGCCTCGGGCTGGCCTTGTCGGCCGCCATCATCAACGTGATGTGGCTGGAGTCAAACTACGCGTTCGGCCAGCGCGACGAAGACAGCACCCGCGCCAGTTTCGAAGAATATGCGGACAAGTAGGACAAGGCGGGCAGTGCCGCGATGTGGTACATTGCGCTCCCATGCAAGCACTGAAATACCTGACCGCCTATTCCGACCAGACCAAAGCCCAGGTGGCGCAACTCATTGCGCAAGACAAGCTCGGCGAAGTCCTGCAGCAGCGCTATCCCACCGCCCATGGCGTGCGCACTGACAAGGCGCTGTACGACTACGTGCAGGACTTGAAGGGCGAATTCCTGCGCAACGCCGATCCGGTCAGCAAGGTCGCGTTCGACAACAAGATCCATGTGGTCCAGCATGCCCTGGGCCTGCATACGGCCATTTCACGCGTGCAGGGCAACAAGCTCAAGGCCAAGGTCGAGATCCGCATCGCGACGATGTTCAAGGACGCGCCGCTGGAATTCCTGCGCATGATCGCCGTGCACGAGCTGGCCCATCTGAAGGAAAAGCAGCACGACAAGGCCTTCTACCAGCTGTGCACCTATATGGAGCCGCACTACCACCAGGTCGAATTCGACGTGCGCCTGTACCTGACGGCACTCGACCTCACCGGCCGGCGCCTGTGGGCAGAATCAGGCGGCAATCAGCCGGCGCAGTAAGGCGTCCGGGTCGGCTTCGGCCGTCATCAGCGCTGCATGGCGCGCCTGCACGAAGCCTTCGGCTTGCAGGTGCGCCATGAAGCCGAGCAATTGATCATAGAACCCGCCGGTGTTGAGCACGCCCACCGGCTTGCAGTGGATGCCCAGTTGCGACCAGGTCAGCATCTCGAACAATTCTTCCAGCGTCCCCATGCCGCCCGGCATCGCAATGAAGCCGTCGGCCAGCTCGGCCATCATGGCTTTGCGCTCATGCATGTCCTTGACGATGAACTGGCGCGACAGGCCCGTATGGCCGACTTCGCGCTCGACCAGGGCTTGCGGAATCACGCCGGTGACGTCTCCGCCCAGGCGCAGCACTTCGTCGGCGATGACACCCATCAGGCCGACATTGCCGCCGCCATACACCAGCGCGATATTGCGCTCGACCATCGCGCGACCCAGTTGGCGGGCCGCTTCCGCGTGCATCGGCTTGCTGCCCATCGAGGCGCCGCAATAGACTGCAATGACTTTCATTCGTCCTCTTCCAATTCGTCCCTGGCCGCCTGCACGTCAAGCCGCTCCATCGCATCCATGGCATCGATGTCGGACGCCTGCATGTACAAGGCGACGGCATCATCCATCTTCTTTTTTCCGTCGAGCATCACGAGCGCATTGGCATATTCGATGCGCGCGATGGCCGAATTCGGATTCAATTCAATCGCCTTCTTATAGGCCTTGTAGCATTCTTCTTTCCTGGCGCCATAGGTCAGGCCGCCGATCATGGCGCCGACGCTCTTGACAATCTCGGCGTGGAAGGTGCCGAGCGCGATATGCGCATCCGAATGCCTGGGCGCCAGCTTGATCGCGGTCTCGATACTATTGCGCACTTTCGGCGCAATTCCCATCGACAGCGCCTTGACGATCGAAATACCCTGGGCATAGCGGCCAAGGCTGTACGCGTGCCAGTAAAAGCCGGCTGCCACGGCTGGCTGCTCGGCTTGCTGGCGTTCGCAGCGTTCGGCCACTTCTTCATACGTGGCGATCCGCTTCTTCTCGCTCTGTTCGAGGTAGGTCGCGTAGATGCACGTCGCCTTATGCGCGACCGAATAGCCGTCGACGCCGACATCGAGTCCGATGCGGGCAGCCTGTTCGAATTCGCCCGCATGAAAGGCGATCCACGCTTCGATCAATAAGGGATTCCTGGGCAGCGGTTCCGCATCGCCCGCATGCAGGCGCGCCCAGGACTTTTTCAGGCTGGCGGCGGTATACACGTAAGCGTCGTCGGGATGAGGAAATTTGGCCCAGGCCATCGCTGTCGCCCTATTTGAGTTGTTTCAGATATTCTTCAGACAGCTTCAGGAACAGCAGGTGGGTATCGCCGCGCAGGTAAGGGCCGACCAGCGACAGCACTTGGTAGCAGCCGCGCGCCAGGGCATCGGACATCGCCTGCTGCTCGGAGTATTTGCGCGGGTTGCGCACATATTCGTACGAGAGCCAGTAAGTGGCCACCACGACCATATTGGTGGCCATCGCGGCGATTTCAGCGTCCGATGCTTCGAGCGATTTCTCGGTGCGCAAATCCTCGCACAATTGTTTCGCCACCTTGATCTTGTGGGCCAGGATCAGTTTGAAATGCAGCTCGAGCTTGCGGTTGCGCGACAGCAGGTCATTGAGGTCGCGGTAAAAGAAGCGGTAGCGCCAGATTAATTCGAACATCAGGTGCAGGTATAGCCACACGTCTTCCATATTGGAGCGGCGGCCGTCGGGCACGGTCAGGATGCGCTCGATCTCGGCTTCGAACTGCACGAAGATCGAATTGACGATGTCGTCTTTATTGCGGAAGTGGTAGTACAGATTGCCCGGCGAGATATTCATCTCTTCGGCAATGACCGTGGTGGTGATATTCGGCTCGCCGAACTCGTTAAACAGTCGCAGCGACAATTCAAGGATGCGTTCGCGGGTGCGGCGAGGTGCTTTCTGTAGCATAGCGGGCGGTCTCTGTTTTCTCTCCCGCAAGCATAACACTGAATGTAGCCAAAGCAACAGTGTCGGTGCAAACGGTGTCGGAGCAAACAGTATCAGGAGTGGGCCACTTTCAGGTAGCGGTCCAGGTCGTCCAGCGTGTCGTTCAGTTTGGCCAATGGCGTGCGCCCCGGCGGCGGCTTGACCAGGGTCAGGCTGGTGTCGCGCAGCACCGACAGCTTCAGTTCCAGCCCGTGGCGGGCCAGCTTGGGGCCGATTTCAAGGCGCCGCTCCAGCAGCATCATGCGGGTATTCTGGTAGGCCTGCTCGCACATGCGGCGGCGGTTGGAATAGCTGAACATATTGGTCAGGAACAGCTCGGCATCGTCCTGGCTCGGCTGGAACAGCAGGATATCGGCCTTCGGATAGCTGCGCTCGTAGCTGGCCATGCCCGTTTCCAGGCGCGAGTGCAAAATCGAGCGCAGCGTCTGCGACAGCACATCGAACAGGCCGCCGCGGTGCAGCTTGCCCGGTTCGTGGTGCAGGTTGGCATTGAACGGCACGATCGGGTTGATGCAGAACAGCACGTCGACGCCCGCTTCCAGCGCAATCGACGCGTGCATGGTTTTGCGCAGTGCACCATCGACAAAATAGCGTCCCTTGATCTCGACCGGCGGGAACAGGCCCGGCACGGCGGCCGACGCTTGCGCCGCAACCGAGATCGGCACCGCGTCCCAGCCCGGCTCGCCGAAGCGCACGGCTTCCCCGGTGTCGAGGTCGGTGCCGACGATGACCAGCTTGCGGCGCAGCTTGCGGAAGTCGTTGCTGCGCCCCGGCAGTGCGAAAGTGCTTTTCAGGAATTCGTTGATGCCGTCGCCCGACAGGATGCCGGCCGGCAGCGCCTCTTTCAGGCGTTCGAACGAGGAAAGCAGGCTCTTGCGGTGGCGCGCATAGTGGATCAGCGAGTCGAACACGAGGCCGGGCACGCTGGCCAGGCGCTGGCGGAACTCGCTGCTGGCCGGGCGCAGCAGCAGCTCCGGCTTGAACAGGGCTGGGCCGCTGGTGGTCTCGATATCGCTCTCGACGAACAGGCGGCACATTTGGTGCGGCGTGATGCCATTGGCCAGGGCCGCCGACACGATGCCGCCGGCGCTGATGCCGACGTAGATGTCGGCTGCATTGACGTCGAGCCCGGAAATCGACTCTTCCAGCGCGGCCAGCGCGCCGATCTCATAGATGGCGGCCAGCGGGCCGCCGCCGGCCAGGGCCAGGCCGATGCTCGGCTTGCGGTGGATGCTGTCTCTGGTGCTCATGGTAGTGCCTGAAATAAAAATGGCGTCCGCCGGACGCCATCGGCTCCCTCAGACCTGGCCCGCGAACAGGCCAGGGTGAAGACTGAGGGAAATCGTGCTGCCTGTTACGCTGCTTCGGCGGCCGGCGCGGCGGTCTCGACCGCTACGGGAGCTGCAACTGCTGTCGATGCTGCTGGTTTCTTGGCAACGACCTTCTTGACGGCTGGCTTGGCGGCGGCTGGCTTGGCGGCTGGCTTGGCGGCATTCTTGGCGGCTGGTTTGGCTGCCGGCTTGGCAGCTGGTTTGGCGGCCGGCTTGGCGGCGGCTTTCTTTGCTGCCGGCTTGGCGGCGGCTTTTTTCGCAGCTGGCTTGGCGGCCGGCTTGGCTGCCTTGCTGGCGGCTGGCTTGGCGGCCTTCTTGGCAGCCGGCTTGGCCGCAACAGGGGCCACGGCCTTCGCCGGCGCCGCCTTCTTGCCCGACAGCTCAGCGACGGCCTTGGCCAGCTGCTCGACGCGCTTGGTCAGGGTCTGGATGTCTTTCTGGGTAGGAACGCCGATCGTGCCGAGGGCGCGAGCGACGCGGTCTTCGAACACTTGCTCGAGCTTGTCCCACGAACCCGACGCCTGCTTGCTGACGCCATCGGCCACTTTGCCGACCGTGCCAGTGACTTCGGCAACCTTGTCTTCTGCCATCTTCTTGGTGCGCTTTTGCAGGCTGTTGCTTTCGGTGACCAGCTTGTTGAGGACGCGGCCGCCTTCTTCCTGCGCCTTGGCAAAGGCGCCCAGGCCAGCCTGCCAGATCTGTTGAGCCGAGGTACGTACTGCGCCAGCCAATTGTTTTTCTTCGTTTTTCGCCAGGGATTTCAGTTTCTTGACCATTGTTTAGCTCCGGTGGGGTAATTCAAAAAGAGGGGTATCCTTTTTCGATGTTGTCATTTTAGAGGTCAAAACTAGAGACGAGATTCTAAAGCGGTCGTCCGGTCCGACTAAATACTCAAGATACGCAACATTGGCCAGCAACACTCCTTGCCATTAAGGCTACTTGCTGTAATGATTGGGTTCGGTTCCAAGAATTCTAATAAGGAGAGAAAGATGCAGTATTTCGTTACTGGAGCGACCGGATTCATTGGCAAGCGCCTGGTCAAAAAGCTGTTGGCCCGTAAAGGCAGCGTCGTCTATTTCCTGATGCGCGAGGCGAGCCGCGACAAGATCCCTGCCCTGCTCGAATATTGGGGCACGACCAAGGCCCGCGCCATCCCCGTCTTCGGCGACCTGCGTTCGCCCAAGCTCGGCGTCTCCAAGGACGATATCAAGAAGATGGCCAAGACGGTCGACCATTTCTTCCACCTGGCCGCGATCTACGATATGTCGGCCGATGCCGACGACCAGATCGCCGTCAATGTCGACGGTACCCGCAATACGGTCGAACTGGCCAATGCGATGAGCGCCGGCTGCCTGCACCACGTCAGCTCGATCGCCGCCGCCGGCATGTTCGAGGGCGTCTTCCGCGAAGACATGTTCGACGAGGCCGAAGGCCTGGACCACCCTTATTTTGCTACAAAGCATGATTCCGAGAAAATCGTGCGCACCGAGACCCGTGGCGCCTGGCGCGTCTACCGCCCCGGCCTGGTGGTCGGCGACTCGGTCACCGGCGAAATGGACAAGGTCGACGGCCCTTACTACTTCTTCAAGCTGATCCAGCGCATCCGCCAGATGCTGCCGCCATGGATGCCGACCATCGGCATCGAAGGCGGCCGCATCAATATCGTGCCGGTCGACTTCGTCGTCAATGCGATGGACCACATTGCCCACCAGCCAAAGCTGGACGGCCGCGCCTTCCACCTGACCGACCCCGAGCCGATGCGCGTGGGCGAAGTGCTCAATGTGTTCTGCCGCGCCGCCCATGCGCCGACGATGAGCATCCGCATCAATGCCGCCCTGCTCGGCTTCATCCCGAAATCGGTCAAGAAGGGCATCATGTCGCTGGCGCCGGTGCGCCGCGTGCGCGACGCCATCATGAAGGACCTCGGCCTGCCGGGCGACATGATGCAGTTCATCAACTACCCGACCCGTTTCGACAGCCGCGACACGCAGACCGCGCTCAAGGGCTCGGGCATTGCCTGCCCGCCGCTCGAGAGCTACGCCGCGCCGATCTGGGATTACTGGGAGCGCCACCTCGACCCTGACCTGTTCATCGACCGCACGCTGCGCGGCACAGTCGCGGGCAAAGTCGTGCTGATTACCGGCGGCTCGTCGGGTATCGGCCTTGCTGCGGCGCACAAGATGGCCGAGGCAGGCGCCACCACCATCATCTGCGGGCGCGACGAAGCCAAGCTGGCCGAGGCGCGCAAGGAAATCCAGCAGCGCGGCTTCGACGTCATCACCTACCCGGCCGACGTGGCCGACATGGCTGACTGCGACCGCTTCGTCAAGCTGCTGATCGAGAACCACGGCCAGGTCGACATCCTGGTCAACAACGCCGGCCGCTCGATCCGCCGCGCCATCGAGGCGAGCTACGACCGCTTCCACGACTTCGAGCGCACCATGCAGGTCAACTACTTCGGCTGCCTGCGCCTGACGATGGGCTTTCTGCCGGCCATGATCGCGCAGCGCCGCGGCCATATCATCAATATCTCGTCGATCGGCGTGCTGACCAACGCCCCGCGCTTCTCGGCCTATGTGGCCTCGAAGGCGGCGCTGGAGGCCTGGACCCGCTGCGCGTCGTCGGAGCTGTCGGACGTCGGCATCAAGTTCACCACCATCAATATGCCGCTGGTGCGCACGCCGATGATCGCGCCGACCAAGATCTACCAGAACGTACCGACGCTGTCGCCGGAAGAAGCAGCCGACATGATTGCCAAGGCGATCATCTACAAGCCGGTGCGCATTGCGACCCGCGTCGGCATCTTTGGCCAGGTGCTGCATGCGCTGACGCCGCGCATCGCGCAGATCGTGCTCAACACGACCTTCCGCATGTTCCCGGATTCGGAAGCGGCCAAGGGCGGCGACAAGAAGGCGCCGCAGATGTCGTCCGAGCAGATCGCGATGCAGCAACTGCTGCGCGGCGTGCACTTCTAAGCCGGCACAGTCAAACCCAGGGGGCCAGCGCGGAAACGCCTGGCCCTTTTTTTTGGGAGAACCAATGACGCAGCCCGTGGTCAAATAATTCTGAACACGAATTCTGACAACACACGCCGTTCATGGGATCAGCTTCATCCTGGTCGATATTGCCTAAAATGACTGTGGTCACGATCGCTTATGCTGTGACCGGCACTTTGTCGCTCCATCTTGCTATTCCTCCTGGCAACGCCAGTTCCATCTGGCCCGCTGCCGCCATCGCGGTGTGCGCCTGCCTGAGATGGGGCTTGCCGATGGCGATCGCTGTGTGGCTGGGCGCAACGGTTGTCAATCTGGGCACCAGCATGCCCGCCTGGGCGGCCGTGCTCATTGGCGCCGGCAACAGCCTCGAAGCGCTGACAGCAACAGTGCTGATCCAGCGCGCCCTCGGGCCGGTGCCAGTGCTGATGCGGGGAGAAGACGCTTTCAAATTTGCCGCCATTGCCGCCGCCAGCGCACTGATTGCCGCCTCCGTGGGCGTGGCGGCGATGTATGCTTCAGGAAAATTATCGACGCCCTGGCTGGCGCGCAACTGGCTGACCTGGTGGCTGGGCGACACCACCAGCATCCTGATCGCTGCACCCTTGCTGCTTACCTTGCACGACTGGTTCGTCCACCGCTGGACACGCTGGCGGTGGCTCGAATTTGCGCTCTTCCTGCTGGCGCTGGCGGCGTTGGCCAACACGACTTTCGGCGCCCCCCCGACGCCATGGTTCAAGCCCTATATGCTGTTGCCAATGGTGATCCTGGCCGCGTTCCGCTTCGGCCTGGGCGGCGTATCGGCGGTGGTTGCCTTCATCGCTGCGCTGGCGATCTACTACGCCTTGCGCAACGACGGACCGTTCGTCTGGATTGCCGACAGCCTCAACGAGGCGCTGATCTCGCTGCAGATCTATATCAGTGTGCTCGGCATCGTCGGCATTGCCCTGGCGGCCCTGCTGGCGCAGCGCCAGCGGATTGAGCAATCCTTGCGCGCCGAACGCGATGTGCTCGAAGCGCGGGTCGCCGAGCGCACCGCCGCCCTGGTGCGCGATATCGAGACGCGTAAGCAAGTCGAGCTGTCGCTCCGGCTGGCGGCCCAGGTCTTCGAGCACAGCAGCGAAGCCATCGTGATTGCGGACCGTGCGCGGCGCATCCTGTCTGTCAACCAGGCCCATGCAACGATCAGCGGAATGGCCAGTGCTGACGTGGTCGGCAACTGTGTCAATCACGTCCAGCCGCCGCTGCAGGATGCCGCATTCGACAACGCCATTTGGAACGAAGTCGACAGCGCGGGCCAATGGCAGGGCGAGATCATGCGCCTGCGGTGCGATGGCCGGCCGTACCCGAGCTGGACGTCGATCGTCGCAGTACCCAACACCGACGCCGAACTTACCCACTATATCGAGATATTTGCCGACATCTCGGAACGCAAGGAAGCCGACCTGAAGATACGCTTCATGGCGGAACACGATTTCCTGACGGGCCTGCCCAGCCGGACGCTGATGCTGGACCGGCTTGGCCAGGCAATCGCCGCCGTGCAGCGCCACGGCGGCGTGCTGGCGCTGCTGTTCATCGATCTCGATCATTTTAAGGACATCAATGACTCGATGGGGCATACCATCGGCGACAAACTGCTGCAGACGGTGGCGTTGCGCCTGCAATATGGATTGCGCAGCGTCGATACCGTTTGCCGCCAGGGCGGCGACGAATTCGTCATCATGCTGGCCGATGCCGGTTCGCTCGAGCATGTCGCCCATGTCGCCAGCGCCCTGGCCACGGCGCTGGCCGAACCCGTCATGATCAATGGGCATGAGATCCTCGCCACCTCGAGCATCGGCATTGCCATGTTCCCGGCCGACGCGCGCGACTTGCACCAGCTGATCAAACACGCCGATATGGCGATGTACCATGCCAAGCAGTGCGGGGGGGCACAATATAAATTCTTCGACAGTGATATGAACGCCAGGATGAATGCCCGGCTCGCGCTTGAAACGAGCCTCAAGGCGGCCATCGCAAAACAGGAATTCGTGCTGGAATACCAGCCTGAAATCAATATGGCCAGCGGCCGCACCATCGGTGTCGAAGCGCTGGTGCGCTGGCAACATCCGCAGCGCGGCTTGCTATTGCCCGCCCATTTCATCAGCACCACCGAAGACACCGGCATGATCGTCGCGATCGGCGACTGGGTGCTGCGCACCGCATGCCAGCAAGCCCGGGTCTGGCGCGACTACGCCTTACCGCTCATCATGTCGGTCAATCTGTCGGTCGCCCAGTTCCGCCAGAAAAACCTGGTGCAAAGCGTGAGCGATGCACTGCGCGACAGCGCGCTGGAACCCGCCTGCCTCGAGCTTGAGATCACCGAAAGCATACTCATCGACGGCGCCGACGCCACGCTGGCCACGCTGCGGGCCTTGCAGGCACTCGGCGTGCGGCTGGCGATCGACGATTTTGGTACCGGCTATTCGAGCCTGAGCTACCTGAAACGCCTCAAGGTGGACAAGATCAAGATCGACCAGTCCTTCGTGCGCGACCTTGGCACCGACCACGACGATGCCGCCATTATCGGTGCGATCATCTCCATGGCAAGAAGCCTCAAGCTCACCGTACTGGCCGAAGGCGTCGAAACAGCAGAACAATTTGGCTTCCTGTCTGAGCTCGGCTGTGACGAATACCAGGGGTTCTACTCCAGCAGGTCCTTGTCGGCCACCGATTTCATCGCCTTCGAGGCAAGCCACTGAACGGCAGCCTGCCGGCTTCGCGATGCGGCAAGGCCTATACGAATATGCAACTCGGGACACTGTTGCAGTCCACTAGGCGTCCGATTTCGGGCCGCCGTAAACCTGGCCATGCAGGCGGAAGCCTTCGCGGATGTTTTCACGCAGCACCGCGCCCTTCCAGGGCTTGGTGTAAAAGCGGTCCACCGCGCCGTGGTTGATGGCGGCCATGATCGGGGTCAGGTCCGCATAGGCCGACAGCATGATACGGAAGGTGTCCGGGCACAGGTGCTTGACCCGCTCCATGAATTCGGTGCCGCTCATCAAAGGCATGCACTGGTCGCACAGGATCACCTGCACCCGGTGCTTGGCCAGCAAGTCGAATCCTTCCGCTGCCGTTTGCGCCGTCAGGATGCGGTAGCCGTCCTGGGCCAGGAAGTCGGACAGCACGTCGAGCATGAACGCGTCGTCGTCGACGATCAATAGGGTCGGCCGCTCGGCCGTCGTGTCTTCAGTTGGCGCCACCAGGCACCTCCCTTCGCTTAACATCTGGGTGAATTCCGCCTCCGGAACCGGCTTGCTGAAGTAATAGCCCTGCAGCTCGTCGCAGTTGTGCCGGCGCAGGTAGGCAAGCTGCGCTTCCTTCTCGACGCCCTCCGCCACTACCTTCAGCTTCAGGCTGTGCGCCATGTGGATGATGGCCAGGACGATGGCCGCGTCATCCGGGTTGCTGGTCACTTCGCGAATGAAGGCGATGTCGATCTTGAGTTTATCGATCGGGAAGCGCTTCAGGTAAGCCAGGCTCGAATAGCCGGTGCCGAAATCGTCGATCGATATCCTGATGCCGAGCGCCTTCAGGTTGCTCAGCACCGTGATGGTGCTTTCGGCATTGGACATCAGGCAGCTCTCGGTCAGCTCCAGCTCCAGCAGTTCGGGGGCGATGTCGTGGCGCTTGAGGGCGCCCCGGATCTCGTCCTCGAGCGAACCGATAAAGAACTGGATGCCCGACACGTTGACCGACAGGTGCACCGGCCCGATCTTGCTCTTGCCCCACTCGCTGATGCGCAAGCAGGCCTGGTCGATCACCCAGTTGCCGACCGGGACGATCAGGCCCGCGTCTTCGAGGATCGGCACGAACAGCGCCGGCGACACCATGCCGTGGCCCGGCCGCTGCCAGCGGATCAGCGCCTCGGCACCGCTGATGCGGCCCGAGGCGATATGCACCTTGGGCTGGAAGTACAGCACGAACTCGTCGTTCTCGATGGCGTGGCGCAGTGCGTTTTCGATGTCGAGCCGCGCCAGCGACTGTTCGTTCATTTCCGCGGTGAAGAAGCGGAAGGCGTCGCGCCCCGCTTCCTTGGCGCGGTACATGGCCGTGTCGGCGTACTGGATCAGGGTGTCGGCGTCGTCACCGTCGTCCGGGAACACGGCGATGCCGATGCTGGCCGTGACGGTCACTTCGTGGCCTTTCAGGTCGAACGGGCGGCGCAGCGATTCGCGGATCTTGTCGACCACCGCCACCGCATTCTGCGCGCCGTCCGGCAGCATCAGGATGGCGGCGAACTCGTCGCCGCCAAAGCGTCCGATGGTGTCGCGCATGCGCAGGCAGTCGACCAGGCGGCTCGAGAACTGACGCAGCAGTTCGTCGCCGACCGGATGGCCCAGCGTGTCATTGATGGTCTTGAAGCGGTCGACGTCGACGAACAGCACGCCCACCGACCAGCCGTGCTCGCGCGCCTGCGCGATGGCGTGGTTGAGCGCTTCGTAGAACTGGCTGCGGTTGGGCAGGCCGGTCAGCGTGTCGAAATGGGCCAGCTTGAGCAGGCGCTGTTCGGCTTCCTTGCGTTCGCTGATGTCGCGCGCGACTGCCACCAGGATCCAGGTCGCGCCCGAGCGCAGCGTGCGGCGCTGCACTTCCACCGACACCGACGAGCCGTCCTTGCGCTGCACCAGCAATTCGGCCATCGCGCCCGACTGGTCGCCGGCCAGCAGTTTGCTGTACAGGTCGTTCAGGCGGGTCGGGGCGTTCGCCGGCGCCATGTCGGCGTCCAGGAAGTCGTCGCGCTCGTAGCCCAGCAGGCGGCAGGCCGTGGCGTTGACGTCCACAAAACAGGCGCTGGCGCGGTCGATCAGGAAGATGGCATCGGCCGTCGCGTCCATCGCCGCGCGGAAACGGCGCAGGTCTTCGTCGAGCCGGATGCGCGCCGCCATGTCCACCGTCAGCTGGGCGTGGTGGCGCTTGATTTCTTCATACAGCAGCAGGTTCTCGTAGGCGACCGCCAGCTGGGCCGCGACCGTCACGGCGACCCGTTCGTCGACTTCGGAGAATTCCTCCAGGCCGATCTTGTCGACCAGGTAGAGCCAGCCGTGGACGCGCTCGCGCGATGCGACCGGCACGCCGAGGAAGGAATGGATCGGCGGGTGGCCGTCGGGCAAACCAATCAGCGTGGCGTTGCCGGCGATCTGCTTGAAGCGGATCGGGCGGCCCTCGCGCAGCAGCTGGCCGAGCGGGCCAATGCGCGGCGTGTCGGCAATCGGCTGGGCCCGGCCATTGTCGCCGTAGGCGGCAAAATAATTGAGGGTGGTGCTGCTGTCGTCCAGCAGGCCGGCGACGGCGTAGCCTGCCACGCAGATGTTCTGCGCCACGCGGCAGCCGACTTCGAGCAGCGCCTGCGGGTCGCGTTCGGCTCCGAGTTCGATGCCCAGTTCGATCAGGGCAGTCAGGCGCAGGCTGACCGCCTGCAGGCTCGACAGCGAGCTGGCCAGCCGGTCCGTCATCTGGCCCAGTTCGCTGCTTTCCCAGCCGTCGGCGCCACCGCCAGCCGGCTGGCGCAGCCGGGAGTTGTCCTGCTCGACCAGGAATTGCGCCACCGTGGTGTCAATCGCAAAAGCGCGCGCGCCCTGCCCCGCCTCGGCCAGCGCCAGCGGGGCCTCGGCCAGGGCCATGCCAAGCGCCTCGTGCACGGTGCGCAGGATCAGTTCCGGCGGCGACGGTTTTGGCAGCACCCAGCGCACGCCGCAGTCGAAGGCGATCTTGTTGGCTTCGCGCTCGCGGTAGGTGGCGGTATAAAAGATGACGGGGATGTCGGCGGTGGCCGGGTCGCTGGACAGGCGAACGACGAATTCGCGCCCGTCCATATTGGGCATCAGGATGTCGGAGATGACCAGGTCGGGCCGCTCGCGCTGGACCATGGCCAGCGCCTCGACACCGTTGCCCGCTTCCAGCAGGCGGTAGCCCCCATAGCCGAGCAAGGTACGCAGAAATTCCCGATTCAGTACGTGATCGTCGACGATCAGGATGGTGGCCTGGCCGGGCGCTTCAGGCAGCGGCGCCGGCGCCGACGGCAGGAAGGATTCGACCTGGCCAACAAAAAACTCGGCCATCACCGGCTTGCCGAGGTAGCCGTCGAAGCCGGCGCCCAGCAAGCGCGCATGGTGGGCGCCGACCAGTGCCATCGGCGTCACCGCCAGTATCGGCACCTTGGCCAGGCCTGGTTCGGCGCGCAGTTGCGCCAACTCGGAAAAGGCGTCTTCGCCGGGCAGCTGCACGTCGCACAGGATCAGGGCGGGCACTTTGCCAATTGCCAGCGGCAGCGCAGCGGCGCCATTGCCGGCCACCTGCACGGTGTGGCCGGCCTCGCGCAGCAGCGCCGACATCAGCGCCGCATTGGCAAAATCGTCTTCGATGATGAGGATATGCGCCGGCACCGTCATGCTCCCAGATTACGTACGCTGCCACTATGGGCTGCATTTGCTGCCCTAGTATCGAACATACAGCAATGCGGCGCAAAAAATCTCACCGAAAATCACACAAATTTTACAATTTACCCTCTCCCAGAGGGGGCGTGGTCAGCTCCGCCATGACACAGTCGAGGATCCGGGTGTTGCGTCCCAGCGCCACATGGCCGATTCCGCCGAATTCGATATTGCGCGCGCCCTCCAGGTAGCTCGAGGTCTGGGGCGCGACGATATTGTCATGATGCGTGAAAACAGAGGTGATCAGCGCACGTTTGGCCGGGTCTTCCGAGCTGGCCAGTGCGGCCAGCCAGCTGTCTTTCGCCGCGTCGCCGTCAAAGCGCATCTGGTAGGCATTGCGGCCGGGACCGAAGCGCGCCAGCTCGGTGCCGTGGTGCGGCGTGCCGAGCGTGATGATGCGCGCAATCTTGCCGCTGCCCTTGGCGCGCAGATAGGCGCGCGCCACCAGGCCGCCCATGCTGTGGGCCACGATGACGACCTGTTGCGCGCCGCTGTCGCGGCACAGCGCATCGATGGCGGCATCGACCATCGGCAGGTAGTCGTCGATACTGCCCAACATCGGTTCGAGGTCGAGCCGGGCGTAGCTGATGCCGGCCGCGTCCAGCCGCGGCAGCAAATGGGCCCAGTAGCCGCTATTGCATCCCCAGCCGTGCAGCAGCAGCACCGGCGGCAGCCTGGCGCCGGGGTAGATGCGCCGGCTGGCGCGGGCAATCGGCATGGTCCACGACGAATAGGCCATGGTGGCGACAAACTCGCCGAAGAACAGGCGCAGCCGGCCCAGCAGGCCGAGGCGGAACTGCGGCGGCGTGGCGCTGCTGAAGCGCCAGCTCTGGCGGAAGTTGTGCGCCGTGATGGCCAGCCGCACCGCCAGCAGCACGGCCAGGCCGTACAGCAGCGCCAGCCAGCCCGGAGTGCCGGCGGCGAAATACATGATGCCAAGCGCGACCAGCGCCAGCCCGATCAGTTGCAGCGCCAGCAGGAACTTCAATACGCGAGCTGTCATCGGGTCAGGCTTTCAGTTGCGGCGCCGGCTTGCCGGTCAGCGTTGCGGCCAGGCCGCCGGCCAGGCGCGCCGTGATGCCATAGATCGACAACTGCGGATTGGCGCCGATCGAGGTGGGGAACAGCGAACCGTCGTGCACCGACAGGTTGCCGATGCCGTGGTAGCGGCCCTTGGCGCTGACGACGCCGAGCCGCTCGTCATCGGACATGGCGCAGCCGCCCATCACGTGGGCCGACACCACGCGCGTGATGTGCTCCTTGTACGGCAAGGCGGCGATGCCTTTTTTCGCTTCGTTCCAGCTGGTGTAGCGGGCCGCCAGTTCGTGCACCGGCTGGACCGTTTTGGCGCCGGCCGCAAACTGGATCTCGGCCATCGACAGCAAGGCGCGCTTGACGCCGTCCCACACGAAACCGCTGATCGGATAGTCGAGCACTGGCGCGCCGTCGCTGCGCAAGGCCACGCTGCCGCCCGGCGCATCGTCGTGGAAGCCGTCGCGCAGCAGCGCCAGCAAACCATGGGCGTGCGGGAACTGGCCCATCAGGTCGGTGTGGGCCTGGCCGAAGCCGGCCAGCGTGGTCGACAGCAGCAGCGGGTGCAGCGGCGGCGCCTCGATCTTGTAGCCGATCGCGCCGTCGATCGGGAACACGTCGAGGAAGTGGTCGGTGTAGATGGTCTGCGGGGCGCCCGCATAGCCTTCCACCTTGTGCTCCATCAGCGCGGCCGAAATCACGGTCGGATGCAGGAAGGTGCGCTTGCCCAGCAAACCATGCGGGTCGGGCGCGTTCGAGCGCATCAGCAAGCCGGGCGAATTGATGGCGCCGCCGGCCACCACGTAGTGCCTGGCGCGCAGCGTCAGGCGCCTGCCGGTCGGCGCCATGCCTGCCTCGTCGATCGCCTCGCACACCAGGTGGTCGACGGCGTCGCTGCGGAACACGAAGCGCGCGGCGCGCGCGCGCGTGACCAGCGTGGCGCCATGGTTCAGCGCTTGAGGGATGGTGGTCACCAGCATCGACTGCTTGGCATTGGTCGGGCAGCCCATGCCGCAGTAGCCCAGGTTCCAGCAGCCGCGCACATTGCGCATGATGGCCGCCGCCGGAATGCCCAGCTTGGCCGCGCCGCGCTTGAGCAGGTCGTTGTTTTCGTTGGGCGGCGTCATCCAGGTCGACACATTGAGGCGCTGCTCCATCATCAGGAACGAGCTGGCCAGCGCCTCCGGCGTGTAGTCCCTGAGCCCGAAGTGCCTGACCCAGTAGTTCAGGGTCGGGGTCGGGGTGCGAAAGCTCGAGGTCCAGTTGACGGTGGTCGAGCCGCCGACGGTGCGGCCCTGCAGGATATTGATCGCCTTGTCGCGCGTCTTGCGGGCGGCCGACTCCTGGTACAGCGACGGGTAGGCCTGCGCTTCGCGCATCTTGAAATCGCGCGAGGACTTGAGCATGCCTTCTTCGACGATGATGACGGTCAAGCCGGCCAGCGCCAGCGTTTCGGCCGTCACACCGCCGCCGGCTCCGCTGCCGACGATGACGACATCCGCCTCGAGGGTGCGGTCGGCTTCGATGCGCGAAGCATCGATCACCTTCCAGCCGGCCGCCAGGCCCGCTTCGATCGGGTCGGGAATGGTGCTCATGCCAGCTCCTTCAACGGGCCAGGATAGCCGATCGCGTCCCAACTGACCGGGTCGCCATACCAGGCGCCGTAGATGAGGTCGTGCAGCGCGTGATAAGCACTTTGAAGCATGCCGAACCGGTGGGTGCGCCAGCTTTGCAGGAAGGCCGCCAGCTGCTCGGGCGAGGCCTTGGCCCAGCCGTCCGGGATGCCGGCCAGGAAGCGGCGCGCCGGCGCCAGCGCCAGCAGGCCAAACAGGTCCTGCACTTCCTTCTGGGTCGACAGCGGCAGGCCGGAGATGGCCAGGTGCACCCGTTCGGTGGCGGCAGCGCGCAGGGCCGGGTCCTGCGGCAGCGCCGTGCCCAGCATGGCCGGCAGCAGCGCGTCGATCACGCCCTTGGCGTCGCCGTCGAGGACGAAGCGCTGGGGCAGGCTGGGGGGACGGGTAAAGCGGTAGATGCCGCCGCCGGCCGCCAGTACCAGCGCAGCCACGCCGCCGACTTTGAGAAAGGTCCTGCGCGATGTCGCCATGTTCGCGATTCCATAGGTGGGTTGGATCGGATTGACTAGTGTAGCCCAAAGCAGTGGCCGTGATTCGCTGCAAAATAGAGTGCGCGGTCTAGGACTTTCTGTTAAAAAAACAATATGCAAAAACTCGACATCATCCATAAGCTGGAACAGCAGTTGCGCACCGTCAAGGCCGAGCGCCAGGCCGGCAAGCGCGACCCCGGCATGCACGCGGCCCGTACCGCGCTCAAGCAATACCAGTCAGCGCGGCTGGCGCGCACCCACGCCGACCTGCTGGGCGCGCCAGACACCCACGGCGCCGCCCTGTTCTTCCTCGACGAGCTGTACGGCGCACACGACCTGTCGCAGCGCGACGTCGACCTCGAGCGCATCATCCCGACGCTGCAGCGGGTGCTGGGCGTCGACGCGCTGCACGCGATCACCGAAGCGATCGTGCTCGACGCCCTGTCCGAAAAACTCGATAGCCAGATGGCTGCGGTGCTGGGCAAGCGCTTCGACGACGCCCAGTATGCTGCCGCCTATGCTGAGGCGACCACGCGCGCCGACCGCCAGCGCCAGCTGGAACTGGTGCAGGAACTGGGCGACGCGCTGTGCAAGCTGGTGCGCATCCCCTTCCTGTCGGCCATGCTGAAGGTCATGCGCAAGCCGGCGCAACTGGCCGGACTGGGGGATTTGCAGCGCTTCCTCGAACAGGGTTTCATCACCTTCAAGGCAATGCAGGCGCCGCACCAGTTCGTGACCACCATTGTGCAACGCGAGTGCCAGGTGCTGGACAATATCTACGCTGGGAAAGCCAGCCCCTACCAGCTCGACTAGTGGCAGGCAATGGGCAACACATTCCAGAAAAACTTCGTCCGTGCGGCGCAACGGGGCAAGACCGTGCTAGCATTTGCTGACACCATCACCTGAGGGGGGCGTCATGAAAAAGCTTCTGACCTACGCCTTATTGGCATGCAGCATGGCTTTCATTCCGATGGGCATCACCGCGGCGGCCGAACGGGGCACGGCGGACGAAGCGCTGGCGCTGGCCAAGAAGGGAATCGCTTTTCTGAAGGCGAATGGCACGGAAAAAACGTATGCCGCGATCAGCGATCCCCAGGGGCAATTCGTTGACCGCGATCTGTATTTGTTCGTGTTTGACACCAGCGGCACGATGCTGGCGCACGGTGCCAACAAGAAGCTGATCGACAAGAACCTGACCGCCCTGAAGGATGCCGATGGCAAGGCCTTCTTCAAGGAATTTATCGACGTAGCCAACAGCAAGGGGTCTGGCTGGATCGACTACAAATGGGTGCATCCACAGACCAAGACCATCGAGAACAAATCCTCGTATGTCGAAAAGCTCAGTGACGGTACCGTGATCGGCGTCGGTATCTACAAGTAAGTGGTGCCCCGGCCTACTTCTTCTTGAGGATCTCGCTGGCGATGCCGCGCAGGATATTGACTTCCTCCGTCTCGAGGCCGGCGCGTGCGAACATGCGTTTGATGCGCGGCATCAGCTTGCGCGGGTTGCCGGCGTCGAGGAAGCCGAGCGCCACCAGCGCCTGTTCGAGGTGGGCATACATGCCCTCGATCTGGTCGACGCTGGCCGCCTCGCCATGGAAGCCGATGTCGCCCGCTGCGACCTGATCTGCGCCGGCCGCCATCCGGCATTCGTACAGCAGCACCTGGGCCGCCTGCGCCAGGTTGAGCGACGAATACTCCGGGTTGGCCGGGATATTGACCAGCACATTGCACTGTTCGACCGTCTGGTTCGGCAAGCCGAAGCGCTCATTGCCGAAAATGAGGGCCAGCGTAAGGCCGCTCTGGCCGGCCACATGGGTGGCAAACTCGCGCGGGGTCTGCACCGGCGGCGAGAATTCGCGCAGCCGGGCCGACACGGCGGCCGCATAATTGCAGCCTTCGAGGGCTTCGGCCATGCTGCCGACGATGCGCGCGCCGGCCAGGATGTCCTGGGCGCCGCTGGCGAAGGCGACCGCCTCCTCCTGTTGCAAGGCATCGGGAAAACGCGGATTGACCAGCACCAGGTCACCAAAACCCATGGTTTTCATGGCACGCGCGACCGATCCGATATTGCCGGCGCGGCTGGTCTCGACCAGCACAATCCTGAGGCGTTTGAAAAGAGAAGTGTCGATTTCGGGCTGCTTCATTTAAAATAGCGCTATCGCGCGGTGGGAATCAGGACAATCCGGTCCCGGATTCTACTCGTTCACGCCGCCATCGCTCTTTAATTTCTTCTCACTTTGTCATGTACCTTGTCGTCTGCGGTGCTTCATAGCCCGTGGGCGCTCGCTTTATTTCACGGAAAATATAAATGCACCCTATGCTCAATACGGCGATCAAAGCTGCTCGCCGCGGCGCCACCGTCATCAACCGCGCTGCATTCGATGTCGACCGGATCGTCGTTACTGAAAAGCAACATAACGATTTTGTCACTGATATCGACCAGGCAGTCGAACAGGCGATCATCGAAACCCTGCTCAAGGCCTACCCGGACCACGCGATCCTGGCCGAGGAGTCGGGTGCATCCAAGAATATGCATGACGAGGCTGAATTCGCCTGGATCATCGATCCGATCGACGGCACCACCAATTTCATGCACGGCTACCCCCAGTATTGCGTCTCGATCGCGCTGTCCCAGCGTGGCGTGATCACGCAGGCGGTCGTCTACGACCCGGTGCGCAACGACCTGTTCACCGCCACCAAGGGCGCCGGCGCCTACCTCAACGACAAGCGCATCCGCGTCACCAAGATTGACCGCATCGCCAACGCCCTGCTGTCGTCCGGCCACGGCGCCGGCCCGCGCGCGGCGGCTGAATACATGAAGATGTACGCCATCATGACTGAAAAATGCCAGGGCATCCGCACCGCAGGCGCCGCCGCCCTCGACATGGCCAATGTGGCCGCCGGCCGCAGCGACGGCTTCTACGAAAAAGGCCTCAAGCCCTGGGACATCGCGGCCGGTTCGCTGTTGATCACCGAAGCGGGCGGCATCGTCGGCGAGTTCTCGGGCGAGTCCGACTACATGCACAAGGGTGACATCATCGCCGCCGGCCCGAAAGTGTTCGCCCAGATGGTGGCCCTGCTGGCGCCGTTCGCCTGATCCCGCCTGCCTGAGCAAGCCGTCCCTGCCCTGTCCGGCACGGGACGGTTTTGCCCCGCTCCACCAATCCTTCACAATTCGTTTGCAATTTTCCCCGCTTCGATCTACGATCTCAAATGAGAATGATTCTCATTTAATATTCAAGCGAAAGCGAGGCCGGCATGCGCCAGTTTGCCCCCGACCATATCCCTTCCCCGGACCTGCTGCTGGCGGCCGTGCTGCACCTGATGTCGCACTACGTCAGCAGCCCGTTCGAGCCGGGCCGCCGCACCAGCCTGGCCAAGGTCATCGAACGGCACCTGGCGGAGCTGGTCGCGATGCCGGGCTTGTCGCCGGTGCTGCGGGCGACCTGCCAGCAGCTGGCCTTTCAATGGACCAGCCTGCGCGATGCGCCGCCGCCGACGGGCTGGCTGCGCCGCCTGCTGCTCGGCAAGCGCGATTCTGTCTGAGTTGTCCGCGTGAGTAAGGCCAGCCTTAGCCACCCCACGCAACTGCTCACGAAGCGCTGTTGGGTGATTGACACGGCAAATGATAATGATTATCATTTGCGTCAACTTTATTCTGTCCAGGCCCCATGTCAACTTCGTCCAGCAAACCGGCAGCGACCGTCCTGCCCGGCGCCAGCCGCGCCGCCTGGCTCAAACATTTGCACCAATGGCACTGGATCAGCGCGGCGCTGTCGCTGCTGGGCATGCTGGCGTTCAGCTTCACCGGCATCACGCTCAACCACGCGAGCCAGATCGAGGCGCGCCCCGTCATCACCAGGCTCCAGGCCAGCGTGCCGGCGGCCCTGCTGCCGCAGCTCAGGGCCGCCGGCGGCAGCGGGCCGCTGGCCCCTGCGCTGGCCGAGTGGGCCGAAGCGGCCTTCAAGACCGACCTGCGTGGCGCCAGGCCAGAATGGGCCGACGACGAAGTCTATGTGCCGCTGCCCCGCCCCGGCGGCGACGCCTGGCTGCGCATTGGCTTCGACGGCGAGGCCGAATTCGAAAAGACCGACCGCGGCGCGATCTCCTGGCTCAACGACCTGCACAAGGGTCGCAATACCGGCACCGCGTGGAGCTGGTTCATCGATCTGTTCGGCGCTGCCTGCCTGGTGTTTACCATCACCGGTTTCCTGATCCTGAAATTCCATGCGGCCAACCGGCCGTCAACCTGGCCGGTGCTCGGTTTCGGCGTCGTGCTGCCGATCGTGCTCGCCCTTTTGTTCATCCACTGAGTTCACCCATGAAACTACAACATACCGTGCTCCTCACCCTGCCGCTGGCCAGCGGCTACGCCGTGGCGGCCGACCTGACCGTCAAGTTCGAGATCCCGGCGCTCAACGTGGCCGAGTACCACCGCCCCTATGTCGCCATGTGGATCGAGCGCGCCGACCAGAGCGTGGCGAGCAACCTGGCCGTGCTGTATGACACCAAGAAGAAGGACAACGCCGGCACCAAGTGGGTCAAGGACATGCGCCAGTGGTGGCGCAAGGCCGGCCGCGACATGACGCTGCCGATGGATGGCGTCAGCGGCGCGACCCGCTCCGCCGGCGAACAAAGCATGAGCTTCGGCCCGGCCCGCCACCAGCTCGACAAGCTCGGCGCCGGCGACTACCAGCTGGTGATCGAGGCGGCGCGCGAATCGGGCGGCCGCGAACTGGTGCGGGTGCCATTCCAGTGGCCGCAGAAGGGCGCGCAGAAGCTGAGCGCGCGCGGCAAGGAAGAACTGGGTGCTGTCACCCTCCAGATCACGCAATAACCGGGAAGCCATCGATGAACAACTTCAAATCCACCCTGCTGGCGCTGGCCCTGGCCGCCCTCGCCCTGCCCGCTTCCGCCCACCGCCCGTGGCTGCTGCCCAGTTCCACGCTGGCCGACGGCAAAGACCCGACCGTGATGATCGACGGTGCGATCTCGGAGAACTATTTCGACTTCGACCACATGCCGCTGAAGATGGACGGCGTGTCCGTCACCGGCCCGGACGGCGCCATCATCGCCACGCCCGCCGTCACCACGGCGCGCTTTCGCAGCAGCTTCGACCTGAAAATGCCGGCGCCTGGCACCTACCGCGTCGCCGTCGTCAACAAGATGGTCATGGCCAGCTACAAGGCAGGCACGGAGACCAAGCGCTTCCGCGGCACCGAAGAAGCATTCGCCAGAGACGTGCCGGCCGACGCGCCGGAACTGACGGTCAGCCGCCAGTACGCGCGGATGGAAACCTTCGTCAGCGCCACCAGGACCAGCACCGGCGCGCTCAAGCCGAGTGGCGCCGGCCTCGAACTGGTGCCGATGACGCACCCGAACGACCTGCACGCCGGTGAAAAAGCGAGCTGGCGCTTCGACCTCAATGGCAAGCCGCTGGCCAACTTCGCCTTCAGCCTGATCCCGGGCGGCGTCAAGTACCGCGGCGTACTGGGCGAAATCCGGCTGACGACCGATGCCAATGGCGTGGCCAGCATCACCTTGCCGGAAGCGGGGATGTATTCGCTCAATGCGGCGTTCCCGGTATCGAACCAGAAAGGTGGCGGCGCGAACCCGCCAAGCAGCCGCTATAGCTACGCTGCCACGCTCGAAATCCTGCCGCAATAAAGCGTGACGATGCGCCATGTCCTGGTACCGCTCGCCATCGGCGACACCTTGCCACCGGCCGGCAGCGAGGTGATCGAGCTGGCCGGCACCAGCATGGGCACCAGCTGGTCGGCGCAGGTGGCCTGCCTGCCCGACCAGGCAGCCGTGTTGCAGCAGGAGCTGGCGATCGGGCTCGGGCAGGAACTCGATACCGTCGTCGCGCAAATGAGCCACTGGATCGACGACTCCGAGCTGGCGCGCTTCAACCAGGGCGAGCCTGGCAGCTGGCATGCGCTGCCCGATCACCTGTTCGAGGTGGTGCGCTACGCGATGTGGATTGCCCACATCAGCGGCGGCGCCTACGACCCGTTCGCCGGCGCGCTGGTCAACCGCTGGGGCTTTGGCGCCCGGGCGCGGTTTGATGAAGCGGGATTTGCCGCGCCCTCGGCCGCCGAGGTGGCGGCCTTGCTGGCACATGGCAAGGTGGAGCTGGACGTCGCAGGGCGCCGCCTGCTGCAGCCCGGCGGCGTGCTGATGGACCTGTCGTCGATCGCCAAAGGCTTCGCAGTGGACCTGCTGGGCCGTCATTTGTCCGCCAGGGGACTCGCCCACTACCTGGTCGAAGTGGGCGGCGAGCTGCGCGGCGCGGGCGGCAAGCCTGACGGCCAGCCGTGGTGGGTCGAACTCGAAGCAGTGCCCGGCACCGCGCAATCGCGCCAGACGGTGCTTGCCCTGCATGGCATGGCAGTGGCCACGTCGGGCGACTACCGCCGCTTTTACCAGCACGGCCAGCAGCGTGCTTCGCATACGCTCGACCCGCGCAGCGGCTACCCGGTCACCCATGGAGTCGCGTCGGTGTCGGTGGTGCATGCCTCGTGCATGGCGGCCGATGCGCTGTCGACGGCCCTGACCGTGCTCGGCCTCGATGACGGCATGCGCCTGGCCAAACAGCAGCATCTGGCGGCGCATTTTGTACTGCGCCGGCCGGACGGCGCGCTGCAACACTGCCACTCGCCTGCCTGGCAGGACCTGCTGTCGTGATGCATACCGATCCCCTGCGCTGGCTGGCCGCCCTGCTGCTCGTTGGCAGCTACCTCGCGCTTTGCATCGCAACGCTACAGGCGCGCCGGCGCGTGGCAGCGGCCGCCAGCGCTGCGGCCGCCGCGCATGGCACCGTCGACTGGCTGGTCGTCTATGCCAGCCAGACCGGCAATGGCGAGGCGCTGGCGGCCCAGACCTGTGCCACCCTGCAAAGCGGCGGCCTGTCGGTGCGCAGCGCCTGCATGTCGACGCTGGAATCACACGAGCTGCAAGCGCTTGAGCGTGCACTGTTCATCGTCAGCACCTATGGCGAAGGCGATGCGCCGGATGCCGCAGCCCGCTTCATCCGCCTTGCGATGGGCCAGCATGCCAGCCTGGCGCAGCTGCACTACGGCGTCATGGCCCTGGGCGACTCCACCTACCGTAACTACTGCGGCTTCGGCGCCAGCCTCGATCAATGGCTGCAGGCATGCGGCGCACAGCCGCTGTTTCCGCGCGTCGAGGTCGACCGCCTCGCGGCCAGATCAGTCGCCGACTGGCAGCACCACCTGAGTCATCTGGCCGGCACCACCGACGCCCCCGACTGGAGCGCCCCGGCCTACGGCGCCTGGCGCATCAGCGCGCGCCGGCTAGCCAACCCCGGCAGCCTGGGATCCCCGGTCTATGACATCGAACTGGTCCCCGCCGGCGGCGCACTGCCGCAATGGCAGGCGGGCGACCTGGTGCAGGTCAGCGCGCCCGGCGACCCTGGCATGCCGCGCGAATACTCGATAGCCTCGGTCAGCACCGAAGGCCATGTGCGCCTGCTGGTGCGGCTGCACCGGCGCGACGATGGCAGGGCCGGCCATTGCTCCGGCTGGCTATGCGAAGGCGCCGGCGAACATGACGTGGTCGCGATGCGCCTGCGCGAGCACAGTCGCTTCCGCCTCGGCCCCAATGCGGCGCGCCCGCTGATCCTGATCGGCAACGGCACCGGCATGGCGGGCCTGCGCGCCCACCTGAAGGCGCGCATCGACGCCGGCGCCAAAGACAACTGGCTGGTATTCGGTGAGCGCAATGCCCATTGCGACTTCCACTACCGCGACGACATCACGCTGTGGCAGCAAAGCGGCCGGCTGGCCGAGCTGTCGCTGGCCTTCTCGCGCGACCAGGGCTGCGCGCGCTATGTGCAACACCTTCTGTCCGAGCGCGGCGCCCGCCTGCGGGCCTGGGTCGAGGGCGGCGCGGCCATCTATGTCTGCGGCAGCCTCGACGGCATGGCCACCGGCGTGCACGAGGCGCTGCTGGCGGCGCTGGGGCAGCAGCAGCTCGACCGGCTCAATGCCGAAGGACGCTACCGGCGCGACGTTTACTAACAAATCGTCGAACCCTGCTATACTTCGGACACGCGGCACTTTTGACCAGTCCCCTTGCCGTCGTCGTCCGACCCCAAATCCGATTGCCTGCGACTGGCGCCCCGTGTGGCGACAGGCCTATCCTTACCATAAAGTTATCATGTCCTTTTCTAAACTCGGCTTGTCCGATGCGATTGTTCGTGCCGTCACCGAACACGGCTACACCGTTCCGACCCCGATCCAGACCCAGGCCATCCCTGCCGTCATGAACGGTGGCGACCTGCTGGCCGGTGCGCAAACGGGTACCGGCAAGACCGCCGGCTTCACGCTGCCGATCCTGCACCGCCTGTCGACCGACAAAGTCGGCGCTGCCCTGCCAAACAAGACCTCCACCCGTTCGGTGCGAGCCCTGATCCTGACCCCGACGCGTGAACTGGCCGCCCAGGTCGAGGAAAGCGTGCGCGTCTACGGCAAATACACCCAGCTCAATTCGGCCGTGATCTTCGGCGGCGTCGGCATCAACCCGCAGATCAAGCAGTTGAAGCACGGCGTCGACATCCTGGTCGCCACGCCGGGCCGCCTGCTCGACCACATGGAGCAGCGCACGGTCGACCTGTCCAAGGTCGAAATCCTGATCCTCGACGAAGCCGACCGCATGCTCGACATGGGCTTCATCCGCGACATCAAGAAAGTGCTCGCTGCACTGCCGCCGAAGCGCCAGAACCTGCTGTTCTCGGCCACCTTCTCGGACGAGATCAAGGCCCTGGCCGATGGCCTGCTGAACAAGCCGGCAATGATCGAAGTGGCGCGCCGCAATGCGACCGTCGACGTCATCGTGCAGAAGATCCACCCGGTCGACCGCGACAAGAAGCACCCGATGCTGTCGTACCTGATCAAGACCAACAACTGGACCCAGGTGCTGGTGTTCACCCGCACCAAGCACGGCGCCAACAAGCTGGTCGAGCAGCTGGAAAAAGACGGCATCGGCGCGATGGCGATCCACGGCAACAAGAGCCAGTCGGCCCGCACCAAGGCGCTGGCCGAGTTCAAGGATGGCACGCTGCAGGTGCTGGTGGCGACCGATATCGCCGCGCGCGGTATCGATATCGACCAGCTGCCGCACGTCGTCAACTACGACCTGCCGAACATCCCGGAAGACTATGTGCACCGCATCGGTCGTACCGGCCGTGCCGGCGCGACCGGCGAAGCCGTGTCGCTGGTGTGCGTGGACGAGCACGTAATGCTCAAGGATATCGAAAAGCTGATCAAGAAAGACTTGCCGCGCGTCGTCATCCCAGGCTTCGAGCCGGATCCTAACGCGCGCGCACAGGCGATCCAGCTGCGCAGCGGCGCGCCTGGCCACGGCCAGCGTCGTGGTGGTGGTGGTGGCGGTGGCGGCCAGGTGATCAAGGTCGCCAGCGGCAACCGCAACGCAGCCAAGCCGCGTAGTGCGGGTGGTGGTGGCGGCGGTGGCGGTGGTGGTGGTGGTGGTGGTGGTGGTGGTGGTGGTGGTGGTGGCGGTGCCGGCGGCAACCGTTCACGCTCGGCGCCCCCGCACCGCTCTGGGGGCCG
>CBDDRJ010000059.1:0-36227 GCA_965233055.1 uncultured bacterium
AGCTGGTCGATCAATTCAACAGGGAACGGGTATGGTGCTTTTATTTTCTTAGGTTTCTTGGTAGTCATTGCGTCGGTCATGGAACAATCCTTTCGGTATTATTTCATGACCCCGCTTCACACAGAAATTCTGACAGGCTCCGTTCTCCTAGTTGTTCGACGCGCCACGCTTCAACCTTTAACTCGTCGTGGTACTGCTGCGCCTTGGTTTTGTCCTCTGTTTTAGTAGAGCGTCTAATGCGCTCTCCTGATGGGGTTGTGAAGCAGACCCACCAGGTGTTTCCGCGCTTGTAAAGTGACATGATTCTTGCTCCTTTCTAACTGTCACTTGCATCGCTTGCCGAGATTCAGAGTAGTTCGCCCGGATGTAGGCCACAAGGTCATCCTCAAGAAAAATCCAAGCACGACCGATCTTCACGCCGGGAATGCATCCTTGTTTAGCCCGCTTGCGTAGGACTTCTTTGTGGATGTGGAGGAAGGCACTTGCTTGATCGAGATTGAGCGAGTTCATGATAAGTCTGCTGGCAAGGGAAAGGGTCGCACCCCCAAATAGCATGCGACTGCTTGCTATTTTGATCATTCTGCGGACGTCCGAATTGCGCCAATGCAGTGCTTGTTGAAATGATGAATCGCCTGTGACTAAACGCAATACTGTGGCCTTGCAATCTGGCATGTTGGTGACGTGCGCATTGGAATGAATATTTGGGACCAAAGGCCAGAGTGCGAGCGCGAACTGTGGTCACTGTTTTCCTGGTTCGTGGGCGCGATGCAAGCGTTTGCATATTGTCGGTGCGATGTTGCCACATCTTGACCCTGCTCATCGTGTAACGGCACAGTCCGATTACAGTGGTTGATGACGCTCCGTCGAATAGGAGCAAGCCATGTTTTCGCTTCGCTCAAACATGCTTGCCCTGCGGGGCTAGGCTCGCGATGCTCGATACAAGGCAACTCGCAGCGCTCGCCAAACCGCCACTCGCTACCGCTTGCGACTTGACATGACAGCCGACGCTACGCCACGAAAAGGCAAGGGCGGTCGCCCGCGTGGCGACCCAGAGGCCGTGCGCGTTGCAACAATTGGCGTGCGCGTCTCCCTGGCTGAACATGCAGCGCTGCGCGAGCGTGCGGCGCGCATGCACATGACGCCTGCGCAATGGCTGCGTGAAGTCGCGCTCTCGCGCCGCCTGCCGTCGCCACCAGTGGCAGCAATCAACCGCGAGCAATACGCCGAATTGGCGCGGTTGTCGGCGAACCTCAATCAACTCACACGCCTTGCCAACGAAGGGCGCAGCGTGACGGTCGCTGACGCTTTGCTTGAACGCATGCTATGCGAGACCAGCCGCCTGCGTCTCGCGCTGCTGGGCATTGAATCGAACGAAAATGATCGCTAAGGCCGTCAAGGGTAAGGGCTTTCGCGGGGCGTTGAAATATGACCTGGAGAAGGTGCACGGACGGGTCATTGACACGAACATGGACGGCACGACGGTTAAGGAACTGTCGCAAGAATTTGGCGAAATCCGAAAGCTGCGTCCCAAGCTGAAAAAGGCGGTGCTGCATGTATCGCTTTCAGCGGCGCCTGGCGAACACCTCTCCGACCCTCAGTGGCGCGAGGTCGCACAGCGTTACCTCAACGCCATGGGCCTCGACAACAATCAATTTATCGTCACTCGCCATGATGACACCGAGCATGAACATGTGCACCTACTCGTCAATCGTATTCAATTTAACGGCGAGGTGACGAGCGACAGCCACGACTATCGACGCCAAGAGGTTGCGATGCGCCAGATAGAGCGAGAGTTCGGGCTGACGCCTGTCGCGCCATCGATCGAGGTCAATCGTCATGCTCCGACCAAAGGCGAAATCGAAGAGTGCATGCGAACTGACGTGCCATCGATCCGCCAGCGGTTGCAGCACTTATGCGACGGCGCCGCCAAAGCCTGCAACAGCTTCACTGTCTATGCGGAACGCCTCATTGCCGCCGGCGTGGAGCTAGTGCCGGTGACCCAACTGAATGACACCAAGATGTCCGGGATGTCGTACCAGCTTGATGGCGTCATGATGAAGGGAAGCGACCTTGGTAAAGGCTACAGCCCAATGGGACTGGCTAAACGAGGAGTGGGTTATGAAAGAGACCGAGACTTTGCGGCAGTTAGCCGCTGCCACGAACGACAAGCAGCTAGTCGAAGTGGGGCGGACCATCGAGACGCTGCGCCAGGCGCACATATCGAACGCGGAGCAGTTGGCAGCGCTATTGGAGCCCCTGGCCCAAGCGATGGCCGCGCTGACCGACGAGACGCGGGAGAGCTTGACGCAGATCGGCACGACCAGCCAAGCACAGGGCGAGCACTTTCAGCGACAGATCGAGAGCGCAATCACGGCATGGCGCAACGCGGCGGCGGCAGCCCAGAACGCGGCGGTGCAGCTGGACCGGGCGGGGCGCAGGATGGAACGCAGCCACTACTTGCTGGCCATGGCGACCGGGTTGGTGACGGGGCTGCTCGTGAGCGCATCTTGGCTTTGGCTGGCGCCAGCGCGCCCGATAGAAAACCTACTGGACGCGAAAGCAGTGGCCGAGTACCTACTGCCAGAGATCGCAGCATTGAAGCCGCACAAAGGCAGATGAGCGCGATCGGTGTAGAGCGATTCGTGGTGACGCTGGTGGACGCGAAGCAGGGCAAGCAAGAGGTGCGACGGTGGCACAAGACAGAAGTCATTAAAAGCATGCAATGGCTCGGGCGCATGAATGCCCGAGGCTATGATGTCTGGATCAGGCCTGACGGCGAACATGGCGTAGTTCTCCTGTGTGGCCTGAAGAAGTCTGACTTGCGGACCCTACATGAACGGGGATTTGCGCCGGCCGCAGTCGTCGAGACTGGCCGTGAACAATTCCAGGCTTGGGTGAAGCTGTCGGACCAGCCGCTACGCGAGCAATTGCGTGGACAGGCTGCGGAGCGACTGGTGAATGGCCTTGGCCGTGCCGGGGCAAACTCTGTCAGTCGCACCGATGGCCGCTTGGCCGGATTTACAAACCAACAAGTTCTGCGCGATGGTGTGCGCCACCCCTTTGTGCTTGTGTCGGAAAGCGGCGGTAAGGTGGCGCCAGCAGCATCGACCTACCTGACGCGCCTCCAGCAAGCGCAGGAAAAAGCTCAACAATTAATGCACGAAAAGCAACGTAGTCGGCAGCGTGGATTTGAGCGTTGACCGGAATGGCCGCCAATTCGGCGTTTGATTTGTCAGAAAAACGTGCTATATTTTATGACATGAGCGCAACTTCCCACCCCGCAGACCTGAAACGGTCGACAGAGCAAACTTTGCAGGCTCCTAGCAGTGTGGATGCTGCTATCCGTGCCAAATTGAGGACGAGCGCAGCGGGGAAGGTCTTTAGCCCGGTTGATTTTCTGCACTTGGGCAGCCGTGCGGCCGTGGATAAGGTGCTGTCGCGTCTTACGGCCACGGGAGAGCTTCGGCGCGTTTCGAGAGGCCTGTACGATGTCCCACGCACGCACGCGATCCTGGGACCGTTATTGCCGTCTACCGACGGCATTGCCCAAGCGATCGCTGGCAAGGGTAGTTTGCGCTTGCAACCGTCAGGAGCCTACGCGGCCAACCTGCTTGGCCTGACCGAGCAGGTGCCAATGAAACTGGCATTCCTAACTGATGGCAGATCGAGGACCGTGCAGATCGGAAATCAGACGATCATTCTTAAACACACGACTCCCCGAAATATGGCGACGGCAGGGAGAGTGAGCGGTTTAGTGATACAAGCATTGCGCCACTTGAAGCAGCAACATATTGATGATCAGGTGGTCACGACACTTCGGGAGCGCCTGTCACCCCAAGATATGGACGTGCTGGCCACCGATGCACCGCTGGCACCCGTTTGGATCGCCAACATAATGCACCGCATTGCGCAAAACAGGCGCTGATGCATGAAGGAATTTCTGAAGTTGTCGGCAACAGAGCAGCGGTTGGCCATTGATCAGACCGCTGCCCGCAAAGGGTGGGTGGCGTCGAGTGTCGAGAAAGATTTTTGGGTCTGCTGGACATTGGATCAGATTTTCGCGTTACCGGAACTGGCTGGGCATCTGACCTTTAAGGGCGGCACTTCATTGTCGAAAGCTTGGGGACTGATCGACCGATTTTCTGAGGATATAGACCTAACCATTGGGCGCGATGCTCTCGGCTTCGGCGGCGACAATAGCCCTGAACGGGCACCGAGCGCAAAGCAACAGACAAAACGCCTTAAGGCGCTTCGTTCGGCGTGCGGTGAATTTGTGCAAATTGTTCTGTTGCCCGCACTAAGTAATTGCTTCTCAGCTGAGCTTGGCGCGGTCGGTTGGCAACTTACACTGGACGTAGACGATCCTGATAGACAAACGTTATTGTTTCAATATCCATCACATTTTGAAACTGAGCCAGCGCGTTATGTCCGTCCAGTGGTAAAGATCGAGTTCGGCGCACGATCAGATCCATGGCCGGCAGATAAAAGGCCAGTTCAATCAGTTATTGCGGAAGTGTTCCCACAGCTTTTTATTCAACCGCAAACCGTTGTCCAAGCACTCGCACCAGAGCGGACGTTTTGGGAAAAGGCGATGTTATTGCATGAGGAATCGTATCGGCCTTTAACTAAGCCTAGGAAGCCTAGAATGGCAAGACATTATTACGACCTGTACCGATTGATCGAAAGTGGTGTGGCATCAAATGCTGTACAAGATTCAGACTTATTCGAGCAGGTTCTGGCTCATCGCAGGATATTCTTCCCGCAGAGTTGGGTTGATTACGACTCGATGGGGCGGAAAACTTTGCGTTTGTCGCCGTTGCCAGAGCAGGAGGAAGGTTGGCGGCACGATTACATAGCGATGCGGAATGAAATGTTTGGCCAAATATCACCGACATTCAAGACCGTACTCGCTGTCGTCAAAATATTTGAAGGCTCGCTTGCGTAGCCAATGTCTACTTTATTGCAATAAGGCTACCGGTCATTGGCTTATTGACGCAGACGTAGATAACCAGGTTGGATGAGCCGGAAGAATGTTACAAAGTTAGTATTTGTACTAGCATCTGGGCTGTAGACTGTTTTGGAACAGAAATCGAAAGGCGACTAGTCAATTTGATGGTCGGCCGTTTGCCTTTGGCCATCGGCAGTGCTTCGCCACATTGCTTGAGTTCGCCAGGGCATCCGCGGACCAATGAAAATTGGATCGACGCAGTCTGTGTATGGGAAGTCAAATTAGCAGTGTTCGCGCCCAATAATTAGAGTCCCAGGGAGAAGCAAATGGTTGAAGACATGCCCGATGTTCCTCCAGCTGTAATCTTGCTGCTGGCTGCACACGCGGAATCCAAGAGTTGGGTAGATTTACGCAAGACTATCAAAGTGATGCTTAAGGATCTTCAGGAGCAATCGATCGCTTACGAAATCAGCAATCACACTCTTGTCCCTGCACAAGCAAATCCATTGCATTTTGAAGTTCACCTTCATGGCGGAATGGATCCTTTTGACGGAAGTGCTGGCTGTTCGGACTTGGCCTGTCGACTGCAGGGGATGGATCGGATCGCCCGAAGTATGGGACTGATAGCTGATCGAGTCTGGATAACAGACTTGATCTCCGAAAAATTCGTTAGATTCGGACGCGTGACCAACGCAAAGCTTGATGAAATCGTTGCTGATACATTAGTTCTCGCTCGACTCGCTCCTTTGATCTTTGCCGGAATCGTGAGATTTCGTTCACCGTGGCGTCCAGTCTGTAACCAGTGCATTGCGAATTTCGAAAACAGCATCGAAGAACTCGCTAAAGATGTCGCATCGAAATTTAAGAATGAGGCCAAATTCCTTTCCAGAAAAAACGGGAATTACACGTTAGACACAGGAAATTTTTTTGAACCTTCTTTGGTCTATCAAAACATACTTCCTGAATCACCACTTCCGAAACTTCGCGACGCAATAGAAATGATCGCTTATCGTGAGATACGTACTGCTATGTGGGCAAGCCGTGACGCGTCGTTGTTTGGTGGCTCAGTGTTTTCAAACTCTCGTATTGGGCTGGCTGGAATTTTAAGTCAGGAGGGGCGTTTCAGTAATAGCGAACAGCTCCTGCTTTTAGATCATGAACGATCCATTCAGATTCCTTGGGTCAGCGAGCTCAATGCTGCTCAAATCGTAGAGCTTCGACAAGAAACATCGAACGCGTTGCCACTATTTAGAGAGAAAATGGCAAGAACGCTTTCAATTGATGAAGATAATAAATCGAATACAAGTACATCCCGCGAATTTATTCAAGAGTTGCGTGAACAGGCAGCCGAAGTTAGAGCTGAACTTAGCGTTACTCAATTGAACTCGGCTCGATTTTGGAAGACAACATATGGATTACTTGGTTTGGGTGTTTCCGCTTATGGCGTCGCCACTGATCAAGTTGTTGCTGGCGTTGGCGGGCTTCTGCCATTGATAAATCTATTGATAAATCACACGTCGGGACACGAGAAGGATCTAGATATGGCCACCCGCCGACCGGGATACGTGCTCGTCAAAGCGCAAGATCTTCTTGCGCATGCAGACTAGAAAATGGAGTTCGTGTTTTTATCATCAACTAGTGACTAGTACCCCTAGCCCGAAAAATCCGCATGGAGAACACTGATGAGTATCAATGAAATACCGGAAATGACAAATTCCGAAATCGCACTGCGAGCTGCAATTAGAAGTTCTCTCAACGGCGACGCCATATTATTTTTGGGAGCTGGTGCAGCAAAAGCTGCTGAAACATCAAAGGGAGAACGACTTCCGACCGGGCAAGAATTATCGAACGCGTTGGCGGCAGATTGTGGACTTGGCGGTGGATATGCACTAGATAGTATTACTGAACATTTTGTGGAAGCTCGAAGCGAGACCGCAATTATCAACTCATTGCGAAAGCATCTTACGGTAGCCAAGTACGACCCTGTTCTTTCAACCTTGGCGTCAATTCCGTGGGGGCGTATCTGGACGACAAATTACGATGATGCCTTCGAGCAGGCTCTAAACGATCGCAAAGTTTCCCATTATTCGCTGACGACGGCAGCTGAAACGCGAAACGCGCAGGGAAATAGGCTAGTGTTGCTACATATTAACGGGTCATTGGCGAAGCTGAAGCAGTCATTGACCCCAGATTTCATACTAACATCCGCAAGTTATGCGACTCAGTCATTTGTGGATTCAGAATGGTCTGTGATCTTTCACAATGACCTCCAAAGATCGAAGGCAATAATTTTTGTTGGCTATTCACTTGCCGATATCGACGTTGCAAGGTTAGTTTTCAATCCGGAAATTTTTCGATCCAAAGTTCATTTCGTGGACCGGCAAGAAATTGACCCTGTGTTGAAAACGAAGCTTTCAAGATTTGGCACTGTGCACCCAATCGGGCTCGATTCTTTTCGGGAAATTATTGAAAACGAAAGCGCATCTTGGACAAAACCAAATCTGGTTGAGGAGTATCAATGCTATTCACCACTGGTGATCTCCGACGGAGGTCGGAGAGCTTCTGACGATGACTTCTATGACCTGATCTTGCGTGGACTATGTCAGGACGGCTTGATGTTAGCTCAGGCAGAAACACCGGAAGTTCCTGTCTATAACGTCATAAGAACATGTGAAGCGAGTTGCATTGCGGACCTGGACAAGCCATCGGCAATTGTTGTAGTGGTGGGCGCCTTTGCAAACGGAAAGTCGATCGCCATGAAGTCGATTTCGTTGAAGTTGGCGGCCCAAGGACGTGACGTATTTTTTCTAGATCACCCAAACGAATCTGCGGAACTCGAATTACAACGAATGTGCAGAAGAACTGAAGATTTCGTTTTGATTATCGAGAACTATTCTCGCAACATGCCGTTAGTTGAATGCTTTGCGAGATATGCTCGTGCTGATTGCTCGTTATTGATATCTGAGCGGACCGAGGTTCACGAATTACGACTGCCTGCGCTATTAGGAAAAACTGAAAAAAGCCGGCAAGTGTTCATTCACGATGTTGATGTAATGAACAATGATGAGCTAGACAGACTTTCAAAACTACTCAGTCTGCGAGGTCTATGGGGGGAGCGTGCGGGTCTAACCGAACAACAACGCAATGCTTACCTAAAGCATGATTGTGGTGGGCAATTGCAGGCCGTGCTGATCGATGTCGCTAACTCACCATTAATTAAGACAAAGCTTGACGAAATAGTTTCCGAATTCATGGCGGTAAAAGGGGGGTTACGATTTCTGATTTCGTTGTGCTTGCTGCAAACTATTGGAGAGGAGCCTCGGATTTCTATAGTTGCGGAACTCTTGAACCTTTCATACGATGCCTTTCGTGATCTCACGCGTGGTGAAATTCCGCGACAAATCATTGCTGTCCATTCGGGCGTTGCCCATTTTCGCTCATCAATAATGGCAGCCGCGGTACTTAGCGGATTGGAAAATGCCACTACGATTACGGAAGTCATTGTCGAATGCGTCCGGAATGCAGAACATGCCCGACGCAGTGACTCGTATTTTGGGAATATTGCAAAGGAATTGATGAGATTCGCTACTCTCGAACGAATACTTCCGGACAAGGGAAAACGTGCGGCTCTCCAAAATTTATATGAAGAACTGAAGAACATTCCGTCAATTCGCGAGAACCCTCAATTTTGGCTTCAATACGCGATGGCACGTCTTAGCCTTGGTGAGTTGGAGGTGGCTCGCAGATACTTTGAGCAAAGCTATTCATTCGCTGAGAAGCTCAACGGATATGACACCTTTCAAATAGACAACCACTATTGTAGATTACTTTTTTTGGAAGCAGAAAATGTCACCGATAGTGATGAGGCGTTCAAGTCGGTCAATGAGGCACTCAATACACTAAAGAAACAAGTACTTCGTGAAAATCGCCATTACCCGTATCGTTCTGCCTGGAATCTCGAAGGCGTCGCTAAGCGGCACGGTGCCAAGTGGACCGATGAGCAAAAGAAAGGAGTTGTTTCCGCCGCGCGATATTTGATCGATGCGGCTCAGAGGCTTGATGCAGGTACTGCACGTTCGGTCGCAGTTGTTGGTGGGCTCGAACGCTTGCATGTCATTATTAAAACGCTATCATAGGATTACTGGTACGCCTTGATGAAATTGACCGAAGAGAAAAGTCATGTGTTCAAGTCACTCGTAATTCGATGGGACAGAATTGTGGCTGAGGTCGATAGACTAGGCTCAAAGTGTGGATAGACCACGATTGATTGCTGAGCTTGGCAAGCGATGTAAGTCTTTGATTATTAAATGATTTAACCGATCTCAGGTGCAACTCATAATCCGTTGGTGCCGTGTTCGACTCACGGGAGGCCCACCAAAATTCAGATGTTTGAAAATCAAAGGGTTACATGCTTCGGTATGTAGCCCTTTTTTCATACGGCAGGCTGATATTGGAGGGCTGACAATTAGCCGCGTCTGGCCGCCTCGATAGCCGCAATATCAATTTTCCGCATCTGCATCATCGCCTCGAACGCTCGCTTGGCCGCGGCCGGGTCTGGATCGGAGATCGCTTCAATCAGGACACGTGGCGTGATCTGCCACGACAGTCCCCACTTGTCCTTGCACCAACCGCAAGCGCTTTCCTGGCCGCCGTTTGAGACAATCGCATTCCACAGGCGGTCGGTTTCGGCCTGGTCGTCGGTCGCGATCTGGAACGAGAACGCCTCGCTGTGCTTGAACGCCGGGCCACCGTTCAGGCCAATACAGGCAATGCCCGCCACCGTGAACTCAACCGTCAAGACATCGCCCTCCTTGCCGGAAGGGTAGTCGCCGGGCGAGCGATGGATGGTGCCCACCGCGCTGTCCGGAAACGTCTCCGCGTAAAACCGCGCAGCGTCTGCTGCCGTACCGTCATACCAAAGGCAAATCGTGTTTTTGCTGACCATGTCAATTCTCCGATCATGAAGGTGGTTAGCTTACCCGCTTTCCTGGAATTGGCATGCACGCAATGAGGACCCGGCGCCATGCCGAGTCCTTTGAAGATCGTCCTATGACTATTTGAGCCCGCCCGGTTTCTCCTGGATGATGACACTGCGGCTCAATTCCCCCGCCGTTTCCTGGGCCAGCTTGCGTTGGCGTGCCTTTTCTTCCGGCGTTTCGCAACGCTTCTTGGGTAGGGCCGAACCGGTGACGTAGACCATTTCGCAGCTCAGGTTGGGATCCTGGACGGCGGCGAGCTGGGCCACTTCGGCTTGTGGCGCCGGGGTGCTGCAAGCAGCCAGGCTGATCAGTGCAATGACGGCATAAATACGTTTCATATTTCCTCTTCGTGCAAGTTGACGGGCGGGCCCGCATCGGTCTGCAACGCAGCGATTATGTATTGCGGCGCGTTGTGGGGGAAATAGTAAACGATTTTGAGTCTCTGTCACGATAGAGTTAGCAATAACTCAACTTTGCGAACTCGCTGCGGCCTTCGCCAAGCGGGCAAAGTGCCTGCGGCCGAAGCGCTGGCCGGTCGGCAGCGCCTCGATGTCGCCGAGGATGACGCCGGGGTTGAGCGTGAAGTCAGGCTCGATCAACTGCTCGCGGAAGCTGTTGCGGATGCGCCTGTCAAACCACATTTTCCCCGGACGGCGCGGCCGCCACCCCGGTTTCCGGCAGCAGCAGTGCAGCCAGCGCAGGGATCATCACGATTGCTCCGACCATATTCCACAGGAACATGAACACCAGCAGCAGGCCCATATCAGCCTGGAATTTGATGTCCGACCAGACCCAGGTCAGCACACCCAGCGCCAGCGTCACGCCGGTCAGCGCCACGGCCACGCCGGTGGTCTTCAGGGTTTCGAAATAGGCTTCCTTCAGCACCAGTCCCTGGTCGAGGAAATTCTGCAATCGGTTGTAAATGTAGATGCCGTAGTCGACGCCGATGCCGATCCCCAGTGCGATGACCGGCAGTGTCGCCACCTTCACGCCCAGTCCAAGCTGCGCCATGATGGCTTCGCACAGCGCCGAGGTGATATACAGCGGCACCATGATGCAGGCCGTGACGCGCAGGGACTTGAATTCCCACCACACGAGCAAGGCCACAATCGCATACACCAGGATCAGCATGCGCACTTCCGACTGTTTGATGACGATATTGGTTGCCGCCTCGATGCCTGAATTGCCTGCTGCGAGGACGAACTCGGCGTCCGGACTATTGTTCTCGCTGGCGAAGGCTTGCGCCGCCGCCACCACGCGCGTCAGGGTGTCCGCCTTATGGTCGGCCAGGTAGACCATCACCGGGATCATCGAGCAGTCGTTGTTGTACAGCTCGGACGGAATCATCCGCTGGGCCGAATTCGTCACGAAACGGTTGCGCGACAGTGCCTGCCATTTCAGGTTGCCTCCGTTGGTATTGGCGATCACCCTGCGCATGGCGGTGAACAGCGAGGTGGTCGATTCCACGCCCTGCACATTCTCCATCTCCCACTGGAAGCGGTCGACCACCTCGGCCACCGGATAGCTGCCGCACTCGCCGGCGGTGGTCTTGACCATGGTGACAAACACGTCGGAACTGGTCGAATAATGCGAGGTGATGAAGGCATTGTCGCGGTTGTAGCGCGAGTCGGCCCGCAGCTCGGGGGCGCCAGGGTCAAGGTCACCGATTTTCAGGTCGCGGCTCAGAGTGAAGGCCAGCGCATACACGCCCAGCGCCGCCAGTACTGCCACACGGGCAAACTTCGGTTCCGCAAAACGCGACAGCCAGCGCATGAAGGTATGCGGACTGGCAGCCTTGCGCTGCTGGTGGCGCAGGCAGGCATCGCTGACGCCCACATAGGACATCAGCACCGGCAGCAGGAACATCTTGGTCAGCACGATCACGGCAACGCCGATCGACGCCGAAAAGGCCAGTTCGCGGATCACGCCGATCTCGATCACCAGCAGGGTCGAGAAGCCGACCGCATCGCACAGCAGGGCGATGGTGCCAGGGATGAACAGCAGGCGGAAGGTCAGACGCGCCGTTTCCATGTTCGAGGCGCCGGACAAGCGTGCAGCGGCCATGGTGTTGATATTCTGGACCGCATGCGAGACACCGATGGCAAAGGTGAGGAAGGGCACCAGGATGGAATAGGGATCGAGCCCGAACCCAAGCAGACGCACAAGGCCGAGCTGCCAGATCACCGCCAGCGAGCAGCAAAATACCGTTACCAGCGTGCTGCGCCAGCAACGCGAATACCATAACAGCAGCACCACAGTCATGGCGAAGGTGATGGCGAAGAACACGCCAATCGCCTTGGCGCCATGAATCAGGTCACCCACCACCTTGGCAAAGCCGACGATATGAATGCGGATATTCTTCGATTCATACTTGGTCCGCACCAGCTGTTCGAGCCGCTCGGAGAACTTGCCGTAATCGAGCCTGGCGCCGCTGTCCGGATCAATCTCCAGCAGCGGCACGTGGACGATGGTCGAACGCTGGTCGGATGCCACCAGGCTGCCGATGCGGCCGGAGCGCGCGACGTTGGCGCGTACTTCCTCGACCTTGGCTGCCGAGCCGTCGAAGCCCTGCGGGATGATCTGGCCGCTGTTCATGCCGGACTCGGTCACTTCCATCCACAGCACGTTCGGCGTCCACAGCGACTTCAGGTTGCCGCGGTCTACGCCGGGAATGTAGAACACTTCGTCGGTGATCCGCTTGAGCGTATCGAGGTATTGGCCGGAATAGATATCGCCATTGATCACTTCAACCGCGATGCGCACGTTATTGCCGAGCGGTCGCAGCTCGTTTTCGTACTTCAGGTAGTTGGCGATGAAGGGATGGGTGGCCGGCACCATCTTCTGGAGGCTGGCATCGGCCTTGAGCATCGACGCCTGCCATGCCATAAGCACCGAGGTGATGACGAAGAAGAACAGTACCAGCATACGGTGCTTGAACAGTCGCGGCTCCAGGAAGTGCTCGACCACGTCGAATTTGTTGTGATTGACGCTCATCGCTGTGTCCCCAGTTCGATCATCCGGACGCCGCCAGCGCCTGCCAGCGCGACGGATTTGCCACGTACCAGCAGGGCGGCCACGGGCCGGCCATCGCCCTTTCTCGCCAGCCTGAAGCTGCGGCCTGCATCATCGCTGACGAGCAGGCTGCCGTCTTGCGCAGCCAGCAGCAGCGTGCCGTCATCCTGCGGCGCGCCGCCGACCAGGCTTTTGTCGCTGACCTTTGTAATCCGGGCCCACGGCCCGCCGTTGTCGCTACGGAAGATATGGCCGCCGAAACCGTAGACCAGCAAGGCCTTGCCGACGTAGATCACGCCGTATAAATGGCCTTGGTAGCCGGTCTCTTCGGTCTTCCAGCTGACGCCGTTGTCGCCGGAGCGGAACACGCGGCCCGCTTCGCCGGCGATGGCCAGCTGGCCGTCCGGCCCGCCGCCGATGGCGTTGTAGTGCAAACCCTCGGGGTTGGAGAGGGCACGGCCCATCGACTGCCACTGCAGGCCGCCATCGTCGGTGCGGAACGCCTGGCCGTAGGCGCCCACGGCATAACCGAGCTGCTGATTGCGGAACCACAGGCCCAGCAAGGGACGCGAAGGGCCGAATTTGGCCGTGGCCTCGATGTCGCCCAGCGCGTTCCCGGCATCTTCAAGCGATTTGCCGCCTTTGCTGCGCGCGGCTGCCAGCGCCGCCGTGGCGTCGTCCAGCATCAGTCGATTGGAGGCATTGCCGTCGAAGCGGCGCAGCCAGCTGGCGCCACCGTCCGTGCTCGACAGGATCACGCCGTCATGGCCCACGGCCCAGCCGTGGCTGGCGTCAAAGAAGCTCACTGCCGTCAGCATCACCGACACCGGCACTTTGGCCTGGCTCCAGTTCGCGCCATGGGCGTCGCTGCGCACTACGATGCCGCGCTCGCCGACGGCGACAATGCGCTCGCCGGCGGCGGCCATGCCCACCAGCAGCGAGGTCGGGGCGCGCGCCGATTGGCGCGCAGCCAGGTCAAGCGGATCCTTGGCCAAGGCAGGCGGGGCGGCCGCCAGCAGCAGGAGGAGGGTAAGGGCCATCTTCATATTCGGTAACTCCGGGTGAAAAAAAGGCGCTCCAGCTCATGAGAGACAGGAGCGCCGAACCGAGAAACTGCTACGTACTACTTACAATTTGAACGACTGATCGGCGCCGGCGCCAGATCGAGTGATCCGATCGATCAATTACTACTGCGGCGCAGCGAGTCAGGCGTGAAGTTCGACGGATCGAGCTTGAGCCCAAACTTGATCGGCTTTTCCTGGTTGGTCAGGCCGGTCACCAGGTAGCGGCGTGCCTGCAGGTCATACTGCACTTCGCATGCCATATAGGCAGTGGGCGCATCGTAATACTGGATGGTGCCGATCTCATGCACGCGCCACAGTTCGCCCCGGCCGTCGTAGTTGTCGGTATGGGCGGTCTGCCAGCTGTCTTCGTCAACGTAGAAGGTGCGCTTGGCGTAGACGTGGCGCTTGTCCTTCTTGAGTGTCGCTTCCACTACCCAGACGCGGTGCAGTTCATAGCGCACGTGATCCTGGTTGATGTGGCCCGGGCGGACGATGTCGGTGTACTTCAGGGCCTTGCTGGCCAGCTTGAAGTTGTTGTATGAAACCAGCATCTCCTTCTTGCCGACCAGTTTCCAGTCGTAGCGGTCTGGCCCACCATTGAAGCCGTCGTAGTCGTCGGTGGTGCGCAGGCCGTCGGCGCCCTGGCCCGGCGAGTCATACGCCACGTTCGGTGCGCGCAGCACGCGGCGCTGGCCCGGATTGTAGGTCCACGCCTGGCGCGATTCTTTCACCTGGTCGAGCGAGTCGATCACCATCAAGGCTTCGCCCGCAACGGCCGATGGGCCGGTCAGGGTCGAGAGGTAGTACAGCAGGCGATTAGGTTCCGGATTGGGCATGCTCTGCGCAAAGGCAATGGTCTCGGTACGGGTCACCGGCGTGAAGGCGCCGTTAGTCTGCACCGGGAACTCGGCCGAGAAGCGCTGGATCGAACCGCCGCGGTGGCGCATCACGTGGTTCCAAATGACTTCGATGCCGGTCTTCGGAATCGGGAATGGCACGGTCGAACGCACCGTGCCGGTCACGCCGTTGCCGCCGGCCGCCAGGTTGGCCTTGCCTGCTTCGTTCTTGATGGCGTCATACACCGCCTGCGGGTAGGCCGCCGTGCGGTGCGACTTGTAGACGTTCATCTTGTAGGTAGGATAGCGCTTGAGCATCTCCATTTGACCTGGCGCCAGCTTGTCCTTGTGCTGGGCCATATTGGCACTGGTGATGGTGTACAGCGGCGCTTCCGCTGCAAACGGATCGGCATAGCCCTTCTTTGGATCGAAGCCGGCCGCTGGCTTGGCCATGCCGCCTTCCCATTGCGGGATGCTGCCGTCCTTGTTGCCGGCCTTTTCGGCGCCGGTCGGGGTCAGGTCCTTGCCAAGACGTTCGACGTCGGCCGCAGGCAGGCCGGCCAGCGCGGTGCCCGCCGCGCAGGCGAGTGCGCAGGCGATCAGGGTGTGCTTCATATTCTTCATTATTCCGGTCTCCTTAGAAGTTGACGCCGACCACGAACGAGTAGTTGTCGCGGTCGTGCATGATGTCGTACTTGGCGTTTTTGTTGTACGCGGTGTAGCTGACGTCGGCGTAGTAGCGGCTGAGGTATTCGGCACGCAGGCCCACGCTGCGGGTCTGGCGGTCCTTGACGAAGTAGCTGTCGGCCGAATAGCCCGACACGTCGTGCCCGAAGAACACGCGCGGTTTCAGGTTGACGCCGGCGAACACGTTCGGGAACAGGGCTTCGGCCTGCAGGCGGTAGCCCCAGGCGCGCGAAGTGGCAAAGCCTTCGTTCTCGCAGAATGCAGGGTTCGGGTTCAGGCCGGCGCAAGTGCCCCCCAGTGCGGCGGTCGGGCCGAAGTTGTAGACAAAGCCGCGGCCGTAGCGGGCCGAGGTATTCGGGTCGCCGATGCCGCTCCAGCGTTGGCCCGCCACTTCACCCAGGATGGTAAGCGAGTCCGCGCCCAGCACTTGCGGCACGATCTTGATGAACGAAGCTTGCAGCTGGGTCTTGTTCTTGCGGTGATAGCCACTGATGACGGCGCCATTGGGCACCGCAGCATTGCGGAACTCGGTGCCGAACGATGCCATCGGCCCGATGCCGGCCACCACGCCGGCCAGCATGTCCGGCGCATTGATCTGCACCGGAATGTCGCGCGTGTTGCTGATTTCGCCGAATACCGAGAAGCCGCCAATTTCGGTCGATGCCGATACGCCGACCGTCTTGATGTTTTCGGCACTGTAGTCCCAGGCGATGCGCCCGCCCGGCACCTTGCCCAGCAGGCCCAGTGCCGGTGCGACGGCAGGTACCGCCTTGGCCAGTTTTTCAACGGCGCCAGACCAGACCGAAGGCATGTCCGACGCCGTCTTCACCAGCGAAATGATCGGCGTGTGGGTCGTGTAGTTGGCGTAGTAGAAGCCGAAATCGGTGCTGATCGCATCGGCGAAGTAGTGGCCAGAAACACCCCATTGGCCGCCCTTACGCGGCATGATCTTGTCGGCCTGCTGCAGTTTGAAGTTCAGCGGCGTGCTGCGCGACAGGCCCAGCGAGGCGAGCACAGGGTCGAGCGCGGCAGGAAGTTTGCCCAGCAGCGGCGCGCCGTTGAACTGGACCGCGTCCTTGCCGACGGCGTCGCCGAACAGCACGGTACCGCCATTGCAGTTGAGCGAATCGGCCATCGACCAGTAGGTGCCGCAGCCATCGAGCACGGTCTGGCGCCACTGCAGGCCGGCGAAGGCCTCCAGCGACAGGCCCTTGCCCAGACCGATGTTGGCGGTCAGCTGCGGTTGCGGACGCAGGATTTCCTTGACTTGAGCGCCAGGGCGGCGCGCGGCGTTCATGTCGAAAGCGCCCATCGCGTTGACGCCCGGGATGAACAGGCTCTCGCCCCAGTTCACCACCTGGTTACCGAGCTTGACGCTGAGCGGCCTGCCTTCAATGTCGACATTGCCGAACAGGTAGGCGTCGCCCAGTGCCGCGCCCTGGAAGGTCGACAGCTTGTCCATGCCATCGTCCGACAACCGGGCGCCCGCCACGTAGCCATTCGAATAGTGGCCATGCGCCATGCCCTTGTTGTTGAGCGTAAGGTCGGTCCATGCGAAGGCACGCACGAACATACCAAGGTTTTCACCCTTGACCTGCAATTCGCCGCTGGTCTTGAACACGCTGGAGAAGGCATCGCCTTTGGCGAAGTTCTTGTTGCCGTCGTCATTGCCATTGCCGGACTTGCCGCCGTTTGGTACGGCGATCAAATTGAGGTCGGCGTCCCTGGCGCGAATGCTTTTGCCGTATGAGGCATTCAGGCTCCACTGGACCTCCAGCCCGGACTCGGTATTGAACGTGCCTGCCATGGCGCCTGGTGCGGCCAGCGCCAGCGCGATTGCGGCGGCAAGGGGGTTCCTGCTGTGCTTCGTCATCCTTGTATCTCCTCGTTATTGTGATGGTTCTTCTAGTGGTGGTTCCTGTACTGCTCGCGCAACTGCATCTTCTGCACTTTTCCGGTGGCGGTCATCGGCAACGCGTCGACGAAGACCACGTTGTCCGGAATCCACCAGCGTGGTACCCGGCTGGTCATAAAATCGAGAATGCTGTCGACCGTCGCCTCGGTTTCCGGGCGGCGTACCACCAGCATCAGCGGGCGTTCCTGCCACTTTTCATGGGGCACGGCGATGACGGCGGCCATGGCTACGCCGGGATGGCCCATTGCCGCGTTTTCGAGGTCGATTGACGAGATCCATTCGCCGCCGGACTTGATGAGGTCCTTGGAGCGGTCGGTGATCTGCATATAGCCGTCGGCATCGATGGTGGCGATGTCGCCGGTATCGAAGTAGCCTTGCGCGTCGACCGCCGGCGTGTCGGTGCGGTAGTAGCTGTGGATGATCCAAGGACCGCGCACCAGCAGGCGGCCGAAGGCTTTGCCGTCGTGCGGTACCGGCGAGCCGTCATCGCTGGCCAGTTTCATTTCAACGCCGTACGGGGGGCGGCCCTGCTTGGTTTGGACGCGCAGCCGCTGCTCCGCCGTTTCTGATTCATGTTTAGGCATCAGGGAGCAGATGGTGCCGAGTGGCGACATCTCCGTCATGCCCCAGGCCTGTATCAGCGTGGCGTTCAATTCGCTCCTGAAGCGTTCGATCATCGATGCCGGCACGGCGGAGCCGCCGCAGACGACGCGCGTCAGGGACAGCGGCTTCCGGTCGGCCGCGGCCAGGCTGGCCACATGCTGCAGCAGTCCGAGCCAAATAGTCGGCACGCCGAGCGCCAGCGTGACGCTTTCGTCGCGGATGAATTCATAGGTGCTCTTGCCGTCGAGCGCCGGGCCAGGCAGTACCAGCTTGGCACCGCACATGGCGCCGGCATAGGTCATGCCCCAGGCATTGACGTGGAACATGGGAACCACCAGCAGCGCCGTCTCACGGCGGGAGATCGCCAGCGTGTCGGCGCTGCAGACAGCCATCGAGTGCAGGACGGTCGAGCGGTGGGAGTACAGCACGCCCTTCGGGCTGCCGGTGGTGCCGGAGGTGTAGCACAGCGACGACGGGCTGCGCTCGTCCAATTGCGGCCATTCGAATTCGGCACTGGCCTGTTCGAGCAGGGTGTCGTAGCACATCAGGTTCGGCACCCCGATCGCCGGCATGCGCGCGGCCGGAGTCATGGCGACGAAGGCCTTGATATGCTTGAGCAGCGGCGCCAGCTTGGCGATTAGCGGCGCAAAGGTCTCGTCGAAGAACAGCACGTTCGACTCGGCGTGGTTGACGATGTAGTCGATCTGTTCCGGGAACAGGCGCGGGTTGATGGTGTGCAGTACGGCGCCCATGCCGGACACGCCGAAATACAGCTCCATGTGGCGGCGGTTATTCCACGCCAGCGTGGAGACGCGGTCGCCGGCCCTGACGCCGAGCGAACACAGTACATTGGCCAGGCGGCGCGCGCCTGCGGCAATTTCTCCGTAGCTGGTGCGCTCGATGCTGCCATCGCATTCGCGCGAGACGACTTCGGCATTCGGATGCGAACGGCAGGCGTGCTCGAGGATGGAGGAAATCAAGAGCTGGTGGTCTTGCATCAGGTTTTGCATGTCAGGTCCTATTGGAAATGGCGAACGGAATTGTTTGGGGCACACTGCCGGCCAGGCCTTCTGCCACTAAGCGGGCGCGATGGGTCAGTTGGTCGTCCGGCACGCAGCGCCACACCAGACCCCAGCGGGCCGCTTCGGGCGCGCCCAGGCTGGTGCCGGGGCGCTGCATGCCGAGCGCCTTGGCCTGGCGGTGCACATGGGCGTCGAACGGGCCGAGGAAGCTGGCAGAGCGGGCGGCGACCACGACGTCGACTTCGTCGCACGACAGCAGCGCAGCAGCATTGACCCCGCGTGCGGTCGCGACGATGGGCAGGCCGAGCTGGCGCAGCAGCGGGGCCAGCCTGACCAGCGCGCCATCAAAAATGCAGGCGGCCGAGGCCACCCCGTCCAGCACCAGCGCGCCCAGGCCGGCATGTCCGGCCAGCTGCGCCAGTGCTTGCGCCAGGCCGTCCTCCTGCGCCTCCGGTTCGGCGCGCAGCACTGCCACGCGCGGACCGACCCAAAGATGAACCGGATTGGCTGGCTGGCCCATGCTCATGCCCATATCTTCAGCAATCCCAGCACGGTGTCGAACACCTTGCCGTATGGCGCACGGAACAGGCCGAACGCATTCAGGTGCGCCTGGCTGAACACCGGTTTCTGTTTGCTGAAGGCGAGGAAGCCCGCTTCGCCGTGGTAGCTGCCGCTGCCGCTGGCACCGACGCCGCCGAACGGCATATTCTCCTGCGCGACATGCCACAACACGTCGTTGACGGTGACCCCGCCCGACAGCGTCGATGCCAGCACGCGTTCGCGTTCAGCACTGTCGTTGCCGAACCAGTACAGCGCCAACGGTCGCTCGTGGCGGTTGATATACGCCAGTGCATCGTCGCTGCTGTCATAGGCGAGTACCGGAAGCAGTGGGCCGAAGATCTCGTCGCGCATCGCGGCCATGTCGTCGTCCACCCTAAGCAGGATGGTTGGCAGCATCTTGCGCGTGGCGTGTTGCGGCCCTTCCTTGCCCGGGTCGATGGCGATCACGCGGGCGCCGCAGTCCTGCGCCTCGCTCACCAGACGCTGCAGGCGCTCGTAATGGCGCACGCTGACAATGCTGGTGTAGTCGGGATTGGCTGCAATAGTCGGGTACATGCTTTCGACGGCGCTGGTGTAGTGGCGCACGAAATCGTCGACCCTGTCGCGCGGCACCAGTGCGTAGTCCGGCGCCACGCAGGTCTGGCCGGCATTGACCAGTTTTCCGTAGGCGATGCGCTCGGCCGCCATCTTGATGTCGGCGCTGGCGTCGACGATGGCCGGCGACTTGCCGCCCAGTTCAAGCGTCACCGGGGTCAGGTTGCGCGCCGCCGCTGCGGCGACGACGCGGCCAACGCTGGTCGAACCGGTAAAGAACAGGTGGTTGAACGGCAGTTCGGCAAAGGCCGCGCCGATATCGGCGCCGCCCAGCACCACGGCCAGTTCGTCCGGTTCGAAGGTGGCGGCCACCAGCCTGGCCAGCAGGCTTGAAAATGCCGGCGTCAGCTCGCTTGGCTTGATCAATACCCGGTTGCCTGCTGCGATGGCGGCGGCCGCCGGTACGAGACTCAGCTGGCATGGGTAATTCCATGGCGCGATCACCCCGACCACGCCGAGCGGCTGGCGCAGCACGCGGCTCGAGCCCGGCAGCATATGCAGCGGCGTCGCGACACGGCGCGCGCGCATCCAGCCCCTGAGCTTCCTGCTGTTGTGGCGAATCGCCGACAGTGTCATGAAGATCTCGGCCAGCATGGATTCATGGGACGAACGGTGGCCGAAGTCGCGGCCGATGGCGGCCACGATGGCTTGTTCGTTCTGCTCGACCATCGCTTGCAGGCGCGCCAGGCGTTCGCGGCGCACCGCGGCAGTCGGCAGCATCTGCTTGGCAAACGCAGCACGCTGCAGGGCCAGGAGCCGCTTCATTTCCGGCAACGGGTGAGCGGCATTCATGGCTTCGGCGCGGCCATCGGGAACATCGGGTCGAAGGTTTTCAGATTGCCAAGGATGGTGCCAACTGCGCGCGGGTCGCCTTCGATCTTGATGGCGCCGGCCTGCAGCGACGCCGGCAGGGTGGTCTTGCCCAGCAAGACGTCGAACAGCGCAGCGCGCGTCAGTTGCAGCGACGCCGACGGCTTGGACAGCGCACGGTTGGGCGTGTTATTGAGTACCGCGTTGGACAGCTCAAGTGCAAAGCGCTCGCCGGTGTCGGTGAAGGACAGGTTCAGCCCGAGCGACAGGCCATCGACCTTTTCGTGGTTCAGGCGCACCGCCAGGCTGTCAAACACCAGGGCCAGGGGCATGGCGCGAATGATGTCGGGGCTGGCAGTTTGCAAACTTGGCTTGCGCATGCTGTCGTCGCGCAGTTCAGCCGCAGCCGCCAGGTACTGGTTGCGCCAGATGGCATTTTCGGTCTGGTAAGCCAATTGCTCCAGCGTGGCGGCATGGCTGTCGCGTGCTGATTTGTTGGCTGGCTCGGCGAACACCAGCTTCGAACCCAGTTCGGCGGCCCAGCGATAGTCGCCAGCCTGGTAGGCGCTGCGCAGCTGCTTGAGCGCCGCGTCGGCGCCGCCGATGGCCGTGACGAAGCGCTGCGCCGATTCGGCGCGCGGCAACGGGTCGAGCTGGGCTGGATTGCCGTCGTACCAGCCGAGGTAAAAGTTGAACACGCCACGCAGATTGTGCGACAGCGAACCGTAGTAGCCGCGCGTCGCGTAGTCCTGCTGCAGGGCTTTCGGGTAGAAACTCTGGCTCGACAGGTCCTGCATGGTCATGCCGTTATTGGCCAGATTGAGTGTGCGGTCATGCAGAAACCGGTACATATCGCGCTGGTGTTCCAGGTGGGTGCGCAAGGCCGGCTTGCCCCATACCGGCCAGTGGTGGCTGGCGAAGGCCAGTTCGGCCTCAGGGAAGGTGTCGATCATCGCATTGAGGTATTTGCTCCAGGCGAGCGAGTCGCGCGCCTTGGCGCCGCGCAGCGTGTAGATGTTGTGCATGGTCTGGGTCGCCACTTCGGACAGGCACAAGGCCTTTTGCTCTGGCAGGTAGAACATGAATTCATGCGGCGCTTCCGAATCGTTGGCCATGTAGAACACCATCGGCACCCCGTCGACAGTGTGCTTCTGGCCGTTGCTCGAGATGTGCACGGTCGGCACTGCAATGCCAGGCGTTCCGTTGGAACCGGTGATGCCCAGGCCACTGCCGACGCTGCCGCGCGGACCGTACGACAGGTGCATGCCGAACTGGTAGACGGCGCGGCGCGACATGGCGCCGCCGGCCAGTACGTTCTCGGCCAGTGCCGAATCCATGAAACCTTGCGGTGCGATCACCGGCACCTTGCCCGATTTGAGGTCAGCCGGGCTGGCCACGCCAAGGACGCCGCCGAAGTGGTCAATGTGGCCGTGCGTGAAGATCACCGCGCTGACCGGACGCCGGCCCAGATGTTGCTGCGCCAGTTCCAGGGTGGCGCGTGCCGTTTCGCTCGATACCAGCGGGTCGACCACGATCCAGCCGGTCTTGCCCTGGATCAGGGTCATATTCGAGAGGTCGTAGCCGCGCAGCTGGTAAATGCCGTCCTGGACCCTGAACAGGCCATGGATGCGGTTCAACGCGCCATTGCGCCACAGACTGGGGTTGACCGTGTCCGGTGCGGCGCCGGCGAGGAAGTCGAAGCGCTGGCCGTCCCATGCCAGCCGGCCGTTGGGGCCGTCGATGCGGTTGCCCGGCAGCGTGGCGATCAAGCCGCGGCTGGCATTGGCAAAGTCATCCTGCTGCGATTGCGGCAGGCTCGCTGCGACCGCGCGGTTGGCCTGCACAGTGTGGCTGCTGGCAGGGGCTTGGGCCAAGGCAGCGCATTGGCTGGCGATGGCGGCGATGGCGAGGGCAAAACGGGGAGCTTTCATAGGTGTCCTTGGATGCGGTGAAATGCCGGTTGGCGCGGATTAGTGGCGCAGGGCGTCGGCGCGGATCATCTGCGCTGCCTTTTCGCCGATCATGATTGAGGGGGCGTTGGTGTTTCCGCCGACCAGGGTCGGCATGATGGATGCGTCGGCCACCCGCAGGCCCTGCACGCCGTACACGCGCAGGCGCGCATCGACCACCGCCTGGTCGTCATTGGCCGGCCCCATCTTGCAGGTGCCAACCGGGTGGTACTGGGTATCGGCGCGCCGGCGCAGGTCGGCCTTGATGGCGTCGCGGTCATTGCGGTCGACCGGGTAGAGCATCTTGCCGCGCACCCCGTCGAAGGCGCTCGATTCGAAGATCGCCTGCTGCATCTGGGCGCCGGTGGCCAGCAATTCGAGATCGCGCTGGTCGCTGAAGAAGCGCGGGTCGATATGGAGCGGCTGGCGCGCATCCGGGCTGGCCAGCGACACCCTGCCGCGGCTGTGGGGCCGCAGCACCGTCACGTGGCAGGAGAAGCCGTGACCCCAGTGCGGCGTGCGGGCGTGGTTGTCCACCAGCGCCAGTGCGAATACCAGCTGCAGGTCCGGTGCCGGCAGGCCCGGCTGCGACGAGATGAAGGCGCCCGCTTCGGCATAGGTGCTGGTGATGGCACCGGTACGCTTGCTGCGCCATTCCAGCGCCGCCTTGAGCATATTCCAGCCGCCCCGCAGCGAGACGCCAAAGCTGGCCTGATCGGCCCGTGCGCGCCAGCTCTGTACATAATCGATATGGTCCTGCAGATTGCGGCCCACGCCCGGCAGCACCTGCAAACGCGCGATGCCATTGCAGCCCAGTTCATCGGCGTCGCCGATCCCGGATAGCATCAGCAGTTGCGGCGAACCGAAGGCGCCGGCCGACAGGATCACTTCGCGGCGCGCGCGCACCAACTTCTTTTCGTTGCCCTGCCAGTACTCCATGCCGGCGGCGCGGCGGCCGTCGAACTTCACCCGGGCTGACACGGCATGGGTCAGCACCTTCAGGTTGGGGCGGTTCAGGTTCGGCGTGATATAGGCCTTGGCCGCGCTGCAGCGTTCACCGTTCCGGTGGGTGACTTGGTACAGGAAGGCGCCTTCCTGATCCATGCCGTTATAGTCGGCATTGCGGCGGTGGCCGCAGCTTTCGGCCGCCTTGAGGAAGATGTCGTTATAGGGACTGGTATGGCGCGGATAGGTGACGCCCAGCGGGCCGTCGCCGCCATGGAAGGCGTCATCGCCAAACTGCTCGTTACCTTCACTGCGCTTGAACACCGGCAGCAGATCATCGTAGCCCCAGCCAGGATTGCCCAGGCTGGCCCACTGGTCGTAATCCGAACGGTGGCCGCGCACATACAGCATGGCGTTGATCGAGCTCGAACCGCCCAGGGTCTTGCCGCGCGGTTGGTAGCCGCGGCGTCCATTCAGGCCAGCCTGCGGTACGGTCTGGAAGCCGTAGTTATTGATCTTGGTCGGCAGCATGGCCACCACGCCGGCCGGCGCGTGCACCAGCACGCTGCTGTCCGGGCCGCCCGCTTCGAGCAGGCAGACCGTGACGCTCGGGTCTTCCGACAGGCGCGCGGCCAGCGCGCAACCTGCCGAGCCGGCACCGGCCACGACGTAATCGAATTCCATTGCAACAGTCTCCTCGGGTTTTTTCTCACGCCTGTGTCGGCGTTCTGACTTGAACCGAGTATGGAATTGGCAGTACTATTCGTCCAATGCATTATTTTGATACTTTGAATGCATTATTTGCATACTTGAGAATGGAGGATGGGATGGATTTCAAGCGCCTGCGGTATGCAGTGGCTGTTGCAGATGCGGGAAATTTCGTGCGCGCGGCCGAATCGGTCAGCATCAGCCAGCCGGCCCTGTCGCGCGCGATCCAGACGCTGGAGGATGAGCTGGGCATCGTGCTGTTCGACCGCGGCAACCGCAATGTCACGGTGACGACCGCTGGGCGTGCCTTTATCGAGCATGCGCGCCGCATTTGCTTCGAAGTCTCCAATATGGAGCATGACGTCGACCAGCTGCGTACCGGGGGCAGTGGCGAGATCGCCTTCGGCGTCGGCCCGCTGCACACGGCGGCGCTGCTGCCACTGCTGCTGGCGCGCTTGCGCACCGAGCGGCCCGGTGTGCGCCTGTCGGTGTCCGTCAATAACTGGGTTCAGCTGCTGGCCCAGCTGCGTGCCGAGGAGATCGAGTTCTTCATGTCTGAGGTGCGCAATATCGAGCCGGCCGACGACATCGTCATCGGCAGTGAAGTGCGCCAGTTCGGATCGCTGTTTTGCCGCCCGGGCCACCCCCTGCTGGACAAGGACGAGCATAGTCTGAAAGACATTGTGCCCTACACTCTGGTCGGGCCGCGCTTGCCTGCTCCGGTCGACAAGGGGCTGCGCACCCTGTTCAAGCGGCCCGCCGGCAAGCCCTTGCCAATGGCACTGGTGTGCGACAGCATGTCGGTCTTGTTTGAGGCCGTCGCCACCACCAATTCCCTGCTGATCGCCAGCCAGGCTGCCGTCGCGATCGAGCTGGAATCGGGGCGCCTGGTGTCGCTCAACATCAAGGAAATGGCCAGCATCTACGCCGAAATTGGGATCGTACGGCTGCGCGGGCGCACGCTGTCGCCCGGAGCGCAGCTGGCCATTGCCGATATGCGCGCCGTGTTGGCCGAACTGCCGGCCACCGAGGTACTGGTCTGACCGATCGCCGCTTGCGCAGGCCAGCCGCGCCGCCGTGCCGGTGCCGCCTCTCAGGCCCGTGCGTGGCAGTCGCTCGCCAGCCAAAACGGGTGAACCGGCGTCGCGGCTGGTCAGCGCAACGGCATGAGTACATCGCCCCTGTTGCAACTGCAGTCGCCGAAGGTGGGGGCGGACGCTATCGCCACCGGTCTGGTCTCGGCTCCCTCTGCCGCTTGGATTTCTAGCGCGTCAGGCGGTAGATCAGCAGCGCGGTGCGGATGGTGGCGCGCTGGATCGATGGCACTTCCAGTTCCTCGTCCGGCGAATGCGAGCCATGGCCGACCGCGCCCAGCCCGTCGAGGCTGTCGACGAACGGCGCCACGAACTGTACGTCGCCGGCGCCGCGCTGGCCGGCCGGCAGCGCCTCGATCTTGCCGAGGCCCGCGTCGAAGCTGGCCTTCGAATAGTGCTCCAGCACCTTCAGGTTGCCCGGCGTCGGCGCCATCGGCGGGTAGTTTTCGTGGAACTTGATGGTGGCGCTGGTGCCTGGCAGACTCTGCGCGACGATCGCGCGCATGCCGGCGATGGCCTTGTCGCGCTGGGCGGCGCTCAGGTAGCGCATATCGCTGCGCACGATGGTGGTGTTGGCGACGATATTGGTCTTGCCGAAAGCCGTGCCTCGGCTGGCCGCGTCGTCATAGCCGACCTCGGTGCCACCGAGGATAACGCCGGGGTTGAAGGTGAAGTCAGGCTCGATCAACTGCTCGCGGAAGCTGTTGAGGATGCGCGCCGTTTCGTAGATCGCGCCGAAGCCTGCGGTTTTGCCGAACACGCCGGACGAATGGCCTTGCTTGCCCTTGACCTCCAGCACGAAGCCGCCCGAAGCGCGCCGCCCGACCGTTCCAGTGTCGCGGCCATTGGCATCGCGCACCGTGCCTTCGAATGCGAGTGCAATATCGCTGCGCTTGGCGGCATCGATCATGTGAGCGCGCGCCACGTCGAATGGTGCGCCGACCCGTTCTTCGTCGCCGGTAAACATGACGCGAATGGTGGTGTTGTCGAGCGCGCCGACCTGCTGCAGCGCGCACAGCGCGGCGATGATAATGACGTCGCCGCTCTTCATGTCGGCGACCCCCTGGCCGCGCACGCGCTCGCCCTGGCGGTCCCACTTCTGTACCGGGCTGTCCTTCTCGAACACCGTGTCCAGATGGCCGATCAGCAGCAGGCGCTTGCCCTGCCTGCCTTCGCGTTCGGCCAGCAGGTGGCCGGCCCGCTGCACTTCGGGCGGCATGGCGATCCACTGCGTCCTGAAGCCCAGCTTGTCGAATTCGGCCCCGAACAGCTTGCCGACCTCGCGCACGCCTTCGTGGTTCATGGTGCCGCTATTGATGTTGACGCTGCGCTCGAGCAGCGCGATGGCGTCGCCATTGCGGGCCTCGACGGCGGCCACAATCTGGCGCTCGATCGGCGACAGCTGCGCCAGCGCGGGCAGCGCGACAAAGGCGAGGGCGGCGATACTGGTTTTCAGGCGAGACATGTGCGGCTCCGGTGGGGTGGACTGTCAGCAGTGTTACACAGATATTACTTTTGAACAACGATCTGCTACACTCAGCAACGCCCTGCTTATCGAGAGAACACCATGCATATCGTCTTCGTGTATTTACTGCTTGCCTTCGGCGCCAGCACTGCGCTCGCTGCCGACTATCCGGCCCCGCTCGAGGGCAGCGTGACGTTCAAGGACTTCAAGTTTGCCTCCGGCGAGTCGCTGCCGGCGCTGCGCATCCATTACCGCACCATCGGCAAGCCGCAGCGCGACGCGCACGGCAATATCCATAACGCCGTTCTGATCACGCATGGCACCGGCGGTACCGGCGCCCAGTTCCTGCGCGCCGAATTCGCCAGGGAGCTGTTCGTGCCGGGCGGCGTGCTCGACGCGCAGCGCTACTACATCGTGCTGCCGGACGGCATCGGCCACGGCAAGTCGAGCAAGCCGAGCGACGGTCTGCGCGCGCGCTTCCCGCGCTACGGCTACAACGACATGGTCGACGCCCAGCAGCGCCTGCTCACCGAAGGCCTCGGCGTCAAGCACCTGCGGCTGGTGATGGGCACCTCGATGGGCGGCATGCACACCTGGCTGTGGGGCCAGCGCTACCCGGACTTCATGGACGCCCTGATGCCGCTGGCCAGCCTGCCAACCCAGATCGCGGGCCGCAATCGCGTGTGGCGGCGCGCCATCATCGACGCCATCCGCAACGACCCGGACTGGAAGGGCGGCGATTACACGGTGCCGCCGCGCAGCCTGCGCATCGCTTCGCAGCTGCTCTACTTCATGGGCAGCAATCCGGTGCGGCGCCAGGCCGAAACGCCGACCCTGCAGGCGACCGACAGCATGATGGAAGAGGGCGTGGCCGGCGTCATGGCCAGTGTCGACGCGACCGACCTGGTGTACCAGCTCGAAGCCTCGCGCGACTACGACCCGGCGCCTGGGCTGGACAAGATCCGCGCGCCGCTGCTGGCCTGGAATTCGGCGGACGACCTGATCAACCCGCCCGAGCTGGGCATCCTGGAGCGCGAGATCAAGCGCGTCGCCAGGGGCAAGGCGGTGGTCATGCCTTTGACCCCGGACACGCGCGGCCACCAGAGCCATACCTTCGCCGCCCTGTGGAAGGCCCACTTGCAGCATCTGCTGGCGGGTAGTGCCAAGTGATCGAGACCAACCGTACGATGGAGCAGGCCCGGCGTGATTTCGCGGCCGGCCGCCTGAAGGAGGCGGTGCTGATCCGCGTCCCGATGAGCAAGACGGAATGGACGCTGCGGCTGGCCGGCAGCAAGGGCGATGCCGGCATGCTGCTTGAAGTGCAGACCTTGCAGCCGAAGGTGTTCACCAAGCTGGACCTGGCGGTCAGGGCGCTGGAGGAAATCGGGTTTTGCTTCGACCAGCTGAAGGTGCTGACCTGAGATTGGTGGGCACGCAGTGCCCACCCTACGTCAAACAATTGGTCGGGAGGGTTTCGTAGGGTGGGCACTGCGTGCCCACCGCAGCGTCAAGGCATGCAATTGGCCGGGAGGGTTTCGTAGGGTGGGCACTGCGTGCCCACCGCAGCGTCAAGGCATGCCGTTGAAACAATACTGAAGACAGGGTGGCCGCGCCTTCAGGCGGGCCGCGTAGGCATCAACCGCTGGCAGCAGCGGCCGCTCGATCGGCGCGGCCAGCCAGCGATTGGCCGACAGGCCCAGTACCACGTCCGCCACGGTGAACTGCTCGCCCCCGATGTAGGCGCCGGTGCTTTGCAGCGCCGCCTCGAGCAGGCCCATATGGTGGTTCCAGCCCGTGACACCGGCTGTGATGGCCGCCGCATCGGTATGCGCCGGGCTGCGGCGTACCAACGCCATGAAGGCGTAGCGCCAGGCGTTGTTCAATTCCTGGGCCTGCCAATCCATCCATTTTTCGACCTGGGCCCGGGCCAGCGGCGCGGCTGGCAGCAGGTCGTCTCGTCCGTGTTTGGCGGCCAGGTAGCGGCAGATGGTGTTCGACTCCCACAGCACCGCGCCGTCGTCGGCGATGGCCGGCACCAGGCCATTCGGATTGGCCGCAAAGCCCGGTGGCTGCTGCTCGTGCACGAACGGCACGCCGATCTCGGCACAGGTCCACAGCACCTTGCGCACATTGATCGAGGCGGCTTTTCCAAAGATTGTCAACATGGCCATATTGTACTAAAACCCTTGCGCAAATGTGCGCCGTGTACAAAATGGAACGACTATGATGAAAGCCTAACAGGAGGGCGCAATGCCGTCTGCCGAACACGTAGAAGATGCCTTCGTCTTTGCTGCGGACGCTCCCGCCGGCGCGCCCGCCGCAGCCATGGCGGCCAAGCCATGGCGCGTCATGATCGTCGACGACAACGAGGATGTGCATCTGGCCACGGTGCTGGCCCTGCGCGACACGCTCTACCAGGGCCGCTCCATTGAATTCGTGCATGCCTACAGCGCGCAGCAGGGCTCAAGCAGACTGCGCTACGACACCGATATCGCCCTCGTGCTGCTCGACGTCGTGATGGAAACGCAGGATGCCGGCCTGCGCCTGGCGCGCCACCTGCGCGACGACCTGGGCGACCATCAGGTGCAAATCGTGCTGCGCACCGGCCAGCCGGGCAATGCGCCCGAGCGCGACATCATCATCGACTACGAAATCAACGACTACCTGTCCAAAGGCGCGCTGACCGGCACCCAGTTGTTCACGACCGTGATTTCTTCGCTGCGCGCCTACCAGAGCCTCAGCATAGGCAAGGTCCAGCACGACGCCTTGCTGGCGACGGCATCGCGGGTCGTCGACCTCGAGCTCAAGCTGGACCAGAGCGCCGGACACACGCAGCGGATGCTGCAGGAATCGGAGGTGCGCTGGAAATGCGCGCTCGACAGCGCCGGCGATGGCGCCTGGGATGTCAATTTCGAGACAGGGGCAGTGAGTTTTTCCAAGCACTGGAAACGGGTCAACGGCTACCCGGAGGACACGCCCGACATGAAGATCGCCGGCTGGAAGAACCTGATCCATCCCGACGATGTGCAGCAGGTGATGGCGGCCATGCGTGATTACCTCGCCGGCGACACGCCGTCGTTCGCATCCTGCCACCGCTGCCAGCAGCACGACGGCAGCTGGCAGTGGGTGCTCGACCGCGGCATGGTCGTCAAGCGCAGCGCCGCCGGCAAGCCGGTGCAGATGGTTGGCACCCATACCCGGATCCCGGCGCCGGTGTAGCAGCGCATGGGTACGGTAAATTGTGTGGCCGGGGGACATGGGTAAATCCGTACCCACCCTACATTGACTACTCCGCGGCGCGCCCGTCCGGCACGGCGCACCGGTAGCGAGGGTACGGATTTACCGTACCATCGCGTGCTGCCTACTCCGCGGCGCGCACGTCCGGCAAGCCGGGCGGCATGATGTTGTAGTCGTTCGCCTGCTTCCCCTGCAGGTAGATATCGAACCAGTTGGTGATGTGTTGCAGGCGCTCGACCCGGTGCCATGGCTTGCCCGAGCGCGACAGGTCATGCGACTCGCCCGGGAAGCGCACCATCACCGTCGGCACCTTGCGGTACTTCAGTGCGCGGAACATCTGCTCGCCGCCGGCTTCGCTCGGCGTGCGGCTGTCGGCATCGCCCAGGATGAACATGGTGGGCGTCTTGATATTGTTCACATAGGTGATCGGCGAGCGCGCGCGGTAGTCTTCGGGATCTTCAAACGGCGGCTTGCGGAACCAGTTCGGCTGGTACAGCAGGAAGTCGGCGCTATACCACCAGGCAGTCCAGTCGGCGATGTCGCGCTGCGACACGGCAGCCGCAAAGCGGTCGGTCTTGCCGATCACCCAGTTGGTCAGCAGGCCGCCACCGCTGCCTCCGGTCACGCCCATGCGCCTGGTGTCGATGTAGCCACGCTTGACCAGTTCATCGACGCCGGCCATCAGGTCGAGGTAGTCGTCGCCGGGGTATTTGTACTGGATCACGTTGGCAAACTCTTCGCCGTAGGTGGTGCTGCCGCGCGGGTTCGGGTACAGCACCACATAGCCCTTGGCCGCCATCGCCTGCATCTCGTGGTGGAAGGTGTAGCCAAAGGCCGTGTGCGGGCCGCCATGGATGTTGAGGATCAGCGGATACTGCTTTTTCGGGTCGAACCCCGGCGGGGTCTGCACCAGCGTGTGGATCTTGCGCCCGTCAAAGCTGGTGTACCAGATGTCCTGCGGCGGCGTCACTGCAAGGCCGGCAAACAGTTTGTCGTTGACGCCGGTGAGGCGGCGCTGGCTGCCGTCCTTGCCGATCGCATACAGCTCGTTCAATTCCGTGGTGGTCGACAGTTCGGCCACCAGCGCTTTGCCATTGGAGCTGTAGCCCATCACCGCCTGGTCGCCGCGCGTGACAGGCACCGCTTTGCCGCCAGCGACATCGAAACGTTCGAGATTGGCGCGGCCATTGCGTGCCACGGCGACGGTGATGCTGTTGCCATCTGCGCTCCATTGCGGGCGGTTGCCGCCGGCTGCGCGCGGTGCCGCCTGGTCGGTGCTGATGCCGCTGCCGACTTCGCCATTGTCGCTGCCGCTCATATTGGACAGCTTGCCGGCCTTGCCAAGGTCGACCAGCCACAGATTCGACTGCGTGTGCGACATGGCCGGCGTTGCCTGCAGCGTGCCGACAAAGGCCAGCTGCTTGCCATTCGGGCTTACGGCCAGGCCGTTCAGCGTGCCCTCGAAGCGCGTCACCAGTGCCCACACGCCGCCATCGCTTGGCACCATATGAATGGTGCGCTTTTGCTGCTCAAAGTAAGGCTCGTGGTCGTGGTCAGCCGCGACGTACAGTCGTTTGCTGTCCGGTGCCCATACAAATTCCTGCTCGCTGAACTGGCCATGGGTCAGCTGCCGCGGCGCGCCGCCTGCCGCCGCCACGCTCCACAGATGCTGCGGGCGGCTGAAGTCCAGGTAGCCGGTGCCATTGGCGCGCCAGCCGGCACGGCTGATGACGCGCACGTCGGTGTCGCGCCGGCCCTTGCAATTGTTGGCGTTCTGTTCCTTTTCCTCGCAGGCCGCGCGGGCCAGGTCCGCCTCGTTGGCGCGCGACAGGAAGGCGATCGTCTTGCCGTCGGGCGACCAGGCCGGCTGCGTGACGCCGCCTGCCAGGTGCGTCAGCTGCTGCGCTTCGCCGCCCGCCATCGACAGCAGGTGCAGCTGCGGCGGCTGGAACTTGCCGTCCTTTTCAACGGCGCGCAGGAAGGCCAGGCTGCTGCCGTCCGGCGACCAGCGCGGTGCCGAGTCGCGTTTGCCCATTGTCAGGCGGCGCGCGTCGTTGCCGGCCATGCTGACCAGGTAGAGCGAGCTGTCGTAGTCGCTGCGCGCCTCGTTGACCTTGACGCCGACGTAGGCGATGCTGGTGCCCTGCTGCGCCAGCTGCGGGTCGCCGATCCAGTTGAACTGAAACAGGTCCTGCATGGTGATATTGCGCCTGGTCGGTTCCGCCGCCTGTGCGGGCAAGCCCCAGGCCAGGCTCGCTGCGAGCACGAACAACTTCAAATGGAACATAGGTGGTCTCCGGAATGGGCGGTGTTACTGGTCGGCTTTGAGCAGCGCTTGCCACTGCGGGTCGTCGGCCAGCCTGTCGAGGCTTTGGTTGAGCATGGGCACCAGCGCTTGCTGCGCTTTCGGCACCAGGATCATGCGTTCGTAGGTGTCGTGGGGGACGGCGGCGATATACAGCTTTCCGACGTATTCGGGATGCTGCTTGTACAGGTGGTTCAGCGTGCGCTGGGTGATGATCATGGCGTCGACCCGGCCCATGACGAGCTTTTCCAGCGTCACCGATTCATTGGCCGAATTGTCGCGCTGGAGCTGGCCCCTGTCGGCCAGTTCGTTGACGCCGAAGTAGTAGTAGCCGAGCGACAGGCCGACCCGCTTGCCGATCAGCGATTCGGGCCGGTTGTAGACGACCGGCTGCTCGCTGCGCGAGATGACGATGTCGCGGTCCTTGATCCAGCCGTGCGACCAGCCGAAGCGGTGCTGCGAGGCGTCGTTGAACCAGTGCGGGTTCACGCCTAGCACCAGGCCGTCGAGCTGCTCCTGCTCGAGCAGCGACTCGAGCCGTTTGCGCGGCAGGTACACGGTCCTGAAACGGTGCCGGGTTTGCAGCTGATTGAGGCGCCGCGCCATTTCGAAATACAGGCCGCTGCCTTTTTCGGCGTCGATGATATAGGGCGGCTTGAGGTGGTAGGCGTATAGCTTGATCTCGGCAGCCGTGGCGCTGGCGCCAGCCAGCGCGCCGCAGAACAGCAGCGTCAGGCCGGCCAGTGCAAAGCGGAACAAAGCAGTTGCCATGGCCTAGTGAACCGTAACAGTCAAATGCAGAGTGCCTGCCACGCCGGCAAGTCGCAGGTCTGCGTTACAAATGCTCGCGATAGTACGCACTATCGCTGCGCTTTGTGCCTGGCCCTGCAACTTGCAGGCGCGTCCTTCACTCCGCATTTGGCTGTTACGGTTCACTAGTGCATCACCCTTGCGACGGAGATAATCTCGACCAGCGAGAACAGCGCTATCGTAGCACCGGTCGCGCGCGGCCAGTGTTCGACCCAGTGGTCGAACGTGCAGTGGATCTCGCTGGCAGTGCGGAACGCATTGCGGGTCGAGATCCAGCGCGACGAGCGCGCATCGAGCCTGGCCAGCAGGTCCGGCGCAAAGCCGAGCAGGATACTGACCAGGATGGCGAACACGTTGCCGGCGACCAGGAAGACCACCGAGCTTTCGACCAGCCAGGCCGCGCCGGCGATGCCGATGTCGAGGCGCTCGGCCACGCGCAGCGCGGAGGCGGGGCCGTCGATCAGGCGCAGGCCGTAAATGGTGTAAGCGGCGCCCAGCACCACCAGCACCGCCAGCACGCGCCGGTTGCGCTGCACCAGCGCCCAGCTGTCGCGCGGCACTTCGGCCGGCTTGAGCACCTGGCGGAAGCTGACCCAGCGGTTGAGCTTTTCACCGGCCCGCATCACCAGGTCGCTGCGCACCCACAGGCCCAGGCCAAGGACCACGCCGGCGACGCCGCCGACCATCAGGAAGGTCAGCAGCGCGGGGACGACGATGGTGTCGAGCATCTGTCGCATGTTGACGTCCATGGCGTGTTCTCCCGAAACATTATTGTTCTTCCAATATATCACTGGTGCTGCCGGAAATACTACCTCTCATTTAAGTTGTCAAATTAATACTTTTTAACAGGATTCCGTGTACAGTTGACGGGAATTAGGGTAACCTGTCCGGCACTAATAATGTGCCACTGCCTGCGCGCTCGGTAACAATGCCGCGCCGCCACCATCCCAACCGGATTGCCCGCTCCACACTTCCATGGCGCCCTGGCGCCGGGGGGGGCGCTGCGCGCCCTGGTGCACACTGAAGAGAAACGAAACTATTGACCATGTCTGATACTCAACAACAGCCAGCGCAAGCCGGTACCGAAGCCGCCGCCAACCTGGCCCCTGCCGCCGCCGCGCCGTCCGCCGCCGCCGAGCCGACCGCGCCGACCGCGCCGACCGTCCGCTTCGCCGATTTCGGCCTCGACCCGGCCATCCTGCGGGCGCTGACCGACCAGGGCTACGTCCACCCGACCCCGATCCAGGCCCAGGCCATCCCGGTCGTGCTCAAGGGCGGCGACGTCATGGGCGCGGCCCAGACCGGCACCGGCAAGACCGCCGGCTTCTCGCTGCCGATCATCCAGCTGCTGCTGGCGCACGCCAATGCGAGCATGTCGCCGGCGCGCCACCCGGTGCGCGCGCTGGTGCTGACGCCAACCCGCGAACTGGCGGTGCAGGTGGCCGAAAACGTCAAGGCCTATGCCCAGCACACGCCGCTGCGTTCGACCGTCGTGTTCGGCGGCATGGACATGAAGCCGCAAACCGTGATCCTGCGCGGCGGCGTTGAAATCGTCATCGCCACCCCGGGCCGCCTGCTCGACCACGTCGAACAGAAAAACGTCAGCCTCGGCCAGGTGCAGATGCTGGTGATGGACGAAGCCGACCGCATGCTCGACATGGGCTTCCTGCCCGACCTGCAGCGCATCATCAATATGCTGCCGAAGAAGCGCCAGAACCTGATGTTCTCGGCCACCTTCTCGCCCGAGATCAAGAAGCTGGCCAACAGCTTCCTGAACAATCCGGTCACGATCGAAGTCGCGCGCAGCAATGCGACGGCCGACAAGGTCACCCAGGTGGTCTACAAGGTCGCCGAGGAAGCCAAGCGCGACGTCGTCGCCCACTTGATCCGCAACCGCGACCTCAAGCAGGTGCTGGTGTTCTCGAACACCAAGATCGGCGCGTCGCGCCTGTCCCGATCGCTCGAGCAGGAAGGCGTCAAGGCCACCGCCATCCACGGCGACAAGACCCAGCAGGAGCGCATGGCCGCACTGGACGCGTTCAAGAAGGGCGAGATCGACGTGCTGGTCGCGACCGACGTCGCCGCGCGCGGCCTCGACATCACCGACCTGCCATGCGTGATCAACTTCGACCTGCCGTACAACGCCGAAGACTACGTGCACCGCATCGGCCGCACCGGCCGCGCCGGCGCATCGGGCGACGCCATCTCGGTCTATTCCGACAAGGACGAGCGCCTGCTGGTCGACATCGAGAAACTGATCAAGCAAACCATCACCCGCGGCGAGCTGGAAGGCTTCGTGGCCCCGAGCCGCCGCGAGGGCAGTGAGCGCAGCGACCGCGGCGGCAGCGGCAGCCGCGAGCGCGGTGCGCGCCGCGACGGCGAAGAGCGTCCGCGCCGCGACAGCGAAGAGCGTCCGCGCCGCGACGCCGATTCGTCGCGCAGTGCCCGTACCGGTTCAAGCAGCGGCCCGCTGCCGCGCCGCGAAAAAGTCGACCCATGGTTCTCGAAGCCGTACGAGCCGGCCACGCCGGCCGAGCCGAAGGCGCCGGTGACCAGCGCCAATCCGTCGATCAAGCCGGGCAAGCAAAAGATCGCCTTCCTGCTGGGCGGGCAGCCAAAAGCGTGACGTAGGGTGGGCACTGCGTGCCCACGCAAAAGTGACGTAGGGTGGGCACTGCGTGCC
>CBDDRJ010000060.1:0-45143 GCA_965233055.1 uncultured bacterium
CGTCCCGGCCACGCCTGCTGCCAGCGCGGCGCCGCGCGCGCCCGCCAATGCGGCGGCCGGCACAGCGCCGCCTGCCACCAGCCTCGACAGCGGCCTGGCCACCCTGACCGACGACATCGAACCGACCCTGCTGCTGCCCGACGACGACAGCGCGGCCGCGCCGGCCGTCTCGCCGGCGGCCGAGGAAAGCGCGATCCTGTATGCCAACGGGCAGCAGGATGCGGCCGCCCAGCTATTGAACGAGGCCGTCCACGGCGCCGACGGCGATGACCGCCAGCTGTGGGCCATGCTGTTCGACCTGCACCAGCTGAGCGGCAACCAGGCCGCCTTCGACAGCCTGGCGATCGACTTCGCCAGCCGCTTCGAGACGTCGCCGCCGTCGTGGATCGCGCCGGCTCCGGCGCGGCCCCAGCGCCGCTGCGGCCCCAGCGCCACGCTGGCTGGCTCGCTCGACGACCAGTGCGCAGCAAAGCTCGACGCCCTGCTGGCCCAGGCACCGGGCAACTCGATGCTGCAGCTCGACGTCAGCGGGGTCACCTTCGTCACCAGCGACGCCTGCGCCCGCCTGCTGGCCGCGCTCGAGCGCCTGCGCGAACTCGACATCGAACTGGTGCTGGCCGGCGCGCAGCAGCTGATGCACGCGATCGAGGCGCGAACAGGGGTGGGGCAGCGCGGCAGCGGCCCGGCACCGTGGCTGCTGTTGCTGGCGCTGCTGCAGCTGACGGCCCAGGACGAAGCCTTCGACCAGGTGGCGATGGACTATTGCATCACATTCGAAGTGTCGCCGCCGTCCTACGTGGCGCCGGCCCGGGTCACCATTGCCGGCGCGCACGACGAACTGGCCGTGCCCGAGCGTTATATGCTGCCGGCCGTGCTCGACGACGCCCAGCTCGAACTGATCGCCGCCCATGCGGCGCTGGCCGAGTCGGTCGAATTCGACTGCGGCGCGCTGGCGCGGGCCGATTACGGCGCCGCCACCGCCCTGCTGGGCATGCTGCGCGCAATCCAGGCCGACGGCCGCCACATTGTCTTCCATGAACTGAACCACCTGGTGGCGGCCCTGTTCCGCCTGATCGGCATCGACGGCGTTGCCAGCTTGCATACGCGCAAGTATTAGTTTAACCCTTGCATTTGCCGCCAACATCCCCAAATCCTGTTGGAACGTCAACGGAGCATTTATGGAACAATTTCACGGAACCACCATCCTGTGCGTCCGGCGCGGCAAGCAAGTCGCGCTCGGCGGCGATGGACAGGTGACACTGGGCAATATCGTCATGAAGGGCACGGCCCGCAAGGTGCGCAAGGCCTACCAGGGCAAGGTACTGGTCGGCTTTGCCGGCGGCACGGCCGACGCCTTCACGCTGCTCGAACGCTTCGAGGGCAAGCTGGAAAAGCACCAGGGCAACCTGCTGCGCTCCTCGGTCGAGCTGGCCAAGGACTGGCGCACCGACCGCATCCTGCGCCGGCTCGAGGCGATGTTGCTGGTGGCCGACACGGAAACGACCCTGATCATCACCGGCAACGGCGACGTGCTCGAGCCGGAAGACGGCATCGGCGCGATCGGCTCGGGCGGCAGCTACGCCCAGTCGGCCGCCAAGGCCCTGATCGAGAACACCGAACTGTCGGCGCAGGACGTGGTCAAGAAGTCATTGACGATCGCCGGCCAGATGTGCATCTACACCAACCTGTCCCATATCATCGAAACGCTGGAGTAATAGTCCATGAACATGACACCGCAAGAGATCGTGTCCGAACTGGACAAGCACGTGGTCGGCCAGGCCAAGGCCAAGCGCGCCGTCGCCATCGCCCTGCGCAACCGCTGGCGCCGCCAGCAGGTGGCCGAGCCGCTGCGCCACGAAATCACCCCGAAGAACATCCTGATGATCGGCCCCACCGGGGTTGGCAAGACCGAGATCGCGCGCCGCCTGGCGCGGCTGGCCGACGCCCCGTTCATCAAGATCGAGGCCACCAAATTCACCGAGGTCGGCTATGTCGGGCGCGACGTCGACACCATCATCCGCGACCTGATCGACATCAGCGTCAAGCAGACCCGCTTTGCCGAGATGCGCAAGGTGCGCCAGCGCGCCGAGGACGCCGCAGAAGACCGCATCATCGACATCCTGGTGCCGCCGCCGCGCGACTTCGGCTTCACGCCGGCCGGCGGCACGCCCGACAAGGAAAGCGACTCGACCCGCCAGACCTTCCGCAAGCGCCTGCGTGAGGGTTCGCTCGACGAGCGCGAGATCGAGATCGAACTGGCCGATTCGGCGCCCCACATGGAAATCATGGCGCCGCCCGGCATGGAAGAAATGACCGAGCAGATCAAGACCATGTTCTCGGGCATCGGCGGCGCGCGCAAGAAGGCGCGCAAGATCAAGATCAGGGAAGCGATGAAGCTGTTGGTCGACGAAGAGGCTGCCAAGCTGGTCAACGACGACGACATGAAACAGAAGGCGATCCACAACGTCGAGCAGAACGGCATCGTGTTCCTCGACGAGATCGACAAGATCGCGTCGCGCTCGGAAGTGGGCGGGGCCGACGTGTCGCGCGCCGGTGTGCAGCGCGACCTGCTGCCGCTGGTCGAAGGCACCACCGTCAACACCAAGTACGGCATGATCCGCACCGACCACATCCTGTTCATTGCGTCCGGCGCCTTCCACCTGGCCAAGCCATCCGACCTGATCCCCGAACTGCAGGGGCGCTTCCCGATCCGGGTCGAGCTCGAGTCGCTGTCGATCGCCGATTTCGAATGCATCCTGACCGCGACCGACGCCTGCCTGACGCGCCAGTACGCGGCCCTGCTGGCGACCGAGAACGTCACCATCGAGTTCGCGCCGGGCGGCATCACACGGCTGGCCGAGATCGCTTTCTCGGTCAACGAGCGCACCGAGAACATCGGCGCGCGCCGTCTGTACACGGTGATGGAAAAGCTGCTCGAGGAAGTGTCATACACGGCCAGCGAGACGGGTGGCCAGACCATCGCGATCGACGCCGACTACGTCAACGCGCGGCTCGACAAGCTGGCGGTCGACGAGGACCTGTCGCGCTACGTGCTGTAGAGGGGGGGAAGGCCGATGGCGAACAAGGCACTGGCGACGCGCCAGAAGATGCGGATCCGGGTCGAGCCGTCCCAGCTTGCGCCGCGCAACCCGGTCGCGCTGGCGGCCAGGCTGCGCGCGGCCGGTCCGCACGGCAAAGGCAAGACCGCCGAGCGCCAGGCCCAGCGCCGCGCGCTGGCCAAAGCCAAGCTGGCGGGCGACCAAGACGATTGATCAAGGACGGCAAGGCCGGGGTCAAACCCGGCAACTGGACAAACAGTATGGGGTCAAACCCGGCAACTGGACAAATGTCCGGTTGCCGGGTTTGACCCCGGTGTGGTCGTGACCCCGGTGTGGTCGCTGGCCAAAGCCATGCTGGCGGGCGACCAAGACGAGTTATGTGTTCGGCCTCCTGCGGACACCGCCTCGGGCGCCCGCGATCTGGCCAGGGCTGGAGTCTCGCAAATTTCCGCCCCGCGTACTATCAAATTGCCCAAAGCGCTGTTAATCTGTCCGCCAAGTACAACTTGACGGTACCTCCCCCATGAGCTCCCCCGAACTCGTCCTGCAAGTCCTGCGCGCCCAGCTGCGCGCCGAATCGATCACCTACAAGATGCTGGCCGAGCGGATCGGCATGAGCGAGTCGAGCGTCAAACGCATGTTCGGCCAGCGCGATATGTCGCTGTCGCGCCTGGCGCAGATCTGCAAGGCGGCCGGCATCGCGATGGAAGACGTGCTGCGCGGCGCCGCCGACGTCACGCCGCACGCCGACACCCTGACCCTGACCCAGGAACAGTCGCTGATGGCCAATCCGCGCCTGCTGCTGGTGGCGATCTGCTGCCTGGGCCACTGGAGCTTCGAGCAGGTGCTGGAAACCTATTCGCTGACCGAAGCCGAATGCATCGGCTGCCTGGCCGAGCTCGACCGCCTCGGACTGATCGAACTCAAGCCGATGAACCGCTACAGCCTGCGCGTCTCGAACGCCTTCCACTGGCTGCCGGGCGGACCGGTGCAGCAGTACTTCCGCGAGCATGTGGTGGCCGACTACTTCAACGGCACCTTCGACGGCGAAGGCGAATCGCTGATGCTGCTGCCGGCCCGCCTGTCACAGCCATCAAGCATGGAGCTGGTGCAAAAGATCCAGCAGCTGGCCGGCGAACTGGCGCGCCTGCACCAGAACGACCGCCGCCTGGCCGCCAGCGAGCGCGATGGCTTTACGCTGCTGGTCGGCTTCCGTTCATGGGAGTTCGCCGCCTTTACAAAGCTGCGCCGCGTGCCGCCGGCGCTAGGCGCAGCGGCGCCGCGTCCTCACCAGATCGGGCCGAGGAAGAGGTAGAGGGTGTGGTCGCCGTCGCGGGTGGCGCCGGCGGCGAAATACAGCGGCCCGAAACGGGTGTCGACCGACACGAAGGCGCTGCCGGCCTGCTTGAAGGAGCTGCCGCGCAGCGGCACTTCCTGGTCGAACGCGCCGCCGATCTCCATTGAAAAACCGGCCCGCACCACGCCGCCCAGGGTGGCCGGCAGCGCGCCGATGCGGCGCGCCGTCACCAGCCGCGCCAGTGCCACGCTGCGGCCCTGGACCGAATCGACCTGGGTACCGGACAGCTGCAGGAAGCCGCCCAGCGCCAGCGGCGCCGCGCCGCTCTGCGCGCGCGCCCAACTGGCCGACACGTGGCCGGCCCAGTTGCCCGATTGATAAGCGACCAGTCCCAATACCGATGAACGGGCCTGCGAACTGCGCGCCGTCGTCGACGGCGAATGTTCAAGGCTGGCGTCGAACAGCACGCCGCGGCTGGGGAACGCCAGCGAGTCGAGCGTATCGACGGAAAAACGGATGAAGCGGTTGGTGTCGAACGAATAGGTGACCGGCGCGCTCGGCTCGGCCGGGATCGCCATATACGCACTCGATTTGGCGCGCTGTACGCCGATGCGAAGGTCGCCCCAGGTGCCGAACTGGCGGCCGGCCGACAGCTGGGCGCCGCGGCCGCTGTAGCCGAGGCGCGCAATGCGCCGCCCTTCCGCAAAGATATCGCTGGTCGACGAACCGTATTCGATGGCCGGCATCACATACCACGGCGAGCCGGCCCCGAGCGGCTGGTGGAACTGCATGCCAAAATCGCGCGAGGTGCCGATGCGCGCCACCGTGCGCAATTCGCCGCCCCAGTCATTGAGCGATGAGCGTACATGCATCAGCTTGATCGCGAAATTATTGCTGTCGTCGAAGTCGCTCGACAGTTCCAGCCCGGCGCGCAGGCGGCTATTGGCCCAGTCGGCCTCGGTGGCGGTGATCAGTACGCTGCGCTTGCCGCCATCGTCGTTAACCTCGGTCTCGACCCGCGCCACGTCGCCGCGCCCGTACAGCGTGTTGGCGGCCTTGCGCACCTGTTCCTGCGTGACCTGGTCGCCCAGCTTCAGGCCCGACTGCAGCTTCAGGATGTCGGGGTTGATGTGGCCGATGCTTTCGACCTTCAGGTCAAACAGCGCGAGCGGCGCGTCGTCGAGCGCCGGCGCGGCCAGCCGGCGGTTCTCGAACACGGCATAGTCGGCCGCTGGCAGGGCCAGCGCGGCCAGCCGCGGCGCCAGCGCGCGCGCGGCCAGTTCGCCGGCCTTGATGGCGCGGTCGTGGCGCGCGAAGTCGAGGAAGGAAACGCCCTTCAGGTCGGGCGCCACCAGGATGTCGTTCGGGCCCAGCTCCTTCAGCGAGCGCTGCACGTTCTGCTCGGTCAGGATCTGCAGCATCTGCTGGGCGACGCCGATCGCGCTGCCCAGTTCTTCCTCCGGCGCCAGCGTGGTGCCGACGTTGACGGCGATGACGATGTCGGCCCCCATCGCGCGCGCCATGTCGACCGGCAGGTTGCGCACCAGGCCGCCGTCGACCACCAGCCGCTGGTTGACGCGCACCGGCGCGAACACCCCCGGCACGGCCAGCGAGGCGCGCATGGCGAGGAACAGCGGGGTGTCGGACAGTTCCACCAGTTCGCCCGTCAGCAGGTCCGAGGCGACCGAGCGGAACGGCAGCGGCAAGGCGCTGGCCGGTTTGTCGCGGGTACCGGCCGGCAGCAGGCGGGTCAGCGCCGTTTCGAGCGCGGCATTGCCGGCGGCGGCCGGCGGCAACGACACGCCGCGGCGCGAGACGCCGAACTCGATGCGCGACGGCAGGATCAGGTCTTCTTCGCGGCGGCGGAACGCCAGGTCGTCGCGCGCCGGGCGGTCGGCGATGACGCTGTCCCAGTCGGTGGTACGCGCCATCGAGTCGAGTTCGGCCACCGAGGCGCCGGCCGCGTAGGCGCCGCCGATCACGCTGCCCATGCTGGTGCCGACCACGATGTCGACCGGGACCCGCAGTTCGCGCAGCACACGCAGCACGCCGATATGGGCGAAGCCGCGCGCGCCGCCACCCGACAGCACCAGCGCCACGCGCGGCCTGGCGCCGGCCACAGCGTGCGGACCAGGCTGAGCTTGGGCCTGGGCTTGGGCTTGGGCTTGGGCTTGGGCTTGGGCCTGGGCCTGGGCTTGGGCTTGGGCCTGGGCTTGGGCCTGGGCCTGGGCCTGGGCCTGGGCCTGGGCCTGGGCCTGGGCCTGAGCCTGGGCCTGAACTTGGGTCCTGGCTTGGGCCTGCAGCCCTGCCGACGCGGTCAGCAGGCTGGCGGCGATCAGCAGGGGCGCGAGCTTCACTGGGTCGGCGGTGTGACGATGGTCGGCGCCGGATTCATCGTCGGCGGCGGTGGCGGCGCCGGAATCGACGGCTGCATCTGCTGCGGCGGCACGGCCGAAGGCGGCGGGTTGGCGCCGCCGCCCTGCGACAGGCTGGTATTGCCGCCCGCCTCGGCCGGCAGGTCGATGCGCTTGGCGACGCCGCCTTCGAGCAGGGTGACGGCGCGCGCTGTCACTTCCTTGACTGTCACGCCGGGCGCCACTTCCTGCCCGACCTTGTACGCCTGCGCCGGCTTGCCGTCGGCCGCGATGATGGCCACGCCGTCGCGCGCCGGCACGGCGGCGACCACGCCCTTGAGCTGGTAGTTGCTGACCACGGCCGCGCTGTGCCCGCCGAACAGGCCGGCGGCCGCGTCAATCGCCGGTTCCGGCATGGCAGCCTGCGGCGCCGCCACCTGCGGGCGTGGTTGCGGCTTGAACAGCTGCAGGCCCCAGTAGGCCAGCGACGCCGACAGCGCGATCACTGCCAGCAAACTATAGACGACGGACATGCGCTTCATGGGAATCCTTTTTTACCGCACCAGCTGGTTGATTTCGATAATCGGCATCAGCACCGCCAGCACGATCAGCAGCACCACCAGGCCCATGGCCAGGATCAGTACCGGTTCGAGCAGGCCGGCGATGGTCAGCGTGCGCCGTTCCAGGTCTTGCTGCTGCGAGCTGGCGGCCCGCTCCAGCATGGCCGGCAGCTCGCCCGTGATTTCGCCGGCGCGGATCATATGGATCAGCATCGGCGGGAAATGCTTTTGCGCCGACAGCGCGCGCGCCAGGCTGACACCTTCGCGCACGCTGGCCGAGGCGTCTTCGACCAGTGTCTTCATCGCCACGTTCGACAGCGTGTCGCGGCTGGTGTCGAGCGCGCGCAGAATCGGCACGCCGGAACCGGTGGTGATGGCCAGCGTGCTGGCAAAGCGCGCCGTGTTCAGGCTGCGCTCGAACTTGCCGTACACGGGTGCCGTCAGCAGCCACGTATGCCAGCGCAGCTTGAGCGCCGGGTTCTGCAGCGCGCGGCGGGCGCCGAAGCCGGCGCCGACCAGCAGCACCGCCATCGCGATGCCATAGTCGCGCACGAAGTTCGACACCGCCAGCATCATCACCGTCAGCAGCGGCAGCTTCTGCTTGGTGTTGGCGAACACCGACACGATCTGCGGCACCACATAGGTCAGCAGGAAGATGACGATCGCGAACGCCACCACCGTGACGATGGCCGGATAGGTGAATGCCAGCTTGACCTTCTGCACCAGCGCGTTGCGCCGTTCGATGTAGTCGGCCAGGCGCGACAGCACGCGCGCCAGGTGGCCGATCTGCTCGCCCGACGACACCAGGCCGCGGTAGATGTCGTCGAAGTCGCGCGGGTGGCGCGACAGCGCGTCGGAAAAACTGGCGCCGCCCATCACTTCGGAGCGGATCGAGGCGATCAGGTCGCGCACATACGGGCGCTCGGCCTGTTCGAGCAGGGCGGTGAAGGCCTGCTCGAGCGGCAGGCCCGCTTCCAGCAGGCTGGCCAGCTGGCGCGTAAACAGCGCCAGCTCGACCATCGACAGGCGTTCGCCGAACGAACGCGAACGGGCCTTGCCGGCCGCGTCGAGCTGGGCCGCGATGGCTTCGACCGCCAGCGGGGTCAGGCCCTGCGCACGCAAGTCGGCGCGCGCCGAGCGCGGGCTGTCGGCATTGAGCACGCCCTTGTGGGTGGCGCCGCCGGCATCGACGGCTTCGTAACGGTAAGCGGGCATCGGGTCCTGTTCAGTCCTTGGTCACACGCAGCAGTTCGGCGCCGGTGGTGGTGCCATCAATCAGCCAGCGTTCGCCGTCTTCGCGCATGGTGCGCATGCCGCCGGCCTGGGCCGCCACGCGGATCTCGGCCTCGGAGGCGCGGTTGTGGATCTGGGCGCGGATCTGCTCGGTCGTCTCGAGCAGTTCGTAGACGCCGACCCGGCCGTGATAGCCGGTATGGCCGCACTTGTCGCAGCCGACCGCGTGCCACTGGCCGCCTTCCTCGCGCCGGCAGTGCACGCACAGCTTGCGCACCAGGCGCTGCGCCATCACGCCCAGCAGCGACGACGACAGCAGGAACGGTTCGATCCCCATGTCGAGCAGGCGCGTCACGGCGGCGGCCGAGTCGTTGGTGTGCAGCGTCGCCAGCACCAGGTGGCCGGTCAGCGACGCCTGCACGGCGATCTGCGCCGTTTCGAGGTCGCGGATCTCGCCGATCATGATGACGTCCGGGTCCTGGCGCAGGATCGCGCGCAGCGCCTTGGCGAAGCTCATGTCGATGCGGGCATTGACCTGGGTCTGGCCGACGCCGACCAGGTCGTATTCGATCGGGTCTTCGACCGTCAGGATATTGGTGGTGGTCGCGTTCAGCCGCGTCAGCGCCGCGTATAGCGTGGTGGTCTTGCCGGAGCCGGTCGGCCCGGTCACCAGCACGATGCCGTGCGGCTGGTTGATCAGACGGTCGAACTGCGGCAGCATGGCCGGCGCCATGCCGAGGTGCTTGAGGTCGAGCCGGCCCGCTTCCTTGTCGAGCAGGCGCAGCACGGCCCGTTCGCCGTGGCCGGTCGGCAGCGTCGACACCCGTACGTCGACCGGCTTGCCGCCGACGCGCAGCGTGATGCGGCCGTCCTGCGGCAGGCGCTTCTCGGCGATATCGAGCTGGGCCATGATCTTGATGCGCGAGATCAGCGAGCCGTGGATCGCCTTCTTCGGGCGCACCACGTCGCGCAGCGAACCGTCGATGCGGAAGCGCACGACGGAATTGATTTCGAACGGCTCGATGTGGATGTCGGACGCGCCTTCGCGCAGCGCCTGCGTCAGCAGCGCATTGATCATGCGGATCACCGGCGCGTCGTCGGATGATTCGAGCAGGTCTTCGATCGCCGGCACGTCCTGCAGCAGCTTGGTCAGGTCAAGGTCGGCCTCGAACTCGTCGGCCACCTGCGAGGCGTCGCCGCCGGCGCCGGCGTAGGCGGTGGCGATGGCGGCGTCGAGCTCGTCGCTGCTCATCGACTTGAGCGCCACCCGCCCGAACCGGCGCGACACCTCGGCAATCGCGGCCGGCCTGGTCGCGGAGGACACCCACACTTCGATCGTGTGCTCGAGCTGCTCGCTCGGTTGTGCCAGCAGCGCGAAGTCGCGCGCGAAGGCGTAGGGAAGCAGGTTACTCATTGATCGCTCACTGTTTGACCGGCGCAGCAGGTGCAGTTGCCGGCACGGTGGCCGGCGCCTGCGCGGGCGCCATTGCGCCACCGGCCGGCGGCTGGCCATTGCTCAGTTTGGGCAGCACAGGGGCGCCAAGGTTCTGCAGCATCAGCGTATCGTCCTTCGGCTGGGCCGCTTCGCCCGCCGAGCGCATATAGTCGTAGCGGTTGGCCGCCAGGCTGGCACTGTGCTCCTGGCTGCGCACGATCACCGGGCGCAGGAAAATCATCAGGTTGGTCTTCTTGCGCTTGCGGGTCTGGTACTTGAACAGATTGCCCAGCACGGGAATATCGCCCAGGCCGCGCACCTTCTCGACGCCGTCGCCTTCGGTGTCCTCGATCAGGCCGCCCAGCACGAAGATCTGGCCGTCGTCGGCCAGCACATTGCTCTCGATGACGCGGTTATTGAGCGTCACGCCGGCAGTCGATGTCGTCGAACTTGGATCGACCGACGAAGTCTCGTGGTAGATGGCCATCTTGATGGTGCCGCCTTCCGAGATTTGCGGACGGACCTTGAGGGTCAGGCCGACATCGCGGCGGTCGATGGTCTGGAACGGGTTGGCATTGGTGCCGCCGCCGGAGGTGGTGAACTGGCCGCTGATGATCGGCACGTTCTGGCCCACCTTCATCGTGGCCAGCTCGTTATCCAGCGTGAACAGGGTCGGCGTCGACAGGATGTTCGCATTGCCCTCGGTTTCCAGCGCATGCGCCAGTGCGCCCAGGCCCAGTTGACCGTTGATCTGCTTGAACAGGCCGATCGTGAAACCGGCGCCGGGAGTGAACGCCTGGGCGCTGGCAGTGCCGGCCGTCGCCGCCGCGGTCGCCAGCTTCACCAGGTTGTTGCTGCTGCCCGTGGCGTAGCTGGTCAAGCCGCCGACCCGGTATTTGCTGGCGTCGTTGCCGGACAGGCCGACCCACTGGATGCCGAACTCGGACGCCTTGTCGGCCGTGACTTCGACGATCAGCGACTCGATATAGACCTGGGCGCGGCGCGCGTCGAGCTGGTCGATGATGCCGCGCAGGTTGCGGTACAGCGTTTCGTTGGCAGTGATGATCAGGGTGTTGGTGGCCGCATCGGCCTGGATGAAGCCGGCGCCGCTGCCGCCCTGCTGGGTGCTTGGCTGGTTGCTGGTGCCGGCGGTCGAGGCCTGCTGCAGTTGCCCCTGCTGGTTGCTGGCGCCCTGCGCCATGCCGGTCGGCACACTGCCGCCGCTGGTGCCCTGCTGGGTCTGCGGCAGCGGCGACGAGTCCGACGAAATCACCGCCCGCAGCGTGGCGGCCAGCTTGGTGGCGTCGGCGTTCTTCAGGTAGACCACGTGTACATTGCCGGCCTGGGCGGTCGGCTGGTCGAGCTTGGTGATCAAGGCCTTGGCCAGGTTGGCGCGGGCCGGCGTCGGCGCGCGCAGCACGATCGAATTGCTGCGCGGGTCGGCCTGCACCATGATGCGGCCCGAGTCGCCGCCCGCCGTCGGCGCCAGCAGCTTGTCGACCATCGAGGCCAGGTCGGACGCGATCGCGTAGCGCACCGGGATCACGTCGATGTCGGCCGCCACCGGCGCGTCGAGGGCGGCGATGATCTTCGACAGGCGCTTGAGGTTGTCGGCGTAGTCGGTGATGACCAGGCTGTTGTTGCCGGTATTGGCCGTGATCGAATTGTTCGGCGAGATCAAGGGGCGCAGCACCGCGGTCAGATTGGTGGCCGACTCGTAGGCGAGGTGGAAGATCTGGGTCGCCACCTGGTCGCCCTTGACGCTCGGCGCGCCGAGCCCGACCAGCGTCGGCGACGACTGCAGCTTCGCTTCCGCTTCCGGCACCACCTTGGCAAAGCCGTCGCCGACCACCACCGCGAAGCCTTGCAGACGCAGCTGGGAAGTGAGCAGGCTGAACGCCTGCGCCTTCGAAATCGACTTTTCCGACACCAGCGTCAGCGAACCCTTGACGCGCGGGTCGATGATGAAGGTCATGCCGGTGTAGTGGCCGACCGCCTTGATCACCGATTCGATGTCGGCGTTGACGAAGTTGAGCGCGGCGACGTCGTTGGCGCCCTGCGCCCAGACCGGCGTCACTTGCACTGAGCAGCACAGCAGCGCCGCTGCGACGGCACGGCGCAGGGCCGGGGATTGGAAAGCGCTATGAGATTGTGTTTTCATTATTTGAACTCTAAGGCAATAATATTTTTGTCACCCACCATTCGGCGCTGGCCCAGCATCGTGAGCAGGTTTGCCAGCGTGTCGTCGTATCCGTCTGCTGCCTTGGCGCTGCCTGAAAAGCGCAGCCTTCCCTTGTCGATCGTCCCCTTGCCATCCAATACCAGCGGACCGCGCACCGTGGCCAGGTTCAGCTGCGCCTGGGCGCCGCGCCAGTCCATCGCCAGCTCGTAGGTGCCGAGCGGCTTGAGCGGCGACAGGCGCGAGCTGATGTCGGCCAGCAGCATCGTCGTGTGGCCATTGACGGCCACCGTGCCGCCATGGCGCTCGAGCGCCAGCCCGGTCCACGACAGCGTCACCCGGCCGGTCGGCGCGATCGTGTTGAGCGGCGCGCCCAGTCCGGCCAGGTTATCGGCCGGCAAGACTATCGACGCCGGGCTGACTTGCCACTGCGACCAGCTGCCCCGCACATCAACCGGCTGGCTCAGCGCTTCCGGGTTCTCCAGCCGCACATCGACCTGGCCGACCAGCACCAGCGGCGACAGGCGCCAGCTGAAACGCCCCGGCAGCAGCGGCGTGACCGCCCCGGTCGGGCTGGCCGCGCCGCCGATAAAGGCCGAGCCGCGCCACAGCGTACCCTGCGCATCCCCCAGCGTCAATCGTCCATCGGTCTGGCGCTCGATCGCCTGCCCGACCATGGCGGCCGGCAGGAAAATGAGCAGCGTCAGTGCCACCGTCAGCAGCACCGCCAGCGTCCACAGCAGCGCTCGCTTCATCGGGTGTCGGAGTTGGCTTGGCGCAAGGTCAGCACCGCGTCGACCTGGCCGGCATCATTGACCGGCGTCACGGCCGCATCCTGCACCGCGATCCGGTTCTCGCGCCGCTGCGCGTCGAGCCAGGTCACCAGGCTGGCGAAACTGGCATCCTTGAGCTGCAGCTTGGCATAGTCGCCCGTCATCGACAGCGACTCCGGCACCAGCGCGCGCGCGGCCAGGCTGGCCGTCAGCGATTCCTTGCTCATCGGCACCAATTGGGGCGGCGCCTGGTGGGCCAGCTGGGCTGCATCAAGCGCCAGCGCCTGCATCAGCGCGGCGTCCTGGCGCAGGCGTGGCAGTTCCTTATTGAGCTGGACGCGGCCGCTCAGGGCCGGCGCGACGAAGATCACGTACAACAGCGCCAGCAGCACCACGCCGGCGCCGACCGACAGCAAGCGGCGCTCCTGCTCGGTGCGCGCCAGCCAGGCCAGCGACGCTTGTTCTCTGATTTGGTTCAGGGCGTTCATTGCTTGTCCTTGCTGGCGGTCTTGCTGCGGATCAGCCAGACATTGCCGGCCGATTCAGTCAGCACCAGGCCGCGCTGGGCCAGGCTGCCGCTCAATTGGGCGGCGGCGGCTGGGTTATTCGATTCCGGCTTGAGCTTGACCGTCAGCGCACGGTCGCGGTATTCGAGCGAGGCGATCGCGGGCGGGGTACCGAGCGCGCGGGCCGCTTCGCCCAGCGCCGCGCTGATGGCGGTGAACTCGTCGGCCGCCAGCTGGCCGCCGGCCGCCTTGGCCGCCGCCACATTCCTCTGCATCTGCAGCAGCGGATCCTGGATCGGGTCTTTCGGGTAGGCCGCCTTGAAGGTTTGCAGCATGGCCTGGCGCACGGTGTCGGCTTCGCGCTTCAGGCGCAGCCACTCGATATTGATGGCGGCCAGGTTGACGATGACGGCCAGCGCAGCGATGCGCAGCGGCCAGCGCCACTGGGCCATGTCGCGCGCGCTCTTGCCGCCGCCGGCAATGCCGCTGACCAGGTCCAGCGCCGTCGTCTTGGAGCCGGCGATCCAGTGGTTCCAGTGGTCGGCTTCGACCGCCACAGCCGGGGTGGCGTCGGCGGCCAGTGCGCGGAACTGCTCGAGCTGGCTGGACGGCACATACAGCGACAGCGGCATGTCGCCAGCCATCGCGCGCAAGGTTTGCAGCACCACGGCCGGCTCGGCAACCATCGCCAGGCCCATGCCTTCGTGCAGCGAGCTGCGCAAGGTCAATTCATTGTGGCCGATGGCGGCGGTGACATTGCCCGGCATCACAGGCAGGCACAGCTGGGCCGGCACGGCCGACACGCTGCGCGCCCCTTGCGCCAGCAAGGCCTTGACCAGCACTTCCAGCCAGGCCCGCTGCACCACGGCGATGGTGCGCATGCCGTCGGCCGACTGGGCCGGCGCGGCCACCAGCACGCAGTCCTGCGGGTCGGCCAGCAGCTGGTCTTCGACCAGGTTCGGCAGCGCCGCCTTCAGGCGCGCATTCGACAGCGGCGGCACCGCCACATGCAGCAGCGTGACGTCGCTGGCGGCGACCAGCAGCACCACCTTGCGGCAGGACTCGACCAGGTCTTTCATCCCGGCCAGTGCGCCAGCGCCCTGCTGCAGCAGGGCGCCGCCATCGGCGACCAGCGCGAACTGGCACTGGGCGCCGTCGTGCTCAGCCTTGGCCGGATGGCGAATGTAAAGGGTAGTCAAAGAATCTCGCTTTCGTTCTAGTTTTGCCGTATCCACACAATACGGATCTGATTGCCTTCTTGGGCCCTGCGATGCATCAACGCTTCCGAATCAAGTGCCGCGCGGTCGAGCCTTACCTTGCTCGAGACCAGGAAAAAGCTGCTGGCGATGTCATAGCTGTCCTGGACCAGCGTCTTGCTACCACCGGCCTGGACCTGGACCTCGAAATTGGCCTTCTCCTGGTAGTGCCCGCCCCGCTTGCGGCGCTCCACCAGGACGTTGGCGTCCGCCATCGTCAGCTCCGGCGCCAGCATGGCCAGCACTTCGGCCGGCGCGGTATTCACATTCACCGGCGTAGGTTCGGGCAAGACCACGACGAACTTGCGCAATTTATCCACCACCTGCTGGCTGACACCGGGGATGGCCAGCAAGTCCTCGACCTGCATCATCGCGATCGGGCCGGTTGCATTCGCCTTTTTTTCCTTGGCCCCGACCATCTGGCTGCCCTCGGGCGCCGGCGACTGGGTATTCTGCACCTGCTGCGCCACCTTCGTTGCCAGGCCCGCATCGAGCTGCAGATTCTGCAGCAGGTGTTTAAACATTAACACCTGGTCGCCATTGATCTTCCGGTCCCTGGACAAATTGGTGAGATTGTAACGCGATTGTGCGTCAATAATGTGACCGGAGACAGTGGCGTCGAAACTCTCGCCCTCGACCCGTTCGCGCTCGATGTACTGGTCGAGCCGGGTTTCTTCCACCGGTGTGGCCCAGATGCCGTCGAGGGTGGTGGCCTTATTGCTGAAGCCATCCTGCTGCAGCACCAGGCGGCTGAAGTCGAGCGCGCCGAGCAGGATCCATTTGGTCTGCAAGTGCAGGCGCTGGTTCTCCATCGAACGCACCTGCACCTGCTGCTGCCAGAACAGGCTGGCGACGATGGCCACGGCCAGCGTCGTCAGCAGCAGGGCCGTGATCACGGCCACGCCGCGCTGGCGCAGGCCGGGGCGCTGCGGGAGGCGCTGCTGTTTCTGCTGGCGGGAACGGAGCATCAGCGGCCTCCCAGCAAGAAGGCCTTGCTCATGCTGGTTTCCTGCCCGATCAGGCCGAGCGCCACTTCCAGCCCGGTCGGGCGGGGGCGCACCAGCGGGCCGGGACCGGGGTCGCCCGCTGCGCTGACTTTCCAGCCGCCGCCTTCCCACACCCGTATCACCATCGCCTGCACGCCGGACTGCAAAGTCACGGCAGCGCTGGTGTCGGCATTGCCGACGGCGTTTTGCCACAGTATGTCGAGCTGCTGCAGCTCGCGCGTGGCGTTTGACTCGCGGCGCGACAGCACCCCGTTCTTGACGCGGTAAGACACCACCTGCAGCCGCGACGGCTCGCCTTCGGCCAGCACGGTGCGCACCAGCGTCAGGTGGTCCGCTTCGCTCATCAGCGTGGGCCGGGAGCCGAGCGTGTCCGGGTCGACCATGTGCTCGCAGTCGCTCTGCATCTGGGCAAAGGCCAGTTGCAGGCCGCGCGTCGTTTCCATCTGCTCCGTCAGCGTGAAGCGGGCACGCATGATGCCATCGAGCCCGCGCCAGCCCAGCACGGCGACGATGGCCAGGATACTGATCGCGACCAGCAGCTCGACCAGCGTGAAGGCGCCCTGTTTGACGGGTTTGATCATGATCCTGCCCCGGACATCACCAGTTGCACCAGCTTGATGATGCGGCGGGCCGGATTCTCGATATCGAACACCGACACTTCGACGCGGCGCATGCGCGGGTTGGGCGTGGCCAGCACTTCCTCCTCGCAAACCAGGCGCAGGTCGCCCTGCGGGCAGTCGAACGAGCGCTTGCCGGTGGCCGGGAATTCATGCGCCAGGCGCACCTGCACCAGCCGGTTCTCGGCCGACCAGGTGGCCATCATCGTGGTGCGCATGCCGGTGCTGTTGGCCGTCAGGCTGGCCACGGCGCGCAGCGAGGCGCCCAGCGCGGTGCCGACGATCACCAGCGCCACCAGCACTTCGAGCAGGGTAAAGCCGCGCTGATTTCTTGTCATGTCACTCAACGATGAAATGGCCGATGCCGTCGGCCCGGATGGTGACGGCGTCGTCGCCGCTGGCCAGGGTCAGCACGAAGGGCTTGTCGACCGGCTCGCGGCCGAAGGTGATGCGCAGCTTTTCGGCCGCGCCGGGCGGCGGCGGGTCCAGCGTCAGGGTCACGGGCGGGTTCTTGAAGCTGCGCTCGCGCAGCATATCGTCCTGCGCCAGCAGGTCCCAGCGCGACTCGTTGCGGACCAGGAAGCGGTAGCCGTCGGGCTCCGCTTCGAACGCGACCAGCCGGTTGCGCACGATCGCCTCGTCGCGCGCCAGCTGCAGCAGCAGGGCGATGCGCTTCGCTTCAGCCTGCAGATGCTGCTGCGGGCTGGGGATGGCGTTGAGCGACACCAGGCCGAGGGTGATGCCGATGATGACCATCACCACCATGATCTCGACCAGGGTAAAGCCGCGCAGGCGGCGCAGCGCCAGGCGCGGCGGCAGCGTCACAATGATTCCTAATTATCCCAGGAGCCGACGTCGCTGTCCTCGCCGGCACCGCCGGGCTGGCCGTCGGCGCCCAGCGAGAAGATGTCGACTTCGCCGTGCAGGCCAGGGGCCATGTACTGGTAAGGATTGCCCCACGGGTCCTTGGGCAGCTTCTCGATATAGCCGCCGGCCTTCCAGCCATTGGCCGCCGGACCATTGGTCGGCTTGGCCACCAGCGAGGCGAGGCCCTGATCGGTGGTCGGGTAGCGCTGGTTGTCGAGCTTGTAGAGCTTGAGCGCCGACATCAGCGAGGCGATATCGGTCTTGGCCGCCGTCACGCGCGACTCGCCGGTGCGGCCCAGCAGTTTGGGGACGACCAGGGCGCCCAGGATGCCGATGATGACAACCACCACCATGATCTCGACCAGGGTGAAGCCGCGCTGGCGGCGGGATTGTTGCTTTGCAGTATGCATTTTAAGTAATCAGTGGTGACGAATCGAACGCAGAGTATAAGGCCGAATCGCCACAACGCCAAAAGCGGCGGCGGGCGATCCGAATCGCCGTGTTTACGGGTTCGCAAGGGTGCGAAGCGGCGGCGCATCCTTGACGAACGGGACGATGCCGAGCGCCTTGTCGACCTCGTGCGGGTAGACCAGCACGCCGCGCGTGATCACCGCCGCCACCTTGCGGATGTCGCTGATGGCTTTGGTCGGGTCGCCGTCGACCAGCACCAGGTCGGCCAGCTTGCCGGGGGCGATCCTGCCGCGCTCATGGCTGGTGCGGGTGAAGGTGGCGCCGTTCCTGGTCGCCACCTGGATCGCCTGGGCCGGGGTCAGGCCGGCCTTGACCAGCATTTCCAGCTCGGCGTGCAGGGTGAAGCCGGCCAGTTCGTCGGTGCCGGCCACGATCGGGATGCCGGCCTTGTACAGGGTGCCGACAAAGGCGACCATCTTGGCGAACGACTTTTCGTAGCGCTTCAGGGTCGCATCGTCGGCGATCTTCATCGTGCCGACATGGAAGCTGCGCTTGACGTCGGGCGGCATGTGGTCGGCAATGGCGACGAACGGCTCGTTCAGGTCGCCGTCTTTCTGCTTGAGGAAGGCGAACGTGGCCAGCGTCGGGTCGATCGCCACTTTCTTTTTCTTCAACGTGTCGATGAACTTCTTCACGGCCGGCGAGTTCAGGTCGTAGGCGGCCACTTTCTCGGACGGCAGGATGAAGCGCTCGAGCGTGCGCGTTTCCGTCTGCGGCGTGGCCAGGAAGTTCAGCATCACCTGGTTGATGTGCTGGATCTCGTCGTAGCCGGCGTCGAGCGCTTCGAAGGCGCGCAGGCCGGCCGGAATGTGGCCGGACACGCGCATGCCGCGCGAATGGGCATAGGCCACGGTATCCTTCAGGATCGCCTTCGGGAACGAGTTGTAGATCTTCAGTTGCGGGTAGCCGTGCTGGGCATACCAGTCGATCGCATCCCTGGCACCGGCGAGGTCCCTGACGGTGAAGCCGTTATTGGCCGAATACGGGCTCTCGCCTTCGAGGAAGCCGGCCGGCACCACTTGCGGGCCGAGCAGCTTACCGGACGCCGTTTCCTCGAGGATCTGCTGCATCTGGGTATTGTCATTGCCCATATCGCGCACGCTGGTGACGCCGGCGGCGATATTGAGGCCGCCTTCCCAGCGGCCGACGTGGCCGTGCATATCGAACAGGCCCGGCAGCATGATGCGGCCGGCGGCGTCGATTTCATTCTGCGCGCCGCGCACGGGCGAACCGGCCGGCGCGACCAGCGTGATGCGCCCGCGCAGCAGGTAGACGTCGGACGGCGCGCCGACCTTGGCCGTGTCGCTGTCGAACACGCGCGCATTGCGTACCACCGTCATGCCCGGCAGCGGGTGCTGCAGGCGGTTGGCCAGGTCGACCAGCAGCTTGCTCTCGGCCTGCTTCTGGCGCGCGGCCAGCACCTCGCTATGGTCTTGCCAGCCTTCTTCGATCAGCGTGTCCTGGCCCGGGTGGATGGCGGCGAACAGGCGTGGTTTGGCGCCGGTCGTGGCCCAGTAGAAACTTGGCTGCAGGCCCAGACCGGTTTGCGCCAGCAACTGCACGCTCTGCTTCTGGCCCTGCCTGCTCACTTCAACGGTATCGAGCACGCGCTGGCTCAGGGTGCCCGACGGCAGCAGCGGCAGCTTGCCGTCCGGCCGTGCCGCCAGCGCGCCGATGCTGGCCGACACCACTTCGAACGAGCTGTTGAGCGGCACATACAGCGCGCCTTCGCTGTGGTTCTTGCTGCCGCCTTCCGAGGTCGACTTCCAGTGGCCGACATTGCCCTTGCGCTCGAATTTTTCGTCGACCACGGCGCCGAAGGTCGAGTTGCCGGTGACCGCGTAATGGGTGAAGGTGCCGTCAAGGCCGATGCGCATGGTTTCCTTCAGCTCCGGGCCGCGCCCATTGTTCTTGAAGATATAGCGCACCCGCACGGCGCCGTCGTCGTCGCGCTCGACGACTTGCTCGCCGGCTTGCTTGCCGCCGTCGACGAAGATCAGGTATTTGGTGGTCTGGGTAGCGGCCTGGGCCGTGGTGGCGAAAGCGCCGGCCAGCGCCAGCGCAAGGGCGCTGGCTGCAAACATCTTGCTCATGCAAAGTCTCCTGAAGGATTCTGGTTAATTATTTTGAATGTGAAGACGGGAACAAACGGGGCAGCCGGGGCTGCGGCCGACGCCGATGCTGGTCCATTCCATGCTGCGCCCGTCGAGCAGCAGCAGGCGGCCGGCCAGCGAGGTGCCGGTGCCGATGATCAGCTTGAGCGCTTCGGCCGCCTGCATCGCGCCGATCACGCCCACCAGCGGCGCGAACACGCCCATTGTGCTGCAGGCGACGTCTTCGAACGGCTGGTCCTGCGGGAACAGGCAGCTGTAGCACGGCGAGGCGCTGCTGCGCGGGTCGAACACGCTGATCTGGCCGTCGAAGCGGATCACGGCGCCCGACACCAGCGGCACCCCGGCGGCGAAGCAGGCGCGGTTGACGGCGTGGCGGGTGGCGAAATTGTCGCTGCAGTCGAGCACGACGGAGGCGCCGGCGACCAGCTCAGCCAGGCGCGCCTCGTCGGCGCGCTCGCACAGGGCGGTGACGTCGATGCCGGGATTGATTTGCAGCAGGGCTGCGCGGCCGGACAGGGCCTTGGGCTGGCCGACCCGCGCGCTGGTGTGCAGGATCTGGCGCTGCAGATTGGTCAGGTCGACGTCGTCGTTGTCGACCAGCGTGATGCGGCCGACGCCGGCCGAGGCCAGATACAGCGCAGCGGGCGAACCGAGGCCGCCGGCGCCGATCACCAGCGCGCAGGCAGCGAGCAGCGCCTGCTGGCCTTCGATGCCGACTTCATCAAGCAGGATATGGCGCGAATAGCGCAGCAGCTGGTCGTCGTTCATTCAAATCTGACTTCGGTTTCGCGTAGCGATTTGGGAGGGGATCCAAACCCCTTCCAAATCCTGTTTAGATCGACAGGCCTGAAGGCCTGTCGCACGTCAATCGCCCGGGAGCTGAGCGGGAACGGCACTATTTTTTGGAACCGGCTTTGGCGAGGTCCTTGTCGGCCCGTAGCTCAGCCTTGGACAGTTTGACCGGCAGGCCCTTGAAATGGTTCAGCGCCTGGATCAGCTGGAAGTCGTCCCTGGCGCCGAACTCCTGCGGCTTGCGGTGCTTGACCAGCGCGGCCATGCGCTGCTCTTCCTCGAGCTCGTCGAGCCGCGCCTTGGCGGACTGGTCGGCGTCGTTGCCTTCGACCGCCAGGTGGCGTTCGAGGTCGGCTTCGCGCACGTTCGGGTTCAGGTCGCCCTCGAGGCTGTCGTCGACGCGAAGGTCGGGCATGATGCCCTTGGCCTGGATCGGGCGCCCATGCGGCGTGTAGTAGCGCGCCGTGGTCAGCTTGACGGCCGTTTCGCCGCCCAGCTCGCGCAGCGTCTGCACCGAGCCCTTGCCGAAGGTCTGGCTGCCCATGATGATGGCGCGCTTGTAGTCCTGCAGCGCGCCGGCGACGATCTCGGACGCCGAGGCCGAGCCGGTGTTGACCAGCACCACCATCGGCACCGTCTTGAACGCGGCGGGCAGCTTGGCCAGCGGGTCGCCGTTGCCGCGGCCGGCATAGAATTCGCGGCGGGCGTACATCACCTGCTTCGCTTCCATCATCTGGCCATTGGTCGAGACGATCTCGGCATCCTTGGGCAGGAAGGCGGCCGCCACGCCGATCGCGCCCGGCAGCACGCCGCCCGGGTCGTTGCGCAGGTCGAGCACCAGGCCCTTCAGGTGCGGCTCCTGCGCATGCAGCGCGCTGAGTTTCCTGGCCATGTCCTCGACCGTCATTTCCTGGAACTGGTTGATGCGGACCCACGCGTAGCCGGGCTCGACGATCTTGCCCTTGACGCTTTGCACCTTGATTTCGTCGCGCAAGATCGGCACCACCCATGGCTTCGGGTCGCCCTTGCGCGCGATCGTCAGCGCGATCCTGGTGTGCGGCTCGCCGCGCATCTTCTTGATCGCGTCGTCCAGCGAAAAGCCCTTGATCGGGGTGCCGTCGATGCGGGTGATCAGGTCGCCCGCCTTGATGCCGGCCTTGAAGGCGGGCGAATCTTCGATCGGCGACACCACCTTGACGTAGCCATCCTCGAGCGCCACTTCGATGCCGATGCCGACGAAGCGGCCCTGCATGCTCTCGCGCATTTCGCGGAACGCTTTCTTGTCGAGGTAGGCCGAATGGGGGTCGAGCGAGGCGACCATGCCGGAAATGGCTTCCGACAGCAGCTTGCGGTCTTCGACCGGCTCGACGTAATCGGTCTTGATCAGGCTATAGACGTCGGCCAGCTGGCGCAGCTCGTCGAGCGGCAGCGGCGAGCCGGACGAGCGCTGCGCGACAGCCGAAAACTGCAGCGATGCTGCGACGCCGGCAACCATGCCGATACCGATCAGGCCGATACTCTTGAATTTCATGCTATCAATGACTCGAATTAGGGGAACTTGACCCAGCTTGCCGGGTCCAACGGGGTGCCTTTGCCGCGCAGCTCAAAGTATAGCCCTGATTCTTCGGTATTACCCGTATTTCCGGAGTTGGCGATCAGCTCGCCCGCCTTGACGGCGTCGCCCCGCTGCTTCAGCAAGGCCTGGTTGCCGCCGTAAATACTCCAATACGCATCGCCATGGTCGATGATGATCAAGTTGCCATAACCGCGCATCCAGTCGGCATGCACGACCCGCCCGGCCGCCACCGCCTTCACTTCGGTGCCTTCCGGCGCCCGGATCAGCACCCCTTTCCACGCAATGCCGACATCGCGCCTGGCGCCGAACTTATTGGCCGGCTTGCCCGCGATCGGCGCCTGCAACTGGCCGCGCATCCTGGCAAAGGCCCCGCTGGCCAGCACGGGCGTCAAGGCAATTTCCGGCTGTTGCGCCGTGCTCGGCTCGGGCGGCTGCGGCACCGGCCTGGTGCCGGGCTTGGCATTCCTGGCTTTCTCCTGGGCAATTCGCAGGCGCTCGGCCCTGTCGATCGCGTCCTGCCTGGCCTTGGCTGCGGCCGCCTCGGCCTGCTCCCTGATCAGCCTGGCCAGCCTGTCGACCAGGCCCGACAGGCGCTGCTCGTCGCGCTCGAGGCTGCCCACTTCCCTGCGCTGGGCATCGAGCCGCTTCGACAGGCTGCCCAGCAGCTCGACCCGCTTCCTCTTTTCCTTTTCCAGCAGTGCCTGCTGCTCGCGCTGTTCCTGGGCGATTTCCTCCAGCTCGGCCTTGGCGTTCTCGGTGTCAAGTTTGTTGGCTTCGACCTGGCCCAGATTCTCGCGCAGGGCCGTGATCAGCCTGGCCTGGGCCTGCGACACATAGGCCATCAGTTGCAAGTCGCGGTTGATGCGGTTCGGGTTGTCACCCGACAGCAGCAGCTTGAGGCGGTCCTCGTTGCCGGCCACATACTGCTCCTTCAGCAGCGTCGCCAGCTGCTTTTTTTGCGCCTCGATGATGCCGGCCAGGCGCTGGTGGGCGGTAGCCAGTTCCTGCAGGCGGGCATTGGTCGCGCCCTGCTCGTCGGCCAGTTGGCGCAGCGCGCGCTTGGCGTCCGAAATGCCGGCCTCGGAGGCGGCCAGCGCGTCGGCCGCATGTTCCTTCGCGTCTTCGGTGCGGCCGATGTCGCGCTTCAGTGCGCCGAGCTTCTTGGCAATATCGGCGCGCGCGTTTTCGGCCGCGGCTTTCTGCTTGCTGCGTTCGGTCGGCCTGGCGGCGTCGGCGCTGCCGGCGCCAAACACGCAGGCAGCCACCAGCAGCACGCGGGCAGCCAGCGGCCAGCCCGGTGCGGACAACATCATTACTTTAGATTGCAAAACTTATTTCGCCTTACCTTGGTTGGCAACCGCCTTCATGGCGGCGGCAATGGCTTCCTGGTCGCCCAGATAGTAATGGCGGATCGGCTTCAGGTCAGCGTCGAGCTCGTACACCAGCGGCTGGCCGTTCGGGATATTGAGGCCGACGATGTCGTTGTCGCTGATGCCGTCGAGCATCTTGATGATGGCGCGCAGGCTGTTGCCATGGGCCGAAATCAGGATCTGGCGGCCGGCGCGGATGGCCGGCGCGATTTCCTCGTCCCAGGCCGGCATCACGCGCGCCACGGTGTCCTTCAGGCATTCGGTCAGCGGGATGCTGGCCTTCGGCAAGCCGGCGTAGCGCGGATCCTTGAACGAGGCGCGCTCGTCTCCTTCGGCCAGCGGCGGCGGCGGCGTGTCGTAGCTGCGGCGCCATACCAGCACCTGCTGGTCGCCATACTTGGCGGCCGTTTCGCCCTTGTCGAGACCCTGCAGCGCGCCATAGTGGCGTTCGTTGAGGCGCCAGTCGTTCTTTACGGGCAGCCACATCAAGTCCATCTCGTCGAGCGTCAGCCACAGCGTGCGGATGGCGCGCTTGAGCACCGAGGTGTAGCACAGGTCGAAGGTGTAACCGGCATCCTTGAGCACCTGGCCGGCGCTCCTGGCTTCCGCCACGCCTTTCGGGGTCAAATCAACATCGGTCCAGCCGGTGAAGCGGTTTTCGAGGTTCCAGGTGGACTCGCCGTGGCGCATGAATACGATTTTGTACATAGGTAGGGTCAGAGTGGTGGGAAATCGGGCGGAAACAGCTTGCAAGTTCAAATCCAGCTTCTATTTTATAATGCGCGCATTGACTTAAACCATTGGATCCCCGTGAAATTCATTCTTGACCATATTTTCATCGTCAGCATCGTCGTCCTGTCCGGTGGCGCCCTGCTGTGGCCGCTGCTGACCGCGCGCGGCAAAAAAGCCTCGCCGCTCGAGGTAACCCAGCTGATCAACCGTAGCAAGACGACCATCGTCGACGTCAGGACCGAGGCCGAATTCGCCAATGGCCACCTGCGCGATGCCAAGAATATCCCGTTGAAGGACCTGGCGTCCCGCATGGGCGAGCTCGACAAGTTCAAGGGCAAGCCGCTGGTCGTCGTTTGCCAGACCGGTGCGCGCTCGGGCGTGGCGGCCGCCAAGCTGGCCGCCAATGGCTTCGACGGCGCCGTCAACCTCGACGGCGGCATTGTCGCCTGGACCACGGCAGGCTTGCCGATTGTTAAGTAAGCAAGGAGCCGCCATGAGCCGCCATGTTGTTCTTTACCATACCGCCATGTGCCCGTATTGCGTGCGCGCCGAGCGCCTGCTCGAAGCCAAGGGCGTGACCGACATCGAAAAAATCCGCGTCGACCTCGACCCCGAGCAGCGCGTGATCATGATGGAAAAGACCGGGCGCCGCTCGGTGCCCCAGATTTATATCGGCGACACCCATGTGGGCGGCTTCGACGATTTGTACGCCCTCGACCAGGCCGGGCGCCTCGACGCCTTGTTAAACGGGGCTTGATCCCAATCTGGGTTGGCGCGTCTATCCCTATTGAATTGCAGGGGCATTTGATACAATTGCCCCTTTCATCCCCCAACGAAAGCGTTCCATGTCTGACGAAAACCTGCAACCAGTCTTCCAAATCCAACGCGTCTACCTGAAAGACATGTCGCTGGAGCAACCAAATTCCCCAGCCATCTTCCTCGAGCAGGAAGCCCCGTCGATCGAAGTATCGCTCGACGTTGGCGCAGAAACGCTGGCAGAAGGCATCTTCGAATCGACCGTGACGATCACCGTGACCGCCAAGGTCAAGGACAAAGTCGCTTTCCTGGTCGAAGGCAAGCAAGGCGGCATCTTCGAGATCCGCAACATCCCGGCTGACCAGATGGATCCGCTGCTGGGCATCGGCTGCCCGAACATTGTGTACCCCTACCTGCGCGCGAACATCGCCGACGTGATCACCCGTGCCGGCTTCCCGCCAGTGCACCTGGCTGAGATCAACTTCGAAGTGTTCTACCAGCAGCGCATGCAAGCGATCGCTGAAGCGCAGGCGGCAGCACCGGCTGACGCAGCGGCAGCACACTAAGCACCACCACGCGGGGCGTGTTGGCCTCAGCCTGAACGCGCCCCAGGTCGCGCTCAGCGCAGAGGGCTCATCACGCCCCGGTGTTTCTCCCCCAAGGCCCAAGATGAACGGTTTCCGCACAATCGCAGGCGCACTCCTTCTATTGCTGGCCAGCGCCAGCCAGGCGTTCGACTTCAAGTCGGTCGGCCCCAACCCCGTCATCCTGTACGACGCCCCTTCGCTCAGGGGCACCAAGCTGTTCGTCGCGCCGCGCGGCATGCCGGTCGAAGTCGTGCTGACCTATGGCGAATGGGTCAAGGTACGCGACGTCAACGGCGACATGGCCTGGACCATCGCTGCGGGCCTGTCCGCCAGGCGCAGCGTGGTGGCCAAGGTCGCCAACGCCAAGGTGCGCGCCAGCGCCGACGACAATGCCGCGATCGTGATGAGCGCCGACAAGGGCGTGCTGCTCGAGCTGGTCGACCCGCAGGCTGGCAGCTGGGTCAAGGTCAGGCACCGCGATGGCTTGATCGGCTTCATCAAGGCAACGGACGTTTGGGGCATTTGATCGATCTCACCGACCAAGGGTGGCATGCAAGCTTCTACTGAATTCCCTCGCAAGATTACCGTCCTGGGCGCCGGCGCCTGGGGCACGGCGGTCGCCATGTCCCTGGCGGCGCGCAACGACGTCCTGATCTGGGGCCGCAATGCCGCAGCGATGGCCGACATGCAGGCCGCGCGCGACAATACCCACTACCTGCCGGGCTTCCCGCTGCCGGACAATCTGCGCGTAACGGCCGACTTCGAGCAGGCGCTGGCCCATGTGGGCCGGACCGCCAGCGCCAACGCCGCCGGCGCCGACGTGGCGGTGGCGCAGGCGCTCGGCAATCCGTCGCCGATCCTGATCGCCGCCTGCCCGGTGGCCGGCCTGCGGCCCTTGCTGCAGCAGCTCAAGGGGCGCGACATCCCCAATATCGTGTGGCTGTGCAAGGGCTTCGAAGAGGGCACCGGCATGCTGCCGCACCAGGTCGTGCGCGACGTGCTGGGCGACTCTATTGCCGGCGCGGCCCTGTCGGGGCCATCGTTCGCGCAGGAAGTGGCGCGTGGCCTGCCGTGCGCGCTGACGGTGGCGTCGACGTCCAAGGCCTTGTGCGAGTTGGTGGTGGCCGCTGTCCATGGCGGCAATATGCGGGTCTACACGGCCGACGACGTAGTCGGCGTTGAAGTCGGCGGCGCCGTCAAGAACGTACTGGCCATCGCCACCGGCGTGGCGGACGGACTTGGGCTGGGCTTGAATGCGCGCGCCGCCTTGATCACGCGCGGGCTGGCCGAGATCACCCGGCTTGGCAGCGCGCTGGGCGGCAATATGAGCACCTTCATGGGCCTGACCGGCATGGGCGACCTGATCCTGACCTGCACCGGCGACCTGTCGCGCAACCGACGCGTCGGCACCGGGCTGGCGGCCGGCAAGCCGCTCGCCGTCATCGTGGCGGAACTGGGCCATGTGGCCGAAGGCGTGCCTTGCGCCAAGGCGGTGCGCGAGCTGGCGGCCAGGATGAAGGTCGATATGCCGATCACCAATGCGGTGGCCGGCGTGCTGTTCGACGGCGATTCGCCGAAAGAGATGGTGGCGCGCCTGCTGGCGCGCGGCTCGCGCGACGAAGTGGCGTAGTCCGCGCGACGAGGTGGCGTAAGCCGCGCGACGAGGTGGCATTGTCCGCGCGACGGGGTGGCATTGTCCGCGTGGGCACGCAGCCCTCGGCGGTCCCGCCCACCCTACGGCAGACGCGATGTAGGGTGGGCATGTCGCCGCACTAAAATCCGTGCGGCGACCCCGTGCCCACGCGTTTGTCAGTGTTGATGCGGCAGCAGGATCATCAGCAAGGCCACGCTGTCCTGGTTCGCCTTGACCGCATGCGGCTCCCCGCCTGCCAGATACAGCATCTCCATCGGCCGCAATATCGTGACATGCCCGTGCGCCTCGCAGGCCAGCTCGCCCTGCAGGCATTGCAGCGTGATCTCCCCCTCCACCGAATGCATCGGCATCGCCTTGCCCATTTGCAGCTGCAGGCGGATCAACTCCATTTGCGGCGTCTTGGCCAGCGCCACCGACGCATAGTGCGGGTCGATCTTGTCGAGCAAGGCGATCCGTTCGCCTGATCCGGCATGCTGCAAAGCCATGATTTACTCCTCCGCTGCTGTGTAAGGCACGCTGCGCAGCCACTGGATCATCGCAAACGCGTCCTTGAATCCGCTGGCCAGTTGCGGCACCAGCTTATCCGGCGCCTTGACGTTTACGCCGGTCTCGACCCACACGAAGAAACTCTTGAGCTTCAGATACTCGATATGCGGATGCTCCGGGTCGTAGCCCTTCGGCGGGCGCCCGAGCTTGTGCTCGGGCTGGATGTCGCCAAAGGTCGCCTTCAATGCCTTATTCTTGAGCATTTTGGCAAAGCCTGTCGCGTCGTTGACGATATGGGCGCGGATCGCCTTCAGCCGCGGCGGCGGCGGCAGGTATTCGCCGGCGCCGACCAGCAGCATGCCCTGCTCGTCGATGTGGAAATAGTAGACGGGACCGCCCGCCTTGCTCGGACGGCGCAAGTCGCTCGGCACGATGGCCGCCGAGAAGCGCGTCTTGTACGGGCTCTTGTCGTTGGAAAAGCGAATGTCGCGGTTGATGCGGAACATCGCCTTCTTCGGGTTGCAGGCGGCGACCGCCTTGTCGAACCTGGTGATCTCGCCAATCAGCTCAGTGACGGTGGCAAGGAATTCTTCGCGCAGGATGTCGTAGCGCGGCTTGTTCATGATGAACCACGGACGGTTGTTGTTGTCGACGAGTTCTTTCAGGTACTGGGTCAGATCACGCAAGTGCATCGAACGTCTTCCAAAGTGAGGGATGGGACTTAGCGCGCGGCCGGCCGCTTGCCGACGGTAACGTCGACGGTGGCTTGCTTGTTCTTGCGCAGCAGCGTCATTTTAGCCGTGCTGGCCGGCGCCAGCTGGGCGATCAGGTTGACCATTTCGGTGGTGTCGCTGACGGCCTTGCCGTCGACCGACAGCAGGATGTCGCCCGGCTTGATGCCGGCCTTGTCGGCCGGGCCGTTGCGCACCACGCCGGCGATGATGGCCCCCTTTTGCTGGCCCAGGCCGAAGGTTTCGGCCAGTTCCGGCGTGATGTCCTGCGACTCGATGCCGATCCAGCCGCGCACCACGTGGCCGGACTTGATGATCGACTCCATCACCTGCTTGGCGGTGGTGACGGGAATGGCGAAGCCGATGCCGACCGAGCCGCCGGTCTGCGAGTAGATCGCCGAGTTGATGCCCAGCAGATTGCCATGGGCATCGATCAGCGCGCCGCCCGAATTGCCGAAGTTGATCGCCGCGTCGGTCTGGATGAAGTTCTCGAAGTGGTTGATGTGCAGGTTGTTGCGGCCAAGGGCGGAAATAATGCCCAGCGTGACGGTCTGGCCGACGCCGAACGGGTTGCCGATGGCCAGCACGACGTCGCCGACACGGGCCTGCTCGGCCTGGCCGAGCACGATCACGGGCAGGTTCTTGAGGTCGATGCGGATCACGGCCAGGTCGGTCTCGGGGTCGGTGCCGACGATGCGGGCCTTGGCCTTGCGCCCGTCGGCCAGCACGACCTCGATCTCGTCGGCCGCCTCGACCACGTGGTTATTGGTCAGGATATAGCCTTCCGGGCTGACGATGACACCCGAGCCGAGCGACGATTGCTGCTCGTCCTCGGGCAGGCGGTCGCCGAAGAAGCGGCGGAAGAACGGGTCCTTGAGCAGCGGGTTGGTGGGCCCGCTGGCCTTGGTGGTCAGGATGTTGACGACGGCGGGCATGGCGCGCTGGGCTGCCTCGCGGTAGCTGTTGGCCGGCGGCGGCAGCGAGCTGGGCGCCTGCAGTACGGCGGCCGGATTGGCGGCGGTGCCGACCTGCACCCGGCCGGCGACGGGCACCAGCAGGTCGGGGCGCATGGTGGCAAGCACGAAATACACGCCGAGCGCGATCGTGACCGTTTGGGCAAACAACAACCAGTATCGTCGCATCGGGGTGTCCTGGTGGTACAGCTTATTTTTTCAGTGAATCACGTATTTCGCGCAACAACACGATGTCTTCGGGCGTCACGGCGGGTGCCGGCGCCGGCTCGGCGCTGCGGCGCGCCTTGTTGACCAGCTTGACCATCTGGAAGATCACGAAGGCAAGGATGACGAAATTGAGCAGGATGGTCAGGAAGTTGCCGTACGCCAGTACCGCGCCGAGCTTCTTTGCTTCCACCAGGGTCAGTGACGGGTCCTGCCCTTTCAGCGGCAGGTAGTAATTGGAAAAATCCAGCCCGCCAAACAGCCTGCCGATCGGCGGCATGATCACGTCCTGCACCAGCGAATCGACGATTTTGCCGAACGCGCCGCCGATGATGACACCGACGGCGAGATCGACCACGTTGCCCTTCATTGCAAACTGCTTGAATTCGTCCAACATCGCCATGCGGTACTCCTTAAAAGGTGGGTGCAAGGCGATCCTACTATATCCCTTATTAGAAGCCAAACATCCTTGCAGGTTTCCCTGCGCGGCAAAGATCCCGGTCGGGGCTTGGCGCAGCGCAGGCTTGCTGCGTGCCTTAAAACGGCCGGAAAGCCGATATCCGGCCATTTATGCGGGCATTTGCAGTCAAAAAGCATGGAAATGGGGTCGAATGCGCATTGCACAACATTTTTGCTTTATTCCGCTTCCCTATTCCCTTATAATTTAAGGTTGCTAGAAGTTCTGTCCGGGAACTTCATAAAGATTTCGCATTTTGACTGATTGGGGTTGGTATGAGTAACGAAAAACAGGTCGATACAGGCCGACGCGGCTTAATCACCGCGACGTGCGCGGCAGGCGGCGTGGTGGGTTTGGCCACGGCGGGTGCTTTGGTCAGCACGTTCCAGCCGTCGGAGCGCGCCAAAGCGGCAGGCGCACCGGTGGAAGTGGACATCAGCGACCTGAAGCCAGGCGAGAAGAAAACCGTTGAATGGCGCGGCAAGCCGGTGTGGATTTTCAAGCGCACGCCAGAAATGATGGCCTCGCTGGCCAAGACCGAAGCCGAACTGGCCGACCCGAAATCGGAAAAGTCCTATCAGATGGACATTCCTGAGTACTGCAAGAACGACAGCCGTTCGCGCGTCGAGCACAAAGAGACCCTGGTGGTCGTGGGCATCTGCTCGCACCTGGGCTGCTCGCCGTCGGACAAGCTGGCCGCAGGCGCCCAGCCTAACGTGCCTGACAACTGGCAAGGCGGCTTCCTGTGCCCATGCCACGGTTCGACCTTCGACCTGTCCGCACGCGTCTTCAAGAACAAGCCGGCCCCGACCAACCTGGACGTGCCGCGCCATATGTACCTGAGCGATACCAAGATCGTGATCGGTCTGGATGAGAAAGGCGAGGCATAAGACATGGCTGCTTTTAAAGAAACCAAATTCCCTGCCGACGCACCGGTCGCCGAAAAAGCGCTGGGCTGGGTCGACGACCGCTTCCCGCTGACCAAGCTGTGGAACGACCAGTGGGGCAAGTACTACGCGCCGAAGAACTTCAACTTCTGGTATATCTTCGGTTCGCTGGCGATGCTGGTGCTGGTGCTGCAGATCGTCACCGGCATTTTCCTGACCATGCACTACAAGCCGGACGCCAACCTGGCCTTCGGCTCGGTCGAATACATCATGCGCGAAGTACCGTGGGGCTGGCTGGTGCGCTATATGCACTCGACCGGCGCATCGGCCTTCTTCATCATCGTCTACCTGCACATGACGCGCGGCCTGCTTTACGGCTCGTACCGCAAGCCACGTGAACTGATCTGGCTGTTCGGTTTTGCCATCTTCCTGTGCCTGATGGCCGAAGCCTTCTTCGGCTACCTGCTGCCTTGGGGCCAGATGTCGTACTGGGGCGCACAGGTGATCGTCAACCTGTTCGGCGCGATCCCCGTGATCGGCGGCGACCTGTCGCTGTGGATCCGCGGCGACTACGTCGTCGGCGACGCCACGCTGAACCGCTTCTTCGCCTTCCACGTGATCGCGATCCCGCTGGTCCTGCTGGGCCTGGTGGCTGCGCACCTGATCGCGCTGCACGAAGTCGGTTCGTCGAACCCGGACGGCATCGAAGTCAAGGAACACCTGGGCGCCGACGGCCACCCGCTCGATTCGATCCCTTCGCATCCTTACTACACGGTGCACGACCTGTTCGGCGTGTCGGTCTTCCTGACCATCTTCACGGCGGTCGTGTTCTTCGCGCCGGAAATGGGCGGCTATTTCCTCGAGTACAACAACTTCCTGCCGGCCGACTCGATGCAGACCCCGTCGCATATCGCGCCGACCTGGTATTTCACGCCGTTCTACTCGGTGCTGCGCGCCACCACCGCCGACTTCATGTGGGTCGTCATGGTTGCCGTCGCTGCTTACATCGTGTTCATCTGGTTGAAGTCGCAGCTGTCGCAAAAGACCAAGATCGCCATGTCCGCCATCGCGATCGTCGCCATCATCGGCATGCTGCCGCAGATCCTCGACGCCAAATTCTGGGGCGTCGTGCTGTTCGGCACCTCGGTGATGATCCTGGCCGGCCTGCCATGGCTGGACCACTCGAAGGTCAAGTCGATCCGCTACCGTCCTGACTGGCACAAATATGTGTACCTGGTGTTCGGCCTGTCGTTCGTGACGCTGGGCTACCTCGGCACCCAGTTGCCGACCGCAGCCTTCACCTACACCGCGCAACTGTGCACGCTGATCTACTTTAGTTTCTTCCTGCTGATGCCATGGTGGAGCGCGATGGGTACCTTCAAGAAGGTGCCGGACCGCGTGACGTTTCATCCGCACTAATTGACGACATCGCATCAAGCGCAAAAGGATAAAAGAATGAATTTTCCAAAAAAACTGATCGCTCTGTTGGCCCTGGTGCCGGCGCTGGCCTTCGCCGCCGGCGGCGGACATCCGCTCGACAAGGCACCGGAACGCACCAGCCTCGCCTCGCTGCAGAACGGCGCCAAGCTGTTCGTCAACTACTGCCTGAACTGCCACTCGGCCGTGTCGATGCGTTACAACCGCCTGAAGGACCTGGGCCTGACCGACGAGCAGATCAAGCAAAACCTGCTGTTCACCAGCGACAAGGTGGGCGGCATGATGACGACGGCGCTCGACCCGAAAGATGCGAAAGCCTGGTTCGGCGCCTTGCCACCGGACCTGTCGGTGATCGCGCGCGCCCGGGCCTCGTCGGCCGGCAGCGGCGGCGACTACCTGTACACTTACCTGCGCACCTTCTACAAGGACGACACCCGCCCGACCGGCTGGAACAACATGGTGCTGCCGAACGTGGCGATGCCTCATGCAATGTGGGAACTGCAAGGTGTGCGCACGGTCAAGATGGTTGAAGAGCAAGACCCGCATGATGCAAGCAAGAAAGTGCACAAGTTCGCCGGCTTCGAGCAAGTCACGCCGGGCACGATGAACAAAGCGCAATTCGACGAAGCCACCGCCGACCTGGTTGCCTACCTCGAGTGGCAGGCCGAACCTGCTGCCGGCCTGCGCAAGAAGCTCGGCGTCTGGGTGCTGCTGTTCATGTCGGTATTCGCCTTCCTCGCATGGCGCCTGAACGCGTCGTTCTGGAAAGAAGTGAAGTAATCCGGCACGGCGTTTTAAATCGATGCTTGCCTGCCCACTGCAGGCAAGCCGTTTCGGGGTGATCCGCTCGTCGTTTCACCCCCTTTGTTTCTAAGGAACTACAAAATCATGATGGTTCTCTACTCCGGCACCACCTGCCCATTCTCGCAACGCTGCCGCCTGGTCCTGTTTGAAAAAGGCATGGACTTCGAAGTGCGCGATGTTGACCTGTTCAACAAGCCAGAAGACATTTCGACGATGAATCCGTACGGCCAGGTCCCGATCCTGGTCGAGCGCGAACTGATCCTGTACGAATCGAACATCATCAACGAATACATCGACGAGCGCTTCCCGCACCCGCAACTGATGCCGGCCGACCCGCTGATGCGCGCGCGCGCCCGTCTGATGCTGTTCAACTTCGAAAAAGAACTGTTCGTCCACGTCCACGTGCTCGAGAGCGAGCGCGCCAAGGCCAACGACAAGAGCCACGACAAGGCGCGCGCCGAAATCCGCGACCGCCTGACCACGCTGGCGCCGCTGTTCCTGAAGAACAAGTACATGCTGGGCGACGAATTCTCGATGCTCGACGTGGCCGTGGCGCCGCTGCTGTGGCGCCTCGACCACTACGGCATCGAACTGTCAAAGACGGCAGCGCCGCTGATGAAATACGCCGAGCGCATCTTCTCGCGCCCGGCCTATATCGAAGCGCTGACCCCGTCCGAGAAGGTCATGCGCCGCTAGGCACCCCTGGCACGCCGGTCTGCGCCGCCCCCGGGCGAAAAACTGTAGACTGGCGTGATTTGAATCCGCACCGAAGACACCATGCCTGAAATTTCCACCAAGCCCTATATGCTGCGCGCCATCCACGAGTGGTGCACCGACAGCGGCTTCACGCCGTATATGGCGGTCAAAGTCGACGCGAGCACCACCGTGCCGATGGAATTCGTCAAGGGCGGCGAGATCGTCCTCAACATCAGCTTCGGCGCGACCAATGGCTTAAAGATGGACAACGACGCGGTGCACTTCCATGCCCGCTTCGGCGGCGTCTCACGCGAGATCTACGTGCCTGTGCACAATGTCATGGCGATCTACGCCAACGAGAATGGCCAGGGCATGGCATTCGAGGTGACCGGCCCGGCGCCAGCCACGGCGCCGCAGCCGCCACTGGCAGCCGCACCGGCTCCGTCCGGCCTGGCCTCGGTGCCGACCACGCCGTCAGCCGAACCGGCCCGCACGCTGTCGTCGGTCCCGGACGACGACCGGGACCCGCCGACCAAGGGTCCGCGCCCGACCCTGACCCGTATCAAATAGCCCGGATTTAGCGGTATAATGCGGGCCGTAGCAGTAAAGCCGACTTAGCTCATTTGGTAGAGCAGTTGATTTGTAATCATCAGGTGGCCAGTTCGAAACCGGCAGTCGGCACCAGAATTTAGCAGTAATATCAAGGGCTTACAGCGATGTAAGCCCTTTTCATTTGGCCGAGTGTCAACCGACTGTCAACCGCGCCAACGGATTCAGCATTTTGGCTTCCTGCAGGTGTTCCGGACTAAGGTGGGCGTAAATCATGGTGGTTTGCAGACTCGAGTGGCCTAGCACTCTTTGCAGCGTCAGGATGTTCCCGCCGTTCATCATGAAGTGGCTTGCGAACGTGTGGCGCAAGACGTGCGTGAGCTGGCCAGGCAGCAGCTCGATTCCCGATTCCTTAACAGCCATGCGAAAGGCGCCGACGGAGCTCTTGAATATCCGACCAGTTTGATGTCGTCCCTCTGCTTTGTAAAATTCACGTATTTCTTCGGCCAACCTATCGTCAATTGGCACGGATCTATTCTTGTCGGTTTTAGTTTGCGTGAAGTGAATCATGCCACTATGTAGCTGAGCAATGCGCAGTGACTCCGCTTCGTTCCAACGTGCAGCCGAGGCCAAGCAAATTTTTGTAATAAGAAGCGCATCTCGATCTGTGCGTAGGTCCAGAGCCGTCAGTAGGGCACGGATTTCATCGTCATCAAGGTAGGACAGTTCTCGTTCTGCGATCTTAAATTGGCGTAGTCGTGCAAGTGGATTTTCGTCTGTCCAAAAACCAAGCCGGATCAATTCATTGAAAACCGCCCGCAAATAGGCATGTTCGCGGTTCACTGTATTTGGCGTCACACCGTCTGCTAGGCGAGCTGAACGGTACACGGCAAAATGCTCCGATTTCAAATGCGCAGCAATCGGATCACCGAGCCCGACACAAACGCGCTTGAGGGTGCTATAGGTTCTGGTATGTCGAAGCTGAATCCCGTGGTGTGATTGCCAGAGATCGATCAGGACAGATAACTTGGTCAGATTCTTTTTTGGCTTCACCCAGCCGTCGTTCTGAGTAACTTGCGTCTTGGCCCACGCTTCAAATTCGAGAGCCTTTGCCTTGGTTGGCAGAGTCTTACGGATTCTCTTTTGGCCCCGTCCGCCTGGCTGGATGTCTACGAGCCACCCGCCGGATGTCTTGATAATACTCATTCCCAATTCGCCTTTCAAAAAAAAAGAACTCTGTGTACTCACCCTCGTAGGAAATTTCTACTTAAATCGTTTCCCCTCCCATCGAGAGGTCACTTGACAACAGATGCCGTTAGTACCAAAACAAGGTCCGTGCTGGTCGTGCTGCCGTTCTGCAAGGCCCACGACTTGGGTAAAAATGAAAAACCACTTCTACTCTCCGTTGTCCTGTTGTTGTTCATCCCGCCTATGATGAGAATCTCGCCATCGTCAACGGTAACGGTCGTTTGTACTTGGCGCTTGCTCAACGTCGGCGAACCGGTCACGCCTGTAGTCGTCGCGCTGAAGCTCGACACCTGACCGTCAACCGTGATGTTGATCCGGCCAGAGCCAAGAACGCGTGGCGTGACATCAAGCAGAACGCCGGAAGGATGATAGACAACCTGCGAAATGGCATTCCCATTCTTATCGAAGGATGAGCCGGAAATGGTGGGCACGCTGTCGCCAAAGCTAAGGTTGCTTTTCTCGTAGTCATCAAGAATCGCCGTGGGCGTCGCGACTTGTTTGAAACGCCCGTCAGACGCGATAGCGTCAAGCACGGCTTGAAAATTGCGGCCCTTGAGGGACAGCGAGCCGTTGGCCGGATCGCCGATCTTGACTCCGAACTCAGCGCCGAGAACATTGCCGACCACAGAGACGCCGAAGGTGTCCGCGCTGCTAGTACTGACCTCTACGAAGGTGGCCGACACCTTGATCTTGTGCGCGCTGAAATCCAGCGACTTGCACAGCTCAAGCATCTTTTGCAATCGGTCTTTGGGGCCGGAAAGCACGACGAGATTGGCGGCGGCGTGCGCTGGCTTGCTCGAATAGACCGTGTTCAGCACGGACACGAAAAAATCTGACTTCCTGTTCTGGGGCAGAAAGACCATTCTATCGTCGTCAAATCCTGCATCAGCAGATTGTAGGTCACGACCGCCAGCCAAGCCGCCCCTAAGCATATCCAGAACAGGACGCGAAGATAGCGGTGCGCCCTCAACCGAAACAGGCGGTACGTAAGGCCCTGATAGTGAAAAAGCCTTTCCACCAGACGGAGCGCCGCCCATGGGAGAGTCCACACTAAGGAAATACACACCATCGCGCTCAACAGACCGAATTCCTTGGGCATACAAAATTCTCTCCACAAATTTTGGGAGCGCGTCGGTGCTGATGTTGCGCACCGAAACGCTGATTGGTTTTTCCATCGCGAGCAGCTCGGGCGAGAGGACATAATCGCGCTTGAGCATAGTGCGGTAGGTCGCCTGGACGAAGCTGATCAAAGGAACGGCATTGAAATTGAGAGCCATGACCTCCGCATGACCCAGCAAGGGGGCGCACAAGGCCAAGGCGGCGATAACTCTCTTCATTTGACTAACTCCCTGCACGAAGGCGGCTCGATCACTTGAGCCCCGGTCTTGGTAAAGCCGAAGCATCGGCCATCTTGCAATACATAACCGACCACCTGAAGGGCGGTCGGCGTCGGCGCGAGGGAGCTCACTTGCCCGACTTCAGACGGGACCGAAGCCGGGGCGCTGGTGGTCGTTTTCATGCCCTTGCCTGACATGCCAGTCGCAAGAACCGTGAATGCCTTCGGCACAAAAAACAGCCCAAGCAGGATGCCGGCCGGAAGGATAAGCAGCCACTTGGGCAGCTTGAATGACTGCTTGGTGTGAATCTCCGCACTCTTGTACCACTTGAACGCCGACTTCGGGTGCGACCAATGCGATGTGACGGCGTTGTTCATCCCGGCGAGAGAATCAGAGCAGGCGTCCCACTCGTACACGGCGCAGCGCCCCATACCGAACATGCGCCTGAAATGCTGATGACGACCGACCAAGGCCCGGACGGTTCCGTCGATTAGCTTGGGATGTTGGGTAGTGAGCCAGATGTCGAAGCCGCGGTGACGGTGGGTATTGAGCCAAGCAACGTGTGCCGGCGCGGACGACGCCGACGACCTTGGGGGAAAGCACCCTTGTGCCTCGTCGATGATAACAAGGGAACCATCCGGCATGGCGTCCCAGTCAGGAACGAGCGATGGCGAACCGGCCTTGTTAACCTGAACGGAAACGAGCGGAACCAACGCGTGAGGGAGGGCCAGCTCAGGGATGCCAAGGACAAAGATAGGACGAGCAAGATCAGGCTTAGCGCCCCAACTGGCGACGATCTTGGCGAGCCGCTCGACCATGTTCAAGGTTTTACCGGCACCAGGAACGCCTGTGTTCAGCTCTATCATGACTTGAGCACATACCTGGCCGCGCCAACAGCCGCCCACATGGCGATGCGTGCCATGTACGCGCCAAAGATCATGCCCATGACTTGGGGGATACCAGAAAGGGCGCAGAGCTGCAACACGGCGGAAGGCATCGCCGCCCAGTTGGATTGCGCCATCGCGACGAGCTGCTCAACCAACGTCGTGACGCCAGCATATGAAACCGCCGTGAAGCCGAGCGCGGCAACCGCCCGGATCAAGAACGGGCCGAGGGCGGCAAGAATCCATGCAAATAACTGGGTCATGATTTGAGCGAGCTGGCGAAGATCAACGCGGCAGCAGCGGCACCCGTAGCTAGAAACAGGGGGGCTAGAGTCGCCATGAGATCACAAGCAGGTTGCCACGGAAGATCGTAACTCTTGCCGAACATGACGAACGGTATAGGCGTGGGACAACCGGTAGGAGCAGCGAAAATAGTTGGCGTGTATGACACCAGAACGGTCTGCTTCTGGATCGTTTCGCCAGTCGCTGGAATGGCCCAGTCAATACCGCTTGGAGTGATCGGAGCACTTGGGTTTGTCGGCGTGTTGGCGTAGGGATCGGTGATGCTCTCGGGAGCCGGGAAACCGATATCAGTAGCAAGGTCGCCAACCTTGGGCGTGTTACCCGTACGTGCGCGCAACGCTTCGATCTGCGTAGCCGTGACAGGATTAGCTACAGTGTCATTGTAGGCATTCGCGCCGTTGGTAGCACGATCATCCTGCAGGATCTTGTTCACAGCCTCGGCCATCTGCTGGGCAGGAATCGGTTTTGCCTTTTCGGTAGCCGGAAGGTCAGCGACGGCATCCTTAGCAGTCTTCGTTACGGCTGGCGTGTTTTGAGTAGTAGCCGAGGAATTTGGCGTAGTGCAAACATTGCCGACACCAACTTGCCCAGTTGGGCAACCCACAGGCGCACCAGAGGCATACATGCGCGTGTTGCCACCATCCCAGTCTTGGCCGTCCGACCCGTAACAATGGGCAAACAAGCCGTTAGCTGAGACAGTGCAAGAGCTAGGAGCAGCGCCCCAGTTCTGATAACTGCCGCTGCCGTAGGTGTATGCTTGCCACTTCGAAATACAAGCAGCAAGAGGCGTGCTACCGATGTAGCTGCCGCCCTGGCACTCCCAGTAGGGACCGTTCTGCACGAGCTGGCCGAGGTCGACAGATACGGTCCCGGCAGGCTTGGTGACCGTGCCGTCATTGTTGTTCACGTAGTTATATACGATGGGGATCAGGATAGACGCCAACACGCCATACGGACCAAGACCGCCGAGAACGCGACTAAGGGCCGGGGCGGCTCCGCGTGCGGCCATGGCGGAGGCAATCTCTTGACCGACAGGGGTGGCAATGGATGGCATAACAAGCGCATGCGCCATGGTGCTGAACAGGTACATTTCGATGAATAAAATGACAGCGATCTTCTTGAATAGTTTTTTCATTACGCTTCGCCTCGCGACCAGTCTAGGAAATTGCGGATTGCGTTGAGACCCCACACAGTGGCCCAGCAGGCGAGCGTAGCGCCGACCAGAATTTCGGCGGCGGCGACATAATCACCTTCTCTGCAGTCGGGGTAGGAAATCAACTGGCTGACGATCGTAGAGGTTCCGGGGGAACCATCGACAGCTGTTGACGTGATTTGGAGTCTGAGAGCGCCGGTCGTCTGATCGGCGGAAGTGCAAGAAACGGTGCGAACTACCGCACCATTCTCCACTAGCGTGCTGACAGGTGCATAAGCTGCACAAGCGGCACCGCCTGCTTCAACGACCGTCGCAAAACAGGCGGCACCAACTTGGTAGCTCATGACAAATTAAGCGCCTGCTTTACGCTTGATGAAGCCGTAGACCTTGGTAATGCCGAACAGACCGACCGACAGGGACATCAGCGCACCGACGACGGCCAGCAACGCGGTCGTAGCGTCCGTAATGCCTGTCGTGGTGGCGGTCACGTCAATGGCAGCGCTTGCCGAACCAGCAGCGACCAGAACACCGACAGCGACCAGACCTTTTTGAATATTTTTGTTCATATGAAACTCCAAACGATATGCCGGAAAACAGTCCGGCGCTGTACAACAAAAATTATTGCAGCACTTGCGTCACGAAATAGCCTTCATGGCAATTCAATGCCGCCGTGTCAGCAGCCTCGGCGAAGCCATCGAACCGACCTGCCTCATGTGCCCAGGGCGTAAATCCAACATCGCCGTCATTGGGCATCAAGAAAAGCGCTGATTCGACGTCTTGCACGATGAATTTGACTTCACGATCACGCGACGACATTTTTGGAACCGCCGGACGACGACTTCGAACTTTCGACTGGTCGAAGTGAATGAATCACGGTCTTCTGCGTTTTGCCATTGGTCACGATCTCCATCTCCGCAACGGCCATGAATGGACCCGCTCCTGCGAGGTGTTTATATTTTTGGTATTCATCAGCCTTACCCAGGCCATACTCGGCGGTAGCCGTCCCGAAGGCCGTGTCCTTACTGGAATCGAGGTCGGTTTCAACGAAAACCTTGGTACTGTCAAACGCCTGGCCGTTGTCCATGGTTCCCTTTGAGAACTTCATGCCGGTGACTTTAATCGTGGAAGTGAATTTCATTTTTTGATTCCTGTTTTATGTGGCCTGCGCAAAACCGTTTTCCCCATTGAGGCCGAAACATGGGACGGTTGTAATGAACTTCATGAATGAAGGAGTTTGCACAGGCGCTTGCTTGTGCACAGGTGTAGGACCGGAAGTAGCATCGCTAGTAAGCGGTTTCATGCGCTTGGGCCAGTAGTCATCCGCTTCATTGCAGATTAGGTCTAGAGCTTCTTTGTCGCCCCACAGTTCGCGGAATACACGGATGTATTTGCCGAATTGATGCTTGGTCACTTCGATGCAAGCATCAACAGTAATTTGTGCGGTCTTGGCCTTCACTTCCATCCTCTGAGGTGTTTCGACCTGCGCGAAATGAGAAAAGCATGGATAGGAAGCGGCAAAGAAATCTGTTGGATTCAAGAGAACATCGAAGTTGATAATTGTGTTTGTATTCTTGAACTCGACCTCGCAGCGGCACCACAAACTGGACTTGTCGCCTTCCTTCTTGCCCTTCTCATAGAAGCGGCAAAACTTGCTTGATGTGCGCAAACCGATGGTAAGCGTCCTCCCCTTGCCGGTTGGTCGAGTCCAATTGCCAATGTGCTCAATGTTCGGCTGACGGCCTCCAGCCTTCTGTTTGTAGCCACCAAGCGCGTACTGCTCGTCGGCCCAGTCAACCGATAGGTATGCACCATCAATGTCGTCGTGTGCCAGATCGATGCGAGAGATAGAAGGACGCATTGCGGTCTTAGTTAGGAATTGAAAGAGCCGCTTTTCCCATCCGGATTCGGCGTTTTGACATCCCTGACCGGAAAGCGTTACTTGCATGGTTGATCGGTTGCCACCAAAGCAGACAAATCCCATTCCGTCACCGAGAAACCACGATTCACGGTAGAAATTCAGACCACGATCACGTTTATCAGTGATACCGAAACCAAAAATTTTCTCAAGTTGACGACTGGCTTCTTCGATAATTTGTTCATCGGCGACCAATATCTGGCGAGCTGTCTTAAAAAACGTATCTTCCAGAACAGTAAAATTGATCCAGTCAATGATGCACGCCTGTGTTTCTGATGGCTTTCGAACCATAACCGTTTTAATTTTTCCAGAGTCGGTCATCACTAGAGAAACTTCGCCCAAGTCTTCTTCAGAAATGCTCGCCCAATTGCTCACATCCTCTTCAAGGTAGGCGCCCGATAAGTTTTCCCCCATGTTATTAATGGGGGTATCTGGTTGCCGCCTATCCTGCGCAATTTGCGGCACTAACCGCGCATTTCCGGCAATCGCGCCGACCGGCGCCGCCAGCGCAAGAGCGCTGTCGGCTTGGACAGCGCTGTTGTCAAGAGACTTGCCGGCGCCATACACCTGCGCCTTTACCCGGCGAACGCCAGAGACACCGCCTGACGCATTGAGGTAGGCTTGGGCAAGCTGATCAGTGGACATCATGCGAACTCTTTCGCAAGACAGCGGTTTTGCAATAAGGCAATATTAATTAAACTATACTTGCCAATTGACACACACGGGACCAAGCCCTTGTTACACCATCCAGTGATGACACCAGGCGGCAAGCCACACATTTCAGCAAATCGCTCCCGCGTTACCAATGGCGACGCATAGTTAGATGACGGAAGGGTGACAACAGGGGTGGCATCGCTCATAATTGGAAAACTTTAAATGTTATCGGAATAATGATCCAACAAACGGAATCTCTTTCCGTTTTACGGAATGTAATGCAACGAATGGAAGATGTCAAGCGATGGAAGATATTTCTGAACGTATACGCTCAGTAATTGCGGCAAACACGCAAGAAAGAGGTCGTCCTCTTGTCCTCGAGACAGAAACAAGCATTGCCGCCGAAACGTGGCGAAAATTTCTGAGCGGCAAGCAAAATGCAACTATTGCGATCATGCAAGCAACAAGTCGACTGTGGCCGCAATATGCGTTTTGGATGGCTACTGGAATCACAGATTCCGCTTATGGCCACATAGGTCCACAAGACGCATATACGAATCCAGTCAATCGAAAGCGCAGCTCTCGCATTGCTCCAGAAATATATTTCCATTTGAAGCTCGATCAAATGGCCGGAAAAAAGTCACAATTTGGACTGGATAAATTGCTGCCCGAAAAACCAGGAGGGATGTGGACTAGTCTCGCTGAACGGAACGAGACAGACTGGGAATACCCGGAGCAACTCAAAGAATATTTGAACGCTGACGAAACAGAGAAGATGCGAATGGAGACAGAGCACTTCCGCGAATTCATTCAGGGATTCAAGCGAGATATAGATCTCATAATGAAATATGGGATGAAGAAGTGACGACAAACGCTGAATGGCTAGCAAATACTCAGCCTGGCATTAGAGCTGAGATGTACCCTCGCAAGGACGTTAGCTGCTGTGGTACATTTCCAGCGTCAGTAGGGATGACGTGTGATTTTTGACTAACTGAGTTTGAGGGATCATGGCCGAACGGACATTACTTGAGATTACGGATGCTATCCGAGAGATGGCAGAGCAGAACGGTGCCTACCATGACAAGAAGCTAAACGAATGGTTTGTGGACGGCGAAGTCCCAGATGCATTGGTTTCATTTGTCGTCAAAGAAAAGCGGCGGCGGGACTATGTTGCAGAGACTGTTCCGCAATGCAGGCGTTGCGGAACACACATGACTCTTCGAAATAACAGCACAACTGGTAAGGCGTACTGGATCTGTGCCAGCGTTCGTTGTGGGGACATACGCAGTCTAGAAGATGTTGGAGTTGAACTGAAATCTGAGACTGGTCAACCGGAGCAATCTGCCGCCGCGTCAGTGCAATTCCAAGACAAAGTACGGGCTGCAAGAATAATTGCTCGCGCCATCGAGCTTTTTAGAGATGAACCGAAGGCAATGGCTTGGTTGGAGTCGCCAAAGGTGGGGCTTCGAAATCACGGAGATATCCCACTGGTCGCGATCAAAACGCTCGGTGGCTGTGCGATAACTGAGCGGCTGCTCGATGAGCGCTTTGACTAATGTATTTCTGCCTATTTTTGCTAAGTCGTTGATTCTAGATGGTTCGTACTACGAACTCTCAAAAAATTAGGGGTATCCGTATTTCGTGGTTGATGGTCTTGCGCGTTACGCAGTAACGTCATATAATGTTTGTTACTGCGTAACGGGGGTGGTGATGGCAAAGACAGCAGCCGAAAGGCAAGCAGAGTACCGCAAAAATCGCTCAACAGCAGGCGATAACGGCGACCGGCGATTGAATACTTGGGTAACCACCGGCGCCGCACTTGCCCTAAACCGCTTGGCAAAACGTTACGGCGTAACGCACCGTGAAATGCTAGAGCGGCTGATCATTGCGTCGGATCAACAAATCCTAGATTCTCTTGATCCTGGCACTAGCGAATGGGAACAATACATGCGCGTTACGGCGTAACACTGCAACCGTCAACCGCGAAATACGTTTACCCAAAATTAGATTTTCCGGTTTGGCTAGCTGTGATCCATCGTCAGACATGCGCCAAATGGCAAGCTTTGCTCCGATCACCACACGCACCGGTATATCGTCAACCAAGTGTCAACGCCATTGTTAGATAACGGCTAAATGAAGTTATGGTTGAGCAGCTAAGACATTGATTCCGTTAGATATAGTTGCTTGATGTGAACCCTTAGAAGGGATTTGTAATCATCAGGTGGCCAGTTCGAAACCGGCAGTCGGCACCAGAATTTAGCAGTAAAAACAAGGGTTACCTGCATATGCAAGTAACCCTTTTTTGTTTTCCTGATACGGATGCTCTCCATGGAACCGCAGTGCAAGCTCCCCCTTTGAACGGCTGGCTAGTTCTAAGTTTTAGCCCCCCCTGGCAAGGCACCTCAGTCGCCATCAACGCTCGCTCAGTCGGCCTTAAGGGACAAGCTCTTATCGACTCAGCTATCCTAAGCAAAATTGAACGTGGCGAATGGCCACGAGAGCGTCTTCTTACCTTGGTGGCAAAGGCCCACATTCGGGAACAGAACAGAGCGCTAGGCTGGCAATGATCCTGAAACTGACAATTTCACCAAGCCGACGGATCTAATTTTGGTACCGGCTTGGCACGATTGAGATGGCAATTCTTGCCATTTACTGCCATCCGCGCCAAAATAGAAGCATGGAGGTGTGCCTATGCAAAGCATGAATATTTCATTGCCAGACCCGCTCAAGAAGTTCGTCGATGGCCAGGTCGCCGAAGGCCGCTACAGCAGTGTCAGCGAATACATGCGTGAATTGATTCGCGCAGACGAGCGACGCAAGGCCGAAGATCGGCTCGAATCGCTGCTCCTCGAAGGCATGAGCAGCGATGAAACCGTGCTGACACCGGAAGACTGGAAGGCGATTCGCAAGGAGGCCCTGTCCAAGGTCGGAGCAAGAACGAAGAAGTAAGATGCCGAAGGTCTACAAGCGGGCCAGGGCTCGCCTCGATCTCGTCGACCGTTACGCCTACCTGGCCGAGCATGCCAGCATCGCCGTTGCCGATCGCTTCCTGGCCAATGCAGAAGCCAGCTTCGCCCTTCTGGCCGGACAACCACTGATGGGAGCGCCGCTGACGCTGCGTCGCCCGGAATTAAGCGGCATGCGGAAGTGGCGGGTGGGCGAGTTTGACGACACGCTGATTTTCTACATGCCGTTGAAGAACGGTATTTCTGTCGTCCGCGTGCTGCAC
>CBDDRJ010000061.1:0-56926 GCA_965233055.1 uncultured bacterium
CTGCAGCACCTGTGACGACGGCAGCACCGGCGACGACAGCAGCGCCAGCGACGACGGCGGCACCGGCGACGACAGCAGCGCCAGCGACGACGGCGGCACCGGCGACGACGGCAGCGCCGACGACGGCAGCACCAGCGACGACGGCAGCACCGGCCACGACGGAGGCGCCGGCAACGACGGCAGCGCCAGCGACGACGGAGGCACCGGCAACGACGGCGGTACCGACCACGACGGAAGCCCCGACGACAACGGAAGCTCCTGACGCCAGCGGCAGCGCTAACGGCGGCGGTTCAAACGCCAATAATGGCCACGGCAATGCCGACCAGACTGCACCTGGTAAGTCTGCTGATACCAACAACGCAGAGAATGCCGGCGGCGGTACGACGGCGGCGCCGGTCACGACGGCCGCACCGGCAACGACAGCGGCACCGTCGACGACGGCAGCACCAGTGACGACGACGGCACCGACGACTGCGGCACCAACGACGGCGGCGCCTGATAGTGGCAAAGACAAAGAAAAGGACAACGACGGTAACAACGGCAATGGTAGCGGCGGCAATAGCGGAAACCGCGGGGATAGCGGTTCGTCCACAACGACGACGGCAGCTCCGACCACAACGACTGCTGCGCCTACGACGACTGCTGCACCAACGACGACGGAAGCACCGGCGACAACGGCTGCACCGGCGGCGACCACGGCGGCGCCGACGACCACGACGACGACGACGGCAGCACCGACGACCACGGCTGCGCCGACGACGCAGGAACCGACGACCACGACGGCGGCACCAACGACAACGGCTGCGCCAACGACGACAGCCGAACCGACGACAACGACGACGGTTGCGCCGACGACGACCGAGGCACCGGCGACGACGACGGCGTCGCCGACAACCACGCCTGAGCCGAAGCATGACAACGACAAGGACAAGGACAAGGATCACGGCAAAGACAAGGACCACGGCAAAGACAAGGACCACGGTAAAGACAAGGACGACGACAAGGACAAAGGCAAGGATAAAGACAAGGGCAAGGATGACGACAAGGATCACGACAAGGACAAGGACAAAGGCGGCAGTGGCGGGTCCTCGAGTGGTGGCAGCAGCAGCGGTGGCAAGGGCCGTGTAAGGAATTCGAACACGTCCGACCAGACCACAACGCCGGAGCCAGGTACAACTCCTGCGCCGGCATCAGCTGCAGCTGAGAGCGACGCCAAGCGTGCTTCGGAGCCGACGACGACGAGCGCACCGGAAACGACGACGACGGCTGCCCCAGAGGCGGCGACGACGCCAGCGCCGGAGGCGACGACGACGGCTGCGCCAGCCCAGGAAGGCACGACCACGCCGGCGCCAGAGGCAGCGGCAACGACGCAAGCGCCTGCAGCCGACGGCAAGGCCGAAGAAGGCCAGGGTAAGGGCAGCAGCGATCAGCCGGAAGGCCAGGGACAAAGCCAGGGCCAGAGTCAGAACCAGGAACAGGGCCAGAGTCAGAGTCAGAGTCAGAACCAGGAACAGGGCCAGGAACAGGGCCAGGGCCAGGGCGGCAATGCGGGGGGCGGCGAGCAGCACGGCGCCACTCAGCAAGGCGCCGAACCGCAGGTCACTGAACTGCATACGCCGCATGTTTCGGTGACGCTCGGTGCGGCCTCCGGCGACGATGCGCACACGGACGCGTCCAACGACCTGTTCGTGTTCGGTAACTCGACCGGTGTCACCACCCTCGATGCCGAGCATGGCGCCAACTGGACTAGTGTCGTCGAGCTCGATGTCTCGGCCGATCTCGGCGACCTCGGCGCCGGCGACTGGACGCACCAGATCTCTACGCCTGACGGCGTGGTGCCTGGTATCGATGGTGTCAATACGACGCCGCCGCCTGACGATCCGCACGGCGCCCAGGCGAATGGCCCGGCAACGCCTGATCCGATTAGCTGGTAAGGGCGCTTCGTCAGCGCTGGGCATGGAGCTACATTTTGTTGACGGGTGGATACGACCGAGTGCACACTATGGCTAGTGTTGCTCGGTCGCCGTTGCCGGCCCTAACTACCTGTCTGAGAGAATGAATGAGTAAGCTGCTCACCATTGGCATGTCGGTCTATGACGACTTTGACGGTGTCTATTTCACGATGCAAGCCTTGCGCATGTATCACGACATTTGCAAGGCCAATGAGGTCGAGTTCATCGTCATCGACAACAACCCGTCCAGCCCGAGTGGCGACGCGACCAAGAAATTCGTCGAAAGCTGGGCGCGCGACGTGGCCCGCTATATCCCGTACACCGAAAAGAATTCTTCGTTCGTCAAGTACGATATCGCCAATTACGCCACCGGCAAATACGTGCTGATTCTCGATTGCCACGTGCTGCTGCAAGCCAATGCGCTGACGTCGCTGATCGAGTACTACAGCAAAAACCCCAATTGCAAGGACCTGGTCCAGGGCCCGCTGGTCTACGACGACATGACCAACTACGCCACCGAATTCGAGCCGAAATGGCAGAATTCGATGTATGGCGTGTGGAAAACCAGCAAAGAAGCTTACCTGGTCGGCAAGCCGTTCGAAATCCAGCTGCAGGGCATGGGCCTGCTTTCCTTCGAGCGCGCCAACTGGCCCGGCATCAGCCCGCATTTCAAGGGCTTCGGCGCCGAAGAAGGCTATATCGCCGAGAAATTCCGCCGCAACGGGGGCAAGAATATCTGCCTGCCCCAGCTGGGCTGGATGCACCGCTTCTCGCGGCCGGCCGGGGTCAAATACCCGCTGATCCTGGAAGACCGGGTGTGGAATTATTTCGTCGGCTGGCTGGAAATCACCCAGGATCCGCACCACGCGATGGTGCAGGGGGCCTACGACCATTTCAAGGACAAGATCCCCGTCGAGCGCATCAACGAATTGCTCGAGCAGGCCAAGCAGCTGGTGCTGGCCGGCTATCAGAAAGCGGCGGCCTGACCCGGCACCGCGCCGGGCCCGCCCTGGCACCGCCCCGCGCTCCCCGTCATTGGGGCGCGCGGCATTGTGTTGTGCCGTTCACACAAATATCCCGTTGTCCTTCTCTATTGTGATAAAGTAACATTTTGCAATCTTATCGGTAGATTGCAGCAATCGGCATCGGGGATGTGAATGGCTACGGAGAAGGTCAGGATCGCACTATTCGGTAGCTTTTACCGCGGTTTCTACATGCTCAATGAATTGCTGTTCGGCGAAATTTCCAAGTCCGTCGAAGTGGTTGGCGTTGCCACGGACGATCCGCGCAATTCCTTTGTCAGCCCGCAAAAGCGGGTATGGCAATATCCCCATTCCGAGTATGAACGCAATATGGTTGAGATTTTGGCAACCAGGCATGGCCTTCCCGTATACAAGCAACGCGTCAACGAATCGCCGTTCCACGAAATGATCGAGAACGAGTGGAAGCCGGAATTGTGCGTCATGTCCACCTTTGGCCAGCGCATCCGCAAGCGCCTGATCCATTACCCGGCGCTCGGCTTCTATAATCTGCACCCCTGCCTCGACGACAGCTGGCCGTCCAAATATGTGGGTGGCAATCCGTTCGATGCCATGAAGCGCGACCAGATGCCGTATATCCGGGTCGCCTTCCATGCGATCGACGAGAACTTCGATACCGGCCCCTTGATCGCGATGGGCGAGAAGATCGCCATTCCGGACGAAACGACGGTCGTTGACATGCACAAGATCACCTCGGTGTCGGCAGCACGCCTGGCCGCTGACGAATTGCTGAAGATCATCGAGCGAGGGACCAGAAGATCCGCTCCGCGCGATGAGTAACCCCTGCACTGGCATCCAATGAAAGCACCGGGAATGAAGTTCAAATTGCGCCTGAGTTTGAGCGCTATTTTTCTTATCTTGACCATCCCGTCGTTCATCAGTTTCCTCGCATATTCGTACTCGAATAACTTCACGATCTACAAGAACAATGCGGACAGCGCCCTGATCCAGCACAATGACGACGTCGCGGAAAAGCTGACCAATCTGCTCAATCCGATCGACGATTCGATCAAGGTAATCCGCAAGCAATTGACCGATGATCCGGCGTTGTTTACCAATACCAAATTCATGGAAACGCTGGCCCTGCACCTGGCCAATAACGCCAACCTGGTGTCGATCTTTACCGCCTCGATCGACGGCAGCTACCGCCAGGTGACCAGCGTGGTCGGCCCGGGCGTGATCCTCAATGACAGGGTGCCGCCGGCCGGATCGATCATGGCGACATGGAAGGTCGACCGCGCCAAGAACCAGAAGGAAGCCATATCGGAATTCGCTTTCTACAAGACGCCGGAGCCATTCGATTCGATCGGCGCGTTCGAGGTCAAGAATAACTATGACCCGCGCACGCGCCCCTTCTACAAGAATATCCTGAAGACCCTCGAGACCAAGCCTGATGGTAACTTCATCCAGATCGACCCGGTCTATATTGCCGCCAGTTCGAAAAAGCCGACCCTGTCGGCGACCACGCCGGTGATGCTCAATGGCGAATTGATCGGCTGGCATTCCCAGTCCTTTGCGCTCGAGGCGATCGCCAAATTTCTCAGCTCTTCGCGCATCAGCGCCAATAGTGAAGCGTTCATTGTCGACGAGACCGGCACGATCCTGGTGCGCACCAAGTTCGATCAGGGTTTCACGGTCGACAAGGGCACGTTCAAGCCGCGCAAGCTCGCCGAGTTTGTTGGCACCCCGCTGAGCTACCTGGCGAAGGAGAGGCTCAAGGCGAACGAGAAGGGCAAGGAGAAGGAGCTCGACAAGATTCTGCATTTCAAGCATGAGCCGGACAACAAGGAGTACATCGCCAAGTTCACGCCGATCAAGAATGCGTTCGGCAAGAACTGGGAAGTGATGACGCTGGCGCCGATGGAAGACTTCCTCGAGCCGCTCAACCAGATCAACAGGAAACTGATCGGCTTCGCGGCCCTGCTCAGTTTCCTGTCGATGTTGATCTATTTTTACCTGTCGCGCATCGTGTCGCGCCCGATCGAACTGATCACGCTCGACATCAAGCGCCTGCTGGAATTCAATCTGGAGCAGGGGGGCAAGCACACCCGCTCATCGATCGATGAAATCAGCATCCTGTCGGACGCCGTGCGCAAACTGAAGAACACACTCAATGCCTTTACCTCCTACGTGCCGCGCGACCTGGTCAATGACCTGCTCAAGTCCGGCAAGGAAATCGAAATCGGTGGTGAAAGCCGCTACCTGACCATCCTGTTCTCCGACCTGGAGGACTTCTCCGGCCTGTCGGAAGTGACGCCGTCGCGCGACTTGCTCAAACGCGTGTCGTCCTACCTCGAGCTGATGACTTATGCGATCAAGGAAGAAAACGGCACGGTCGACAAATTCATCGGCGACGCCGTCATGGCATTCTGGGGCGCGCCGCTGATCAACCAGTACCACGGCTACCTGGCCTGCGTGGCCGCGATCAAGTCCAAGCGCCGCATGACGCAGCTCAACGAAGGCCTGATCGCCGAAAACAAGCGTCCGCTCAAGGTCCGCATCGGCATCCACTCCGATGCCGTCCTGGTCGGCAATATCGGTTCGCCCGAGCGCCTCAGCTATACCGTGATGGGCGACGGCGTCAATATCGCGTCGCGGCTGGAAGGCGTCAACAAGGAATTCGGCACCGCCATCTGCATCAGCCACGCGGTGTTCAAGGAAGCCGGCGAGCGCCTGCGGGTGCGCCCGATTGACCAGATCATGGTCAAGGGCCGCAAGGGCGAGATCCTGATCTATGAATTGATGGGTATCCTCGACGGCAGCGAAGAAACCATGGCCACCGCGCGCGAAAACGAACTGTGCGATCGGACGGCCAAGGCCTACGAGCTGTACACTAAAGGCGAGTTCCAGGCCGCAGCCATACTCTATACCGACATCGACACCACATTCAACGACCCATTGTCGTGCACCATGGCCGCCAAATGCATGGATCTGCACAAAGCCAAGACAGCGACCGAGTAGTCATCCCACAGGCAGTACCTATGCAAGCAAGCCCGTTTTTCGCCCGCGCCGCCACCGCCCTTCTGGCCGCGCTGTTCCTGTTTGCCAGCCCGGCCCATGCGGCCAGCGCGCGCAAGGCCACGGAGGATACCGGGGCGCCCTCGATTCACCTGCGCTACAAGGAATCGGACGTCAGCACCTTCTATTCGGAAGTGACGGTCAAGCGCTCGGTCCCGGCTACCTATTTCGCCGTCACCGGCTGGCATAACGGCTACTTCGGACTGCAGGAGAAGGGCGATGGCAAGAAAGTCCTGATCTTCTCGGTGTGGGGCTCGAAGAACGACAACCCGGCATCTATGCCGAAGCACCTGGCCGTCAAGCTGATGTACAAGGACCCGGACGTGCGGACCGGCGAATTTGGCAACGAAGGCTCGGGCATGCAGTCCTTCCTCGACTATGACTGGAAGCCCAATACGACCTACGCCTTCATGGTCAAGGCCAGGGTGGTTGACGAGCGCGCCGAGTACTCGGGCTACTTCCGCGCGCCGGACTCGAAGCGCTGGCGCCACCTGGTGACGATGTCGACTCCGCATGACGCGACGCTGTTGCGGGGCCTGCATTCGTTCGCCGAGGACTTCCGGCGCGACGAGAGTTCGGCGCGCGAAGTGCGGCGCGCCATCTTTTCGAATGCATGGGCGCGCCGCCAGGATGGCAGCACCATCCGGCTACTGACGGCCATGGTGACGGCCACGCCCTCGAACGCGCGTGCACTCGACGCCGAAGTATCGGCGCTGGGCATCACGATCGCCACCGGCGGCCATACCGAGAACAAGACCACCAGCCTGGGCGTGCGCATTGACCGGCCCGCCAGCATCAACGACGAGCTGCCCGGCGACCTGTGATTGGCGGGGCGGGCGCGGGTGGCGGGTTACAATAGCGGTCCGTTCAACTGATTCTTACGGGACTTCTTGTGTCTTTCATCGCCAAACTCAACGCGGCCTGGTCGGCCAACAACTCCCTGCTGTGCGTCGGGCTCGATCCTGACATGGCGCGCCTGCCGCCGGCCATGCAGCAGCAAAAGGATGGCATCGCCACCTTCTGCAAAGCCATCGTCGATGCGACTGCCGATCTGGCCTGTTCGTTCAAGCCGCAGATCGCCTACTTCGCAGCGCTCGGCGCCGAAGACCAGCTCGAACAGGTGTGCGCCTATATTCGCCAGTACTATTCGCATATTCCGGTGATCCTCGACGCCAAGCGCGGCGACATCGGCGCCACCGCCAGGCAGTATGCGCGCGAGGCGTTCGACCGCTATGGCGCCGATGCGGTGACGGTCAACCCGTATATGGGTTTCGACTCGGTCGAGCCTTACTTCGAGTGGAGCGACCGTGGCGTCATCGTGCTGTGCCGCACCTCCAACGCGGGCGGTTCGGACCTGCAGTTCCTCAATGTCGACGGCAAGCCGCTATACCAGCATGTGGCTGCGCTGGTGGCCAGCAAGTGGAACCGCAATGGCCAGTGCGCCCTGGTGGTGGGGGCGACCTTCCCGGAAGAGCTGGCGCAGGTGCGTGCCATCGTCGGCGACATGCCGCTGCTGGTGCCGGGCATCGGTGCCCAGGGCGGCGACGTGGCGGCCACGGTGCGCTCGGGCCGCACGGCCAATGGCACTGGCATGATGATCAATTCCTCGCGCGCGATCCTGTTTGCCGAGCCGCAGGGCGGTGAAGACTTCGCCGCAGCCGCGCGCCGCGTTGCGCTGGCCACGCGCGACGACATCAACCAGTACCGCGCGTAGTCCGGTAGGGTGGGCATGTCGCCGCACCAACAACCGTGCGACGACCCCGTGCCCACGCGTGACGTTAGCGTCATGTTGGTGCCCGCGTGGGCATGTCGCCGCACCAACGACCGTGCGACGACCGGTGCCCACCCTACCTTAAGTGCGGACTGGGGCGATCGATTCGGCGTAATCGTATAGCGCCCCGAGGATTTCCTCGCCGCGTTCGTCGGCTTCTTCCTGCAGCTGGTCGATTTCGGCAAACAGCTGTTCGATGGTGCGGGCGCCGCCTTCGCCGTCGAACAGCCTGGCAGCGCGGTGCTGCTCCCATTCCACCTTCTCGGCGGCGCTCAGGCTGTCGGGGAAGTTGCGCGCGCGGTAGCGCCACAGCAGCTCGGTCAGGCGCTCATCGTCAAACGCCGGGCTGGCCTTGGCCAGCTGCTGCGGGGTTTCGGCGCGCAAGGCCGCCAGCTTGCGCCGGTCGCCATTGCCGATGAAACCGCCATACAGGTCTTCATCCACGTCCGGCGGCGGCAAAGCCGTGCGGCCATAGACCTGCTCCCAGATCGCCGTCATGTCGGGCCCGTTGGCGGCCAGCAGGGCATTGGCGCGCCCCTGTTCCAGGTCCAGCCCCCAGCGCGCCGCCAGTTCGGGCGACAGGGTCTTCAGGTTCGCCACCACCATCGGCGACTTGTTCATGTGGATGCTCTTGACCGGCAGCCTTGTCACGCCCTCCGGCAGTGCGCTGGCCTTGCTGAACATGCGCAGCGCGATGGTGGCCGCATCGAGCCCGAACAGTTCAATCGGGTCGTGGGCGCAGTCCCACACCAGCACTTCGTTCTTGTTGGTCGGGTGGGTCGCCAGCGGCCACACCAGCGCGATGCAGCCGCGCTCGGCCGGGACCATGCCCGTCACATGCAGGAAGGGAGCGCGCTGCCTTGGCGGCAAGTGCATGCCCATTTCCTCGGCCACGCGGTCCTTCTTGTGCAGCGCGAAGCAGAAGTCGAACAGCTTGGGCTGGTGCTGGCGGATCAGGCGCGCCAGCGCGATGGTGGCGCGCACGTCCGACAGCGCATCGTGCGCCGCCTCGTGCAGCAAGCCGTTGGCTTTGGCCAGGTGCTCGAGCTTGAAGCTGGGGCGGCCATCGTCGCGCAGCGGCCATTCGATCCCCTCCGGGCGCAGCGCATAGGTCATGCGCACCACGTCGAGCAGGTCCCAGCGGCCGCACTGGTTCTGCCATTCGCGCGCATACGGGTCGATCAGGTTGCGCCAGAACATGAAACGGGTGATCTCGTCGTCGAAGCGGATCGTGTTGTAGCCGACCCCGATGGTGCCCGGCTGGCTGAAGGCCTGCTCGATGGTGGCCGCGAACTGGTGCTCCGGCACGCCGCGCTCGAGGCATTGCTGCGGCGTAATGCCGGTGATCAGGCACGACACCGGATCCGGCAGGAAGTCCGATGCCGGCTGGCAATACAGCATCAGCGGTTCGCCGATCTCATTGAGATCAGCGTCGGTGCGGATCGCGGCAAACTGGGCCGGCCGGTCGCGCCGTACCTGGGCACCGAAGGTTTCATAGTCGTGCCAGAGGAAAGTGTGGTTGCTCATGGGAAATGGTTGGCTTAATTAATTATAAATATTACAAGAGATTGTTTAAAGTTAGGACAAAACCAACCGATAATCAGGTAACGGCGTCCGCTACTTGGTAGCGCAAATCGCCGGCATTGCGATTTTCGCTGTTGAAAGGAGATTCACCATGTCCATTCCCGCTACCGCCAGCGGCGATGCCGCCGTCCGGCCCGCCAGCAACGGACAAGACCATGTCAAGCCTGCAGAGGAGGCCCACGGCACGGTCGCGGCCAAGGCCAAGGCCGAGCTCAATGTGTCGATTGTCCAGGCTTCCCTCAGCGTGTCGATTGCGTCCGGCAACGAGCCGCTGGCGCTGATCTACAAGACTGCCATCACCAGCATCAACGAGGAGCTCAAGGCCCAGTTTGGCGAAGACGCGATCGAGAACGCAGTCAACCAGGATAATACCCCGGAAGGCACGGCCAGCCGCATCGTCGCGCTGTCGACTGCGTTCTACGACACCTTCCGCAAGCAGCAGGTCGGCAAGGATGAAGCCCAGGTGCTCAAGACCTTCCTCGACACCTTGCGCGGCGGCGTCGACCGCGGCTTCAAGGAAGCGCGCGGCATCCTCGAAGCGCTGAAGGTACTCGACGGCGACATTGCGAGCAATATCGACAAGACCTATGAGCTGGTGCAGCAGGGCTACGCCGATTTCGAGGCCGCCCACAGCGCCACCGCCGCCGAGGCCGACGCGGCCTAGCGCCGTCACAGCGCCACGCGGTTGCGCCCGCCTTCCTTGGCGCGGTACAGCGCCGCGTCGGCCCGCGCGATCAGCCCGTGCTCATCCTCGTCCGCCGCCAGGCAGGCCACGCCGAACGAGGCCGTAATCTGCGGCATCGGCACCCGCATATCGGAAAACACCACCGTCGCCGAAAGCCGCTTGCACAGGCGGCCGGCCACCGCCAGCGCCACCTGCTCGGTGGTGTCGGGCAGGATCACCATCATCTCTTCGCCGCCGTAGCGCACCGCGAAGTCGCTCGGGCGCAGGCCGGACGACATCACGCCGGCCGCGGCGCGCAGGGCCTGGTCGCCGCCCAGGTGGCCATGGGTGTCGTTGAATTTCTTGAAGTGGTCGAGGTCGATCATCACCAGCGACAGCGGGCTGGTGCCGGCATTGGCGCTGCCGACCATGGCCGGCAGCACGTCATTGAGCCAGGCCCGGTTCTGCAGGCCGGTCAGGCCGTCGACCATCGACAGCTGGCGGTAGAATTCGCCGAGCTTCTGGCGCCGGCGCAGCTGGGCATTGGCGGCGCGGATGCGGAACGACAGCAGGCGCAGCAGATTGCGTGCCACGCCGTTCGAGGCGTCGATCAGGGTCCAGACGGTGTCGGCGTCGATCGCCAGCAGTTCGGTTTCTTCGGCGGCCGTCATGACGGCCAGGTTGGCCGCTTCGTCGAGCACCGCCTGCTCGCCGACGCTTTCGCCCGGCAGCACGCGGCTATTGGCGCCGTCGGCCGCGCCGGCGTCGGCCGCCACCGACAGGGCGCCGCGCAGCACGATGTAGAGCCGGGCGCGCTGGCTGTCGGCCACGTTGTGGCCCGGCTGCAGCTTCAGTACCGGGCAACTGGCCAGCAAGGGGGCCACCTGGGCCAGCTGGGCGCCCTCGAACAGCTGCAAGTCAGCGATCTTGTAAGGGGAGGCGGCGAAGGTACCGATCTGTTCCAATGTGGTCTCTCAAGGAATTGCGCTCATTGCAGCGCCATCATAACGCATCGGCTGACACGCGGGCACTGGCGTTTCCCCGCCGTCGGTGGAACAATGGCGCCCATGAACCTGACTGACGCCATCGGCCACACCCACCAGATCGCAGCCAAAGCGCGCATTGTCTCACTGGTGCCTTCGATTACCGAGCTTCTGTGCACGCTGGGGCTGGCGCCGCTGCTGGTCGGGCGCACCGGTTTCTGCATCCATCCGGCCGACATGGTGGCCGCGATCCCCAAGGTCGGTGGCACCAAGGACGTCAACATCGAGAAGATCCGCAAACTGGCGCCGACCCACCTGATCGTCAATATCGACGAGAACGAGAAGCCGACCGTCGACCTGCTGGCTGAGTTCATCCCGCATATCGTCGTCACCCATCCGAACGCGCCGCGCGACAACCTCGAGCTGGCACGGCTGATGGGGGCGGTCTTCCAGGCCGATGCCGCCGCCGAGGCGTGGTGCGCTCAGTTCGAACAGGCCCATGCCGCGTTGCGCACGTCGCAGGCGGCCAGGCCGCTGGCGCCCCGCACTGTGCTGTACTGCATCTGGCAGGATCCGTGGATGAGCGTGGCGGGCGGCACCTATATCGCCAATATGCTGGCCGAGATCGGCTGGCGCCTGCCGCGGTTCGACAGCACGGCCCGCTATCCCGTCTTTGCCTGGTCGGACCAGCTGGTCGCGCAGGTCGACATGGTGCTGCTGTCGAGCGAGCCCTATCGCTTCACGCAGCAGCACGTCGACGCATTGGAAAAACAGATCGGCAAGCCGGTCCAGCTGGTCGATGGCGAGATGATGTCGTGGTATGGAAGCCGGGCGCTGGCCGGTGTCAACTACTTGCGGGAACTGGCCCAGGGCTAGGAGCCTGCGCGGCAGAAGCTCGTCGGCCCAAACGGGTGGGGAAAAGTCCCACTTCGCCCCCATTTCTCGGGCTGTAGCGACGGCTACACCCCTCGTAAGTGGAGACGAATTGGGTTCTTTTTCCACCCGCTTGGTCTCGACTCCTTCTGCCGCGCAGGCTCCTAGCGCGTCGGGCTTGATCGGGCAGGTTCCGTCGGAACCCGCCCTGACTGGCTGCTATCCGACCAAGGGATTATTCGCTGACTTCGTCAGCTTCGTCGACCACCGGCTTGGCGCCATGGCGGCCCTTGTCGTGCAGGCGGCCCAGCGCGCTGTCGAGCGCACGCTTGAGTTTTTCGGAGCCACCGGCAATCGCCTGGTGCAGCGTGGGGCCGTGGGAACTGATGGCGATCGGCTGGTAGCCATTGACTCTCGCCTCCATCAGGCAGCGGTTATCGCCGTCGCTTGATTTCTGGCTCTTGTTATCACTGAGGTGAACTTCAACACGGGTGATCTGTTCGCTGAACCGATCCACGGCGCCTTTGACGACGCCTTGTACATGCTCGTCCAGGCCTTGGTGGCGTTCGATCGTGCTGTCGGTATGGATAATAATTTGCATATGCTCACTCCAGGTTGTTCAGAAAGTCCCTGCACCCATCGCGCCATGGTGCGTGCACTACTTCGGATGGGCCGCTACATTGCACACACGTCTTTATCTTACTCCTTTTGCGTATTTTGCCCAGTTTCCTGCTCAAGCACTGTTGATCAGGGCCGCACTGAGGTTGACCGACAGCCCCAGGATCAGCAGATTGAAGAAGAAGCTGAGCACTGACTGAGCCAGCACCAGCTTGCGTGCCTGGCGCGTGTTCACCGTCACGTCCGAGGTCTGCACCGCGACCGCAATGGTGAACGAGAAGTACAGGAAATCCCAGTAGTCTGGCTCGTCCTCGCAATTGGGGAAACTGAAGGGGCGCTGCTGGCTTGCTGACAGGTAGTAATGATGGGCATAGTGGATGCAAAACAAGGTGCCGAGCAAAAACCACGACCCGAATACCGTCAGGGCGGTAAAGGCGACACGCGCGATGCGGTCCGGTTCGGCGACGCTGGCAAAGTCGCGCAGTTCGACGACGATGGCGGTGATGCTGAGCACCGAGGCAAACGTGAACAGCAGCAGGATCAGGCCCGCGTTCTCATCCTGGCGCGCGGCGATCTGCTTGACGGTGTGGTGGTCGGACCGCAGCATCACCCATGCCATCGACGCCAGGAAGGACCAGGCAGTGCCGTTCCAGGCCAGCAGCGCGCGCCGCACCGGGTCCCAGTGCTGGGGCAGCAGCAAGCCGACGCCGATGCCGATGACGACAGCCACCAGCAGGTGGGGGCGGCTTCGGATAAAGCGGTGCAGCAGGGTGTCGTTACGCATGCGCCAATTGTATGCCAGAAGCCGTCGCTAACCGTTGCGGGCCGCTTCCTCCTGTGCGTGGTGGGGGAACTGGTCCATGCGCGACAGCACCGGGAATTTCCATGCCCACAGCGCGGTGACGGCCAGCGTGGCGGCACCGCCCAGCACGATGGCGCGCACCAGGCCGAACCAGCCGGCCGTGATGCCGGACTCGAACTCGCCCAGCTCGTTCGAGGCGCCGATGAACACGGCGTTGACGGCGCTGACGCGGCCGCGGATGGCGTCCGGCGTCTCGAACTGGACCAGCAGGTGGCGGATGTAGACGCTGACCATGTCGCCGGCGCCCAGCAGGAACAGGCAGGCCAGCGCGACGGCGAAGTGGTCGGTCAGGCCCAGCACCACGGTCGACAGGCCGAACAGGCCGACGCCGCCGAACATCCACAGGCCGACGCGGCGCCGGATCGGGTAGAACGCCAGCGCCACCGAGCACACGGCGGCGCCGATGCCGGGCGCGGTGCGCAGCCAGCCCAGTGCCTGCGGGCCGGCGTGCAGCACGTCGTGGGCGAAAGCCGGCAGCAGTGCGGTGGCGCCGCCGAACAGCACGGCGAACAGGTCGAGCGAAATGGCGCCGAGCACGATCGGGCGCGAACGCACGAAGCGCAGGCCTTCGAGCACCGTGTGCCAGCTGGCCGGTTCCCTGTTGTGCACCTGCGGCGCGGGCCGGGTCAGGCTCATCAGGATGACCGATACCAGCAGCAGTACGCCAGCGACCATGTAGACGGTGTCGGCCCCGGCCAGGTAGAGGAAGCCGCCCAGGATCGGGCCGAGGATCACCGCCACGTGGAAGGTCGACGAGGCCAGCGCCACCGCCTGGCTGAAATGCTGGGTCGGCACCAGGTTGACCAGCACCGCCTGGGTGGCCGGCATCATGAAGGCGCGCGCGCTGCCGAACAGCACCAGGATCGCGAACACCGGCCACACCACGGTCAGGCCGGCGCGGGTAAAGGCGAGCAGCAGCAGCGACACCAGCAGTTGGGTGCCGATGCACAGCGTGATGATATTGCGCCGGTTGTAGCGGTCGGCCGCATGCCCGGCCACCAGGATCAGCACCAGGAAAGGCGCAAACTGGGCCAGGCCGATCATGCCGAGGTCGAACAGGCTGCCCGTCATCTGGTAGACCTGCCAGCCGATGGCGACGCTTTGCATCTGCACCGCCAGCGTGCCCAGCAGGCGGGCCGTCAGGTAAAAGCTGAAGTTGCGGTGGCGCAGGATCGCTAGGGCAGGCGGCATGTTCACTTTCGGGAATGGCGGCGGGGGTTTACAATGATGCTAACTGGAATCACTCTTGCCATTGTGCACTATGTTGGCGATGCCTGCTGCTGGCGCGCCAAGCCTACTACCGGGCCCCCCGCATGCAACACACGATCTTCGATACCCCCGTCGTCAACACCGCCATGCGCGCGATCTCGCGCCTGCTGCTTCGCCTGATGGGATGGCGTGCGGTCGGCATGGCGCCGGCCGAACTGCAGCGCACGCCGAAGTTCGTGCTGATCGCCGCGCCCCACACCAGCAACTGGGATTTTCCGATCACGCTGATGCTGTGCTTCGTGCTCGAGATGCGGGTGTACTGGATGGCCAAGGCCAGCCTGTTCAGCTGGCCGATCGGCTGGCTGTCGCGCTGGCTGGGCGGGATCCCGATCGACCGCGGCGCCTCGCACAACACGGTGCAGTCGACCGTCAATACGCTCAGTGCGCGCGAGCGGCTGATCGTCATCGTCGCGCCCGAAGGCACGCGCGGCCGGGTCAGCCACTGGAAGACGGGCTTTTACCACATGGCCCATGGCGCCGGCGTCCCGATCGGCATGGCCTACCTCGACTTCAGGCGCAAGGAGGGCGGGGTCGGGCGCTTCTTCACCACCAGCGGCGATATCGAGGCAGACATGGTGCAGATCCGCCAGTTCTACCAGGGGATCAGCGGCAAGAACAGCGACCAGTTCGACGCCGACTCGGTCAAGAAAAAGTAAGAATGCCGCTTCGGCACTGGGCGCGCCCGGTGCCGAAGCGGCATTATGATGAGGTACGCTTATTTCTTGACGAAGCGCAGCGCGAACTTGTCGTCCGGTTTGCCTTCCATCTTGAAGAACGGCTGTTCGCGCGGGTCGCCCGGCACGCGCAGGTAGTCGTTCTTGGCGTCGAAGGTGAAGCCGGCCTTGGTCAGTTCGGCTGCCACCGCCGCTTCGTCGATGCGATGCAGGTCCTTGGTCGCCGTCAGGCCGCTGCCGTCCTTGGCGGCATTGTCGATGACGACGATGCGCCCGCCCGGCTTGAGCGCGTCGAACAGCGCCTTGTTCATGGCGGCGCGGTCGGCCGGCGTATTGACGATGTCATGGTAGTTCATGATGATCGTGACCAGGTCGAACGGGCCGGCGCCGGCCGGCACCGGATGCTCGAATGCTGCCACCACCGGATGCAGATTGGCCTGCGGGGTGGCGGCCAGGCGTTTTTCCAGGTTGGCATTGGCCTTGCTGTTCTGCGCCCATACGCCGCCGGTCGGGCCGACCGCCAGTGCCAGCAGCTGCGAGGTGGCGCCGCCGCCGGCGACGATGTCGAGTACCTTCATGCCCGGCTTGACCTGGGCGAATTCGAGGAAGGTGGCGGGTTTGCGCTTGGCGTCGTCCTTGGCGTCGGCGGCGCGGGCCGGGCTGCTGATGGCGGCGGCGTGGCTCGCTTCAGCGGCAAAGGCACTTGACGGCAGCAGGGCGCAGGCGGACAAGGCCAGCATGGCCTGGGCGAAGTGACGGGTAAGGCTTTTTTGCTTTTGCATGGTTTCTTCCCTTGTTTGTCGATTGAGGTGGAACGCGGGACGGTTTATCGACGCCTGCGTTGCCACGTAAAATACCTCAAATTTGGGTGCCGTGGTTTTTTCCCTGCCAGCCGATTGCCGGCGCCACGCGTGGACACGGGGGCGTCACACGGTCTTTAGTGTGGCGACATGCCCACCCTACGTTCAGGCCAGGTCGGCCTCGGTCGTGAACGCGTCGGCATAGAATTCGTCGGCCGGCAGATGGCACTGGGCGACGAAATCGCGGCGGGCCGAATCGACCATGACCGGCGCGCCGCAGGCATAGACCTGGTGGCCCGACAGGTCGGGCAGGTCGTCGATGACGGCGCGGTGGACGAAGCCGGTGCGCCCGCTCCAATGGTCTTCCGGCAGCGCGTCCGACACCACCGGAATGTAGCTGAAGTGCGGCATGGTGCCGGCCCACTGCTCGCACAGCGCGTGCATGTACAGGTCATGCGGCCGGCGAGCGCCCCAGTACAGCCGGACCTGCCGCTCGGACTTGAGATCCTGCAGGTGCTCGACCAGCGCTTTGACCGGTGCAAAGCCGGTGCCGGAGGCCAGCAGCACGATCGGCTTGTCGGACTCTTCGCGCAGGAAGAAGGTGCCGTGCGGGCCTTCGAACCGCAGAATGTCGCGCTCCTTCATGGTGCCGAAGACCTGTTCGGTAAACAGGCCGCCGGCCATGTGGCGGATGTGCAGCGAAATCGGCTTGTCGAGGGCCGGCGCGTTGGCCATGCTGTAGCTGCGGCGCTTGCCGCCGGGGAGCAGGAATTCGATGTACTGGCCGGCGCGGTAGGCCAGCGCTTCGGTGGCCGGCAACTGCAGCGTGATGACGACGACGTCCGGAGCCACTCTCTCCATGCTGGCCACGCGCGACGGCATTTTGCGCACCGGGTAGTCGCTCGAGCCGGCCACTTCGCGCGCTTCGATCACCAGGTCGCTATTGGCGGTGGCGCAGCACAGCAGCGACATGCCCTGCTCGGCTTCGGCAGGCGGCAGGGCGCGCTGCTGGTGCGGCTTGTGGGTCACCGAACCCTGGACGATCTTGCCCTTGCACGAACCGCAGGCACCGTTCTTGCAGCCGTAGGGCAGGCCAATGCCGGCGCGCAGCGCCGCCTTCAGCACCGTTTCGTCGTCGTCGCAGCTAAATTGATGCCCGCTGGGTTGGACAGTGATTTGGAAAGACATACAATCCTTATATGAAAACTACTCCTACGCGCCGGCTCAAGCGCCCGCGCCTGCTCATCTTTGGTTGCGGCGATGTCGGCATGCGCCTGCTGCCGCTGCTGGCGGGGCGCTACCGCGTGCTGGCCGTGACCAGCAATACCGGCCGCTGCTCTGAGCTGCGCGCTGCCGGCGCGGTGCCGATCGTGGCCGACCTGGACCAGCCGGCGACGCTGGCCCGGCTGGCCGGGCTGGCGCACCATGTGGTCCACCTGGCGCCGCCGCAGTCGTCCGGCATGCTCGACCGGCGCACCCGCAATCTGACCGCCATTTTACCCGAGGGCGGGCGCCTCGTTTATATCAGCACCAGCGGCGTCTATGGCGACTGCGGCGGCGCCCTGATCGACGAGACGCGCAGCGTGGCGCCGCACAATGGCCGGGCCTGGCGCCGGGTCGACGCCGAGCGGGTGCTGCGCGCGTGGGCGCGCCAGTCGCGCTCAAAGCTGGCGATCGTGCGCGTGCCCGGCATTTATGCGGCCGGCCGCCTGCCCCTGCAGCGGCTGCAGCAGGGCACGCCGGCACTGCTGGAGCAGGACGATGTCTACACCAACCACATCCATGCCGACGACCTGGCCCGCATCATCGTGCGGGCCCTGCAGCGCGCCTTGCCGGGCCGGATCTACCACGCCGTCGACGACACCCAGATGAAGATGGCCGATTATTTCGACGCCGTGGCGCACGCATTCGGCCTGCCGCCGCCGCCGCGGCTGGCGCGCGCGGCCCTGCAGCAGCAGGTCTCGCCAATGCTGCTGTCGTTCATGTCCGAGTCGCGCCGCATGGCAAACGGCCGCATCAAGCAGGAACTGGGGGTGCGGCTGGCTTACCCGGACGTGCCGGCCGCGCTGGCCGCAATGGCGCCGCCTGCCGCGCCGCGCCCGCGACCGGTCCAGCTGTCACTGCTGTAAGATAGCGTCCCCACCTCAATCAGCGAACGAGAACCGACCATGACGACCATGACCTATGAAGCCTTCCTCGACGAAGTGACGACGCTGTTGACCGAACTGTACGACTTGGACGATGCCGCCGCCATCAAGCTGGTGGTCGATGCCCAGGATGCCGAGTATTTCGTCGAACACGACGACAAGGAAGAGATGCGCACAGTGGCGCAGGCGAAAAAAGATGCACTTGCCCTGTACGAGCGCAAGCAGAACAAGAACCTGACGCAGCAAAAACAACAGCAGCGGGTGCGCCAGAAAAAGTAAGTCGCCAGTTTGATCTGGCGCAAACCGAGGCTGGGCGCGGCGCCGTAAGGTGGGATTAGTCCTCAACCGGCCAGGGAGAGTGCGATGCCCACGATCACCCAACCATCGAAGGAACAAGTGCGCGCCTATATGGTCCGGCGCGAGCGCGCCTGCCTGCCCCCGCCATCCCCCGACGAAGTGCGCCGCCAGCTCGGCTGGCGCCTGGGCGACGGCGAGCCCTTGATCGTCCACCTGTGCGTGCTGTTGCCGGCCACCGTCGGCCAGCTGGCGGCCCTGATCGTCATCGACTGGCTGTTCACGCCGACCCGTCTTGCAGTCGGTCAAGGGAGGGCTGATTCAATTCAATAACAACGTTGAGCAAAAACTAACGATTCGATGTATGATGGCTTCGTTGTTTCGTTACTTTTTGAGAGAATTGAATATGCCAATCAAAAAACTGCCCGAGGCGGCAAACTATGACCCGAACAAGGTGCTCGATGCGCTGATCGAAAAACTGCAGCTCAAGAACGATGCGGCGTTGTCGCGTGTGCTGGAAGTGGCACCGCCGGTGATCAGCAAGATCCGTCACCAGACTTTGCCGATTGGCGCCACGATCCTGCTGCGCATGCACGAGGCAAGTAATCTGAGCATCCGCGAATTGCGGTCGCTGATGACCGCGTAAAGGCTGCCGCTCACGCGTGACCGGCGCAGGCGGGCCTGTTCAGGCCGAGGTGCTGATGGTGGTGCCGGTGACCTGGCCGCTGGTATTGACGCTCGGTGCGGGCGGCGGCGGCGGAGGCGGCGCTTCCTGCTTCTTGGCGGCCTGCTTGTTTTCCTGTACGCGCGGCGGCTGGGCCGGCGCGACATTGGCCGGTTTGGCAGGCGGCTGGGTGGAAATTGCCATGGTGAACCCTCTTTCGAGACGGTGGTGATGCTTAGATTGTACTTCAGTTCGGCCTGCAAAGGGGGCTGGCGCATTGCGCCAGCCCTTTTGTCATATCAAATGTTGGCTACTGGCAATGACGGGCGCGTGCTGTAAAAGTCGCTGACGGTGCCGGCGCCCGAGAACGCGGTCTTGGGTAAACCGGCGCCGGAAAACGCCAGTTTTTGTCCCCCGGCTCCGGAAAACGCGACCTGCTGAACACCTGCGCCGGAGAAGGCAGTCTGCTGCACGCCGGCCCCGGAGAACGCCGTCTTTTGCACGCCGGCGCCGGAGAACGCCGTCTTTTGCACGCCGGCACCAGAAAATGCCGTCGCGGTCCCGGCGCCAGAAAACGCCGTGCCCTGCAGCGCGGCGCCATACGGTTCGCCAAACGTCGTTTCATACAATTCCCGCATGCGCTGACCGACCCGCTGGTGGGCCTTTTCGTCGTCCTCGCCGCGCAAGCCGATATACGGAAAATGGTGCAGGAAGTAGCCGAACACCCGCTCGCAGTCGACCGCGTATTTCATCGTGTCGAGGATATGGTAGTGCCAGAACGTGTCGACATCGAACAACGGCGCGGTCTGCTCCTGCGGGTACGCCTTCATCAGGATCAGGAAGCGCCGGTATTCGACTTCGACGGCGTTGGCCTTCTCCAGCGTCCAGCCTTCGCCGGATTCTTCATGCATCAGCTTGACCTTGATCGGATCGAGGTCGAGCTCGGCTATGGCAGAAAACTCTTCTTGATTTGAGAACATGGCATTCCTTCCTTTGGATTGAAAGACAGGTCGATCGCAGTTTGATCAGGATCAATCCAAAGTATAGAAATGCACGGGTGCAATTCAATGGCAATAAGTCACGAAAACAATAAAAAGATTTAACAATATTGCCGGAAACGGCAAGGCGAAAAAAAGCCGGACGGGCCGCAGCGGCCGGTCCGGCGGATTGCCAGGCGCGAGCTCAGGCGGTCGCCAGGCGCGGGCGCTCGCTGAACAGGCGCGACTGTTGCGCGGCCGTCGGCACCGCCGAGAATGCCGTTTGCGCGGTCGGGACGGCCGAGAACGCCGTTTGCGCCGTCGGGACGGCCGAGAACGCGAGCGGTTTCGGCGGCATGGCCGAGAATGCAACTTGCTTCGGCGGCAAGGCCGAGAACGCGAATTTCACCGGCGGCATGGCCGAGAACGCCGCTTGCTGCGGTGGCATGGCCGAGAATGCCACTTGCTTCGGTGGCAAGGCCGAGAACGCAAACTGCGCCGTCGGCAGCGCCGAGAACGCCACTTGCTGTGGCGGCATGGCCGAGAACGCTGCCTGGCCGGCCTCCCGGGCGCCGCGCAGCGACGGTTCGCGGTCACGGAAGTAGGGCTCGCCGAAGGTCGACTCGTATAGTTCCTGCATGCGCGAACCCATGCGGTGGTGGGCTTCGAGGTCTGCTTCGCCGCGCAGGCCGATGTAAGGGAAGTGGTGCTTGAAGTAGCCGAACACCTTGTCGCAATCGATGGCGTATTTCATCGTGTCGAGGATATGGTAGTGCCAGAAGATATCGACATCCATCAGCGGCGCCGCTTCTTCATTCGGATGCATCTTCATCAGGTACAGGAAGCGGCGATAATCGGCTTCGACGGAATTGGCCATTTCAAGGCTCCAGCCTTCGCCGGATTCCTGGTGCATCAGTTTGACCTTGATCGGCTCGAGGTCGAGTTCGGCGATTGTTTGAAAGTCTGCATTCGACATCATGTGTTGTCCTCAATAATGAATGGCGTTTCCCAAACTGGTCTACGCAGCGATGGTTAGATTGCAAGCGTGCATGAGTTGATCAGAAGCACTGGACCGATTGTTGCTTACAAAAAAAAGCCGATGCTTGACCTGCATCAAAGTTGTTCTAAGTAAAATCCTAAGGCGCTATCGCGGCCCCCGATGGTGCAGCGGGGCATTGTGAGCGCGTATGATCAGCCCAGCGCGTCAGCCGTCTGCTGGCCATGCTCGTGGCTGTCGTCAAAGACCGGTACCGACACGCAGATGGTGGTGCCGGCGCCAGGATGGCTGAGGATGGAAAAGGTGCCGCCGAGGATGCTGATGCGCTCCTCGATGCCGACCAGGCCGAACGAGCCGACCTTGTTGCGCCCGGTGGCCTGCAAGCCGATGCCGTTGTCGGTCACCGTCATCGTCAGGCGGTCGTCGGCCAGCTGCAGTTCGACCCGCACGCGGCTGGCTTGCGAGTGGCGCGAGATATTGCTGAGCGACTCCTGCAGGATGCGGAAGAAGGCGGTCGCGCAATTGTCGTTGAGGCTGATTTCGTTCTGGTTCTCGATCAGCTCGCACACGATGCCGGTGCGGCGCTGGAATTCGGCGATCTGCCAGTCGACGGCGGCGTTCAGGCCCAGGTCGAGCACATTGGGGCGCAGGTCGTTGATGATCTGGCGCACGCTCTTGATGGTTGCATCGATCTGCGACAGCGTCGCCATCGCCCGCACATTGAGGCGCGAATGGCGGTGGCGGGTGCGCGAAGCGAGCATGTCGGCCTCGATGCGCAGGGCCAGCAGGTTCTGGCCCAGGTCGTCGTGGATTTCGCGCGCGATGCGCTTGCGCTCGCCTTCCTTGATCTGGTCGGCGTGGGCCGCCAGCCGCCGCAGCTTCTGGTGCGACAGCTGCAGCTTGGCCTGGCTGTCGCGCAGCTCCTTGGTCATTTCCTTGGCCATCTTGATGGCGCGCAGGCGCGACGACGACAGCGTGTGGAACAGCGCGTAGATCAGCAGCGTGCTGATGAAGCCGGCGGCCATCGCCAGCCACGGGAAGTAGGCGTCGAAGCCGGTGTACATATTGCGCTTGCGGGTGCTGAAGTGGGCCTTCCACGCGCGCCCGTGGAAGTTGAGCGGCAACACCGTCACGAAGCTGTCGTCACCGGCCACCAGCGGCGGCGGCGGGCGCGCGCCGACGGCGCTGCTGTCGAACAGCAGCTGCGGGGCCATCGGCCGGGCCGGGCGGCCTTCCGCCTCGCCTTCGCCGACGTCCGACAGCACCAGCCGCACTTCGCGCAGCGGCATCTCGTCGAGCACGCCGTTCATCAGGGTGCCGACGCTGAAGGCGATGCCGACCGAGCCCAGGTAAGCGGCGCGCCGCTCCTCGACGGTCGAGATGGGCTGGTGGTGGCGGTACACCGGCAGCCGCATGCCGAGGCCGACGTAGTTGGGGCGCGACATGGCCGAGATCGGCCGGCCGGAAGTGATCAGCTTGCCGTTGTCGCGCGAGCTGGCCAGCGCGGCGGCGACGTGGGCCCTGGCCTGGATGTCGAGGCCGATCGTGTGCGACCACGCCGCCAGCGGTTCGACAAAGGTCAGCACCGAATACTCGGGGCGCCGGCCGGGCGGCGAGATCTGGAACACCGGCTGCGGACCGGGCAGGCCCATCGGCATCGTGCGCATGTGCTGTTCGAACGCGGCGCGCTCGCTGTCCTGCACGTGGTGGGCGTAGCTGACGCTCTCGATGGCGGGGAAGTGCTGCGGCACCGCCAGCCCTTCGACGTAGCGGTGGAACTGTTCGCGCGTGAGCTCGTCGCTGGTGTGGAACAGGCTGGCCGTGCCCCGTAGCGCATCGGTATACGACTTGATGCGGGCGCTGATGGTGTGATGGGCATTGCGCGCCAGGTTGGCAAAGCGGCGCTGCGATTCGCTTTCGATGGTGAAGGCGGTGGCCAGGTAGAACCCCAGGCCGACCGCGAGCGATAGCGCGATCCCGCCCAGCCATTGCGGCGCGCTCGCTTTCAGCTTCGATCGGTGGCCCAGCAGTACGCGCATGATGTTTTAGTTAACAAAAAGTGGCGCAAATATATCGGTCATGATCCCAGATGGTCAAGGTTAAATGTTAAATCTTGGTAGGCAAACGACAGAAGTGAAAAATCCCGCCGCAGCGGGATTGATCGATCTCAAACTTTCGTCATTTGGTGAAACTGTCCTTGAGCGTGGTCACCCGGTTAAAGATGGGCTTGCCCGGGCGGGAATCGACCCGATCGGCGACAAAGTAGCCGTGGCGCTCGAACTGGAAGCGCTGGTCCGGCTGCGCCTCGCGCATGCCCGGTTCGACGTAGGCGGTGACCACTTCGAGCGCGTTCGGGTTCAGGGCCAGCTTGAAGTCCTTGCCGCCGGCGTCGGGCTGGGCGTCAAGGAACAGGCGGTCGTACAGGCGCACTTCGGCCTCCAGGGCGGTGGCGGCGCTGACCCAGTGGATATTGCCCTTGACCTTGTAATTGGCGCTGCCCTCGGTGCCCGATTTGCTGTCGGCGAAGTAGTTGCAGTGCACGGCGGTGAGCTTGCCGTCGGCATCCTTGTCAAAGCCGGTGCATTCGACCACGTAGCCGTAGCGCAGGCGCACGCGGCTGCCGGGCGTGTCGCCGTGCGGCGGGTACAGGCGGAAATAGCCCTTGCTCGGCGTTTCCATGAAGTCTTCGTGCTCGATCCACAGCGTATTGGTGATCGGGAAGGTGCGCAGGCCCCGTTCCGGGAAGTGCGGGTGCACCGGCGAGCTGCATTCGACGCTGTCGCCGGCGGGGAAATTGTCGATGACCAGCTTGAGCGGGCGCAGCACGGCGGTGGCGCGCGGCGCCTTCGGGTCGAGGTCGTCGCGCAGGCTGCCCTCCAACACGCTCATGTCGATCCAGCCGTCGGCCTTCGACACGCCGATCCGCTCGCAGAACAGCTGGATCGATTCGGGCGTATAGCCGCGCCGGCGCAGGCCGACGATGGTCGGCATGCGCGGGTCGTCCCAGCCGCTGACGATGCCTTCGTCGACCAGTTGGCGCAGCTTGCGCTTGCTGGTGACGACATAGGTCAGGTTCAGGCGCGCCATCTCGTACTGGCGCGGCACCGGCTGCCGGAAGAAGCCGCCGGCCGACAAGGTGGCCAGCAGCCAGTCGTAGAACGGGCGGTGGTCCTGGAACTCAAGCGTGCAGATCGAATGGGTGATGTTTTCCAGCGCATCCGAGATCGGATGGGTGTAGTCGTACATCGGGTAGATGCACCAGGCGTCGCCGGTGCGAACGTGGTGGGCGTGGCGGATCCGGTAGATGGCCGGGTCGCGCATCGTCATATTGGGCGAGGCCATCGCGTCGTCGGAGATCCTGGCGCGCACGACGTGCTCGCCGTCGCCGTATTTGCCGGCGCGCATGTCGCGGAAGATCGCCAGCGATTCCTCGGCCGGGCGGTTGCGGAACGGCGAATTCTTGCCGACCTGGCCGAAATTGCCGCGGTTGGCGGCCATGTCCTCCGCGCTCTGGCTGTCGACATAGGCGAAGCCGGCCTGGATCAGGTATTCGGCCATCAGGTACAACTGCTCGAAATAGTCGCTGGCGTGGTACAGGTGCGACTGCTCGCCGTGCTCCCAGCTGAAGCCGAGCCATTTGACGCTGTCGATGATGGTGTCGACGTATTCCTGCTCTTCCTTGGCCGGGTTGGTGTCGTCGAAGCGCAGGTGGCAGCGGCCGTCGTAGTCGCGCGCCAGGCCGAAATTGACGCAGATCGATTTGGCGTGGCCGATGTGCAGGTAGCCGTTCGGCTCCGGCGGGAAGCGCGTGATCACGCCCGGCAGGCCGGGGCGGGCGTAGGCCTTGGCGGCCAGGTCGGCTTCGACCTGGGCGCGCAGAAAATTGGAGGTCGGTGCCGCAGCGACCGGCGCCTTGCTGGTGTGTTCAATGCTCATTAGTTATTACTTGGTGTAGTATGATTTGCGGCATTTTACCGTAGAAGGCTCCAATCCCCACCCAAATCCCTTTTCTATAGGATAATCCTGCTTTACAGTCTTAGGCAGCGGCCGGGAGTTTCCTTATGGAAAATTTATATGCGGTCCTCGGTGTTGCACCCAATGCCAGCGACGACGAGATCAAGAAGGTGTACCGCTCGCTGGCGATGCGCTACCATCCGGACCGCAACGACGCGCCCGGTGCCGAAGTACGCTTCAAGAGTATCACCAAGGCCTACGAAGTGCTGTCCGATCCGGTCAAGCGCGACGAATATAACCAGAGCGTCAACCACCGCATCATCCTCGATGCACAGGCGGAAGCGTATGCGCTGTGGCGCTCGCTGTTCAGCCTGCAAGGCGTGAGCTTGCCGCCTAACTGAAGCGGCCACGCTTCGCCCCACTTATTTTGGAACAGCAATGAGAAAAGTACACCCTGAATTCGCCTATCAGTCGCGCGAGCTGGAAGGCCAGATTGACGGCATCCTGGGCGACCCGCCCAACCGCAAGAACTACGACATGATGCAGCAGGCCCTGATGAGCGAATACGCCGACGGCGGCGGCATCGAAGACGTCAACATGATGAGTTTTGCGCTGGTCGACCACATCCGCTTCCTCGATCCGAAGGGCTTGCTGGCGCAAAGCGTGCAGTACGACGAGGGCGACCCGGCCGAGGTGTTCGCGATGGCTGCCTGCGACGGCGATGCCGCTGCGATGTACGCCGCGATGACGGAAAACCACCCGGAACTGGCGCGCCAGGCCATCATCACCGCTTTCCTGTTCAAGCACCCGCGCAAGTGGGACGACGATGACCAGTCGCTCGAACAACTGTCGAAGAACGATGACGGCGACGACGAGCACGAAGAAGACGGCGTAACCGACGACTTCGCGCAGATGTTCGACACCGATGGAGACGAAAAATGAGCACGCTAGAGCTTAACGACGGCGACGAACTGAAATCGAACCTGCCGGCGCTGACGCGCCAGGTCAGCGAACTGGTGCTGGCCGGCTCGCTGGCACATGCCGAGCAGGCTTTTGCCGATGCCGCCGACCAGTACGGCGACCTGGCCGTGGTCGAAGTGCTGTCGACCATCGCGCCGCAGGTGACGGCCTTGCACCTGTCCGGTTTCGACGGCGGCAAGATGTCGCTGGCGACGCTGCTGGTGCCGCCCAAGGCGTGGGCCGACAGCCTGGCCTTCATCGCCGCCACCTGGGCCGACGACCAGATCGAGGATGACCCGGAGCGCATCGCCGAATCGCTGTTCGCCCATATTCACGGCGTCGTGTTTGCCGGTGACGACACCGAGCGCCGCTACGAACTGCTGCAGGAGGCGTCCGCCACCGACTGGGGCTCGACCGCGTTTGCGATCCTGTTCTCGATGGCGCCGCGCGACATCCTGGAAGTGGCCGGCGAGATTTCGCACAAAGGCCCGTTCATCACCGCCGTGACCTCGTCCGACAGCGACGTCGTGCCGCTGGCGGTGGAGCTGGCCCGCGCGACCGAAGACGGCTGGGACCGCGCCCTGTTCGAACTGTTCCCCGATTTCCGCCACAGCGCCGACCTGGCCGACGCGGAATTCTCGGACGATCCGGACGACGAGCCGAAGTTCCTGCAGCGCTCGACCAAGGAACTGCTATACCGTCTTCGCAAGCAGGTGCCGTCTTCGCGCAGCGCACTGCCTAAACGCGGCGCGCGCAAGAGCCTTGGCACCGGCATCTTCAATTGAGCGGGGACCGTCAATCAATGCTGCCAGCACTCGTTGCAGAAAACCTACCGCGCCTGGTGCGCGCCATCGCGAGCCTGGCGCGACGCGACCAGATCGAAGAAGCCGACCTGCTGGCCGATGAACTTGCCGGCATCACCACCATGGTGGCCGAGAAGTTCACCAACGACCGCACCGCGGACGGCATCGCCAAGGCCATGTGGCTGACGGTGGGCGGTGTCTCGCTCGGGCTTGACCTGACGGTCAGCCACGATGGCGATGAAGCGGCGCTCGATTTCCTGATCGAACACGGCGCCGAGCATGCCTTCCAGGCCGGCTTCCGCGCGATCAAGGAGCTATCGCAGATGCCGGAAGATACCCTGGTCGGCGAGTACGACCAGGACCCGGTGTATGCGCAGCGCCGACTGAGGGAATTGTTCATCGATATCTGCGCGGCCGACCCGAGCAAGAACTGGGCGGGTGTGGTCAAGTACGACACCCAGTTCAAGCAGCGCAAGCAGGCGCAGGCAATTGTGCGCGCGGCCGGCTGGCTGCGGCGCCACCATTGCGAAGGGGCGATCACCGACCCGGACCTGAACGCGGAAGGCGTCATTGCGCTGGCGCTGATCTTTGCGATCGAGGGCGGCGGACGCGTGGTGGCACGCACCGGGCAGAAGGAGTTTGAGCGCTTCGTCAAGTCGGTGCGCAAGAACAAGCCCGACTATGAGGCTGGCTGGGCGGCGCTGCTGGCGGCGATGCCGGTGCAGCACCACCCGGTGATGCTCGATCGGCTCGAATCGTTCCGTGCCCAGAGCACCGTGATCGACAAGATCAAGGGCCGCACGGCAATGAAGACCCTGTTTGCTGAGCTGGAGAACTACGCCGGCTCCGAACTCGACGCCGATTACTCCTGAACGCGTGGGCACGCAGCCCTCGGCGGTCCCGCCCACCCTACCGGACTCCGAACTCGACGCCGATTACTCCTGAACGCTACGGGACTTGAACGCGTGGGCACGCAGTGCCCACCCTACGGGACTTGAACGCGTGGGCACGCAGTGCTTACCCTACGGGACTTGAACGCGTGGGCACGCAGTGCCTACCCTACGGGAATTGAACGCGTGGGCACGCAGCCCTCGGCGGTCCCGCCCACCCTACGGGACTTATCCAACGTAGGGTGGGCATGTCGCCGCACTAACAACCGTGCGGCGACCCCGTGCCCACGCGTTTACAGCGCCTGCATGAAGGCGGTCAGGTCGGCGATTTCCTGCTGGTTCAAGCCCATGCGGAAGCGCCGGTCGTAGAACCGCACCACCGCCTGCACGTTATTGGCTGAGCCGTCATGAAAGAACGGTGCCCGCGCTGCCAGCCCGCGCAGGTTCGGCGTCTTGAACTTGCCGATATCGCGCCACTTCCCGCTCAGCATGGCAGCACCCGGATCGCTGGTGTCCACCGTCTCGCCGGTGGCCGTATTGCGCAGGGTGTAAAGCGGCAAGTCCGGCGTGCGCAAATTGCCCGCTGAGGTACCCGTATTGAACATGCGCGCCACCGAATGGCTGCCCGCGTTCGGCGCATTGTGGCAGCTGGTGCAAGTGCCGCGCTGCAGGGCAGGGCGCAGGTCGTCGCTGAAGCCCTCGACATTGGTGATGTTGAATTGCCGGTTATTGAAGATCCCTTCGCCTCGCGCAATCGATGCGCGTGCCTGGTTCTGCGCCGTTGCAGCGGCAGGCGCAGCCGGCGGGCCAGGTGGCGCGCCGCGTCCGGGCGGCGTGCCGCGCGCAGGCGGGGCCGCCGGAGCTGCCGGTACGGCGGCATTGCGCCAGGCGCCAAACAGGTTGAACGCACTGCGGTTGAACGCGGCGCCGGTCAGGTAGTCGCCCACCACCACGTCATTGATCCCGAAGTAGAAGTTCTGCGTCTGCAGCCGCGCCGGTCCGCCTTGCGCACCATCGGCATTGAGGCTGCCAGCGGTGCGCGAGACGCTCTGCGCCACGACCAGGCCCGTCTCAAAGTCGACGATCTGGCGCTGTTCGGCAGCGGAGAGGTCGGCAGTCGCCTCGGCATGTCCGCGCACCGCGCCGTTGGCCTGGTGCAGCAGGTCGAAGTCGATGCTCTTGAAGCACTGCGCGGGACGGCTCTGGGCGATGCAGATCGTGGCATTGGCAGCGGTGTCGGCAAAAGTCTCGCGGCCGTCCCACATGATGGAACTGGCGAACTTCAGGTTGGCGCTTGGCAGCGGGCGGCGGAACAGCGACAGCTCGCCCGCACTGGCAAAGTTGTACGGGTCGACCGTGCGCACCAGCGTGAATTCCGCATTGGCCGGCATCGGCAGGCCTACGCGGATCAGGCCCTTTGACAGCAGCATGCTGTAGGCGGCACGCTTTTCCGCCAGCGTGCCAGTGGCAGCGCGCGGCGAATTGGCGCCGTCGTTTGGCTTGAAGGCCGGGTCGGTGCCGCCGCTCGCGTTGAAGCGGGCTGCGAGGCCGGCCGGTGTAATGGTCCAGCCTTCGGCTTCCTGGTGGCAGGTGGCGCAGGAGCGGCCATTGCCCATCGGTTTGAAGAACGGATTGGCGGTATTGATGGTGCCGGTGTTGGTCGCGGTCAGGGCCGAGCCTTGCGGGTTGGGCTTGAGCGTCGGTGCCACCTGGGCTTGCGACTCGGTCGCCAGCAGGATCGCGGTGCTCAGGGCCACGCAGTAGATTGGGGTCTTGATTCGCATTTTTGTCTCCGCCTCAGAATGGGGCCAGGGCGCGCAACTGGCGGCACAAGTCGGTGTTGTCGGTGCTGGCGTTTTCGCTCAGGTCATAGCGGTCGAGCAGGTCGATCAGCTTTTGCAGGTGCTGGCGGTCATAGCACAATGCCTGCTGTGCATTGGCCCCGCTGGTGGCGAGTTGGCTGGGCTGGCTCGTTTCCATGTTCATTCTCCGATCTGGGTGGCGATGGAGTGAACTTTGAACCCACAATGTGAAGGAAAAATGGAGCGGCCGAAAAAACTCAGGAGGCGTTGGCTGCCATCTCCAGGAATGCAGCGACCAGCGCTGAAGGCTCGGACCGCCGGCGGGCCAGCAGCAGCGGCGTGATGGCTCCGGCATCGCGGATCGGCCGGTAGCACACGCCGTCCATCGCGATCCGCTCGAACGCCCGGGGCAATATCGACACACCGCAGCCGGCGGCCACCAGGCCGATGATGGTCGAAGCCTCGCCCGCTTCCAGCGCGATATTGGGCACAAAACCGGCGGCGCGGCACAGCCGGAAGATCTGCGGGTAGATGCCGGTGCCGGCGCTGGCCGGGTACATCACAAAGGGCGCATCGGCCAGTTCGGCCATGGCAATGTCGTCCTGTGCTGCCAGTCGATGCCCGGCGGGCAGGACCACCATCAGCGGGTCCTCGCGCAGGGTCTGCACGAGCAAGGCTTCCGGCAGCGGCCCTTCCGGCGGGCGGATGAAGCCCAGGTCGATGGTGCGGCGTTCAAGTCCCTCCAGCTGGCGCTGGGTCGCCAGTTCATGCAGCGACAGGCTCACCTGCGGGAAGTCGCGCCGGTAGCGGTTGATGACGCTGGCGAACAGCGGCGTCAAGGGAATCGAGAACGTGAAGCCGACCCGCAGCTCGCCGGCTTCTCCCCGCTGTGCGCGGCGGGCGGTGGCGGCGGCCTGCTCCGACATGGCCAGGATGCGGCGCGCGTCGAGCAGGTAGAGCCTGCCGGCTTCGGTCAGTTCGACCCGGCGCTTGGTGCGGGCGAACAGGCGCGCGCCGATATCCTGTTCCAGCCGCTGTATCGCCTGCGACAGCGGCGGCTGCCCGATATGCAGGCGTTCGGCCGCCCGGGTGAAGTGCAACTCCTCGGCGACGGCCACAAAGTAGCGCAAATGACGCAGTTCCATCAATAATTGATTTAATCACTTAATAATGAGTTAAATATATATTGGACTGACTTAAAGGGCAATCCTAAGATGGAGACATCATTTTCCGCAGGAAGTCATCATGCCCGCCCCGATTTGCCAAGGCAGCCCCGCTTTTAACCGCATCAACCGCGCCATGCTGCTGGGCGGCTTCTTCACCTTTGCGCTGCTGTACGGCGTGCAGCCGCTGCTGCCCGTGTTCGCCCACCAGTTTGCGGTCGGCCCGGCCCACGCCAGTTGGGTCTTGTCGCTGTCGACGGCCACGCTGGCAGTGGCGCTGCTGGCGGGCGGGGCGCTGTCGGACCGGCTGGGGCGGCGCCCGCTGATGGCCGGCGCCATGGTGGCGGGCGCCTTGCTGACGCTGCTATGCGCGCTGGCACGCACGATCAATGAGCTGCTGGTGTTGCGCGCCGTGCTTGGGCTGGCTTTGGGCGGCATGCCGGCGGTGGCGATGGCCTACCTGAGCGAGGAGATCGAACCCGGCTCGCTCGGCCTGTCGATGGGCCTGTACATCAGCGGCAGCGCCTTCGGCGGCATGGCCGGGCGAATGCTGGCCTCGGTGCTGGCGGATTATTTCTCGTGGCGGGTGGCGCTGGCCACGCTGGGTGCGGCGGCCTTGCTGGCGGCGTGGGAGTTCTGGCGCAGCCTGCCGGTGTCGACCCGCTTCCAGCCGCGCCGGCCTGGCCCAGGTGGCGTACGCACCCATCTGCAGGATGCCGGATTGCCGTGGCTGTTCTGCCTCGCCTTCCTGATCATGGGCTGTTTCGTCAGCGTGTACAACTACATCGGCTACCGTCTGCTGGGCGCGCCCTTCGGCCTGAGCCAAAGCCTGGTCGGAGCGCTGGCCGCACTCTACCTGGTCGGCATGGTCAGCGCAGTGTGGGGCGGGCGGATGGCTGACCGGCTTGGGCGCCGCAATGTGCTGTGGGCCGTCATGCTGCTGATGGTGGCCGGGCTGGTGCTGACCTTATCGAACTGGTTGCCAATGATCGTGGCCGGCATGGCCCTGTTCACGTTCGGCTTCTTCGCCAGCCATTCGGTCGCAAGCAGCTGGGTCGGCCGGCGGGCGCGCGCTCCGCAGGCACTGGCGGCGGCGCTCTACCTGTTCTTCTATTACATGGGATCGAGCCTGATCGGCTCCCTGACCGGCCTGGTGTGGGCAAGTCAGGGCTGGACGGGGGTGGTCGCGCTACTGGCCGCCTTGATGGCCGTCGCGCTCCTCATTGCGCTGCGCCTGCGCTCGCTGGAGCCGCTGCCGGAGCGCCTGGCCACTGCATAAATCCACAATCGCTGCACATTTGGCAGGTATCATGGCAAATATGAAGCCCTGCCTGTGGAGCGCCATTTGCGCCTGACCATCGCCCGCAAAATCGCGCTCGCCGTGATTGCGATCGTCATCACCTGCGTCGTCACCATGGCGTGGGTGACCAGCATTAACCTCAAGCGCGGCTTCGTCGACTACCTCAATCATATCCAGACCCAGGACATGGAGCAGCTCGGCGAGCGTCTGGCTGAGCGCTACCGGCAGGAAGGCAATTTTGAATGGCTGCGGCATAACCGGCGCGCCATGCGCGATGTGCTCGACCAGATGACCATGCGCCTGCGCAGCATGGAAGGAGAGCGCGACAACCGCCGCCCGCGCCCCGGCGACGGCCGTCCGCCACGCCCGGATGATGGCCGTCCGCCGCTCCCGGACGATGGAGCTCCCCCACGCCAGGGCGATGAGCGCCCGCCACGCATGGAGGACGGCCGCCCGCCGCGCATGGAAGGCGGCCGCCCGCCGCCGTTTCCCGATGACCGCCCGCCGCGCCCCCGTCCGGACGGCCGCCCCGGCCCTGAAGAAGAATTGCCACCGCGCCCGCGTGATCCGATGGGCTTCGCAGCCCGCATTTCTATCGTCGATGCCGAAGGCCGTTCGCTGATGGGGCCACCCGATTTTCCACCGGGGATCGAACGCGCCATCGTCGTCGACGGCAAAGTCGTCGCGCGCATGCGGCTCAACCCCTTGCGCGAGGCCAGCGGCTCGGACAGCGACGCCGGCGCCTTCGTGCGCGAACAGCTGCGCGACATCGTGTGGCTGGCGGCCGGCCTGATCGTCCTGTCGATCCTGCTGGCCGTATGGCTGGCCCGCCACCTGCTGCGTCCCATTGCGGCGCTGCGCGCGGTGACCGAGCGGCTGGCACGCGGCCAGTTCGATGCGCGTGCGCCGCTGCTGTCGCGCGACGAGCTCGCCGAGCTGGCGCTGCACGTCAATTCGATGGCGCAGTCGCTTGAGGAAAGCGAACGGCAGCGCCGCAAAATGCTGGCCGACATCTCGCACGAATTGCGCACGCCGCTGACCGTCATCCGCGGCGAGATCGAAGCGCTGATCGACGGCATCCGCCAGGCCGACAACCGCGCGCTGGAGTCCTTGCACGCCGAGGTGCTGCACTTGACCAAGCTGGTCGAGGACCTGCACCAGCTGAACCTGGCCGATGCCGGCGACCTGCATCTCGACTGGCAGCACTTCGACCTCGGCGCCCACCTGCTGCCGATCCTGGAGCGCCATCGGCTGCGCGCCGGCGACAGCGCTCTTGCGCTGCAATGGACCTTGCCGCAGCAGCCGGTCGAGATCGACGCCGATGCCAGCCGCATCACGCAAGTGGTGGTCAACCTGCTGGAAAACAGCATTCGCTATACCGACAAGGGTGGCGTCATCCACGTGACGCTTGCGCAGCAGGGCCAGTTTGCCGAACTGACCGTTGAAGACAGCGCGCCCGGCGTGCCCGATGGCGTCCACGCCAGCCTGTTCGAACGGCTGTACCGGGTCGATGCGGCCCGCACCCGCAAGAGCGGCGGCAGCGGTCTTGGACTGTCGATCTGCAAGGCCATCGTCGAAGGCCACGGCGGCACCGTCAATGCCTTGCCTTCGCCGCTCGGAGGCGTCAAAATGTTCGTTCGCCTGCCACTTGAGCACAAGAGCTAAGCCATGGAACAAGCCGCCGCCCGCATCCTGGTCGTCGAAGACGACGAAAAAATCGCCGCACTGCTGGACGATTACTTCAGCGCCGCCGGCTACCAGTGCACCCTGATCGACGACGGGTTGGCCGCCGTGGCCCATGTGCGCAGCAACCCGGTTGACCTGGTCATGCTTGACCTGATGCTGCCGGGCCTCGATGGCATCGGGGTATGCCGCGAAGTGCGCACCTTCTCGCAGGTGCCGATCGTGATGCTGACGGCCCGCATCGACGAAATTGACCGCCTGCTTGGCCTCGATACGGGCGCCGACGACTATGTGTGCAAGCCCTTCAGCCCGCGTGAAGTGGTGGCGCGTGTGCGTGCCCATTTGCGCCGTGCCGGGTTCGGCGTTGCGCAGGGCGCGGCCGGCGCGCAAAGCCCTGGGACCTTATTCGTGGTGGACCGCGACCGCATGCGCGTCCTGCAGGGCGGCGCCGCGCTGCCGCTCACGCCCGTCGAATTCCGCCTGCTGGCCGAACTGATCGACAACCCGGACCGCGTCTATTCGCGCGCCCAGCTGCTCGACTTTGCGCACGAGGACCAGCGCGACATCAACGACCGCACGGTCGACTCCCATATCAAGAACATCCGGCGCAAGATCGCCGCCCGCCTGCCCGACGTCGATTGCCTGCAATCGGTGTATGGTGTCGGCTACCGCTTCGAGCCGCCACTGGTGTAAGGTTGGCGCGCCTGCCGCGACCAACAGGCATCGACCACGAACGGGAGCGGCAATGAAACGCTGGATTAAAACACTGGCCCTGGCACTGGCGGCAGCAATGGCAAGCCCGGCGCAGGCTGCGCCAGCTTGCACCGGCAGCAGCCCGGCCCACACGGTCGCACTGGTCGAGCTCTATACGTCCGAGGGCTGCGACAGCTGCCCGCCCGCCGACAAGTTCTTCAGCGGCCTGCGCGCCGACGGCGTGGCACAAGGGCAGGCGGTCCTGCTGTCGCTGCACGTCGACTACTGGAACTACATCGGCTGGAAGGATATCTACTCGCGCGCCGCCTTCACCGAACGCCAGCGCAAGCTGGCCGACCTCGCCGGCAGCCGCACCATCTACACGCCGGAGATGTTCATCGCCGGTCACGAACTGCGCAGCAGCCGTTGGCAGGGCGGGGTGCAGCAGGCGGTCAAGCGCATCAACGCAACGCCAGCCAGGGCCGATATCGCCATCAGCCTCGGCGCGCCGGGCCCCGCGGGCCTGCCGGTCGAGGTCAGGGCCAGCGCGCTGGCTAATGGCAAACTCCATGTGGCGCTGGTCCAGAGCGGCATCGCCAGCCAGGTCAAGTCTGGCGAAAACCGCGGCCGGCTGCTGCACCACGACCATGTCGTGCGCGAATGGATTCCGCCGGTCACGCTGGAAGGCAAGGCCGCCAGGCCAACGGCGGTCGTTGCGCGCACCGTGCCGTTGCCGGCCGGCGCCTCGCTAGGGAACCTGGCCATCAGCGCCTTCGTGCAGAGTGAACGCGGAGAGATCCTGCAGGCTTTCAGCCTGCCCTTGTGCAATAGTTGGTAGGCCGAGGCCAGCCGCGCGCCAAAAAAAACAGCCCGGACGCGAGGAGGGGTCGCGGCCGGGCTGAAGGGAAGTGAACTGGTTTGCTGGCTTTAGAACTTGTATTTCAGGCTCAGATAGTACTGGCGGCCGGAGACGTCGACCTTCTGCTGCTCCGCCTCGCTGTAGCGGTACTGCGCGCGCACCGTGTTGAGCAGGTTGGTGGCGCTGAACGACAGCATGAGCTGCTTGGTCAGGTTGTAGCTGGCCGACAGCGCCAGCGTCGCCACACCGGCGGCGAAGGTCGGCGCGGTTGGCATCGCCACTCCATTGATCACTGACTGGCCCTGGCTGTTGGCCGTCGGTGCCGGAGCCGTCGTGCTGTTGACATACTTACCGCGGTAGTTCCACACCAGGCGCGCGCTGATGTCGTCGTTCTCGAAGTAGGTGCCGATATTGCCGGCCCACTCGGAAGCGCCGACCATCGGACGGCCGTCGTCGACCTTGGTCTTGGCGCGGCTGATATTAGTCTGGATGCCGAAGCCGGCGCCGATCGGCGATTCGAACGCGACTTCGATGCCGCTGATCCTGGCGCCCTGTTGCGACGAAGAATTGATGAAGAAGGTCTTGGTGGTGTTGTCGCGCGGGTCAACCAGGTCGATGGTACTGTCCTGCTTGATGGCGCCGGTCTTGACGTAGCCGTCGATCTTCGAATGGAACAGGTCCACCGAAATGAGTGACCGCGGGGCGAAATACCACGACCATGCGGCGTCGATATTGTCGGACGTGAGCGGATGCAGGTCCGGGTTCGGACCGGTCACCGTGCAACCGTTGACGGTGCAGCTCGGCGTGCCGAAGGCGGCACCGAGTATGTTGTAGTTCTGGCGGCCGATGGTGCGGCTGGCGCCGAGACGGGCAATCATGTCCTTGCTCAGCTCGTAGCGCAGGTTAAAGCTTGGCAGGATATTGTTGAAGGTCTTGTCGGTCGGCGTCTTTTGATAGATGGTGCCGGTGTTCGGGTTGAACGGGACCCCGTCCAGGTAGGACGCGCCGTCGCTTGCCGTGTTGATGGCGTTTGGATAGGCCACGCATGGCACCACCGGCTTGCCCGGTTCGATGCGCTGGCACTTGCCGGACGGGATAGGCGTGACCAGGTTGGCATTGACCTGCGTGCGCACGAAACGCAGGCCGACATTGCCGGTCCAGCTGCCGCCTTCGAGGTTCTGCATCAGGTAGAACGCGCTCTGGCGTTCGCGCATATCGATTTCGGCGGCGACGCGGCGCTCGAACTCGGGCGTGGTCACCTTGGTGTTCGAGGCCGTGTAGTTCTTCACCACCTCAGGCGAATAGGTGAAGCCGGTGTTGTCCCAGTGGTCGCCGCCAAAGCCGCTGCCGAAGTCTGCCGGGTAAGGCACGATCGCCCCGAGCGCCGCATCCGGCGCGAACGGGCTCTTGAAGGCCGGTGCGAAACGGTTGGTCTGGCGTTTGTGGTCGGAATGGCGCACGCCTGCTTCCAGGCTCTGGAACACGCCATGGTCGATCTTGTACTCGGCGTCGAGCTGGAAGCTCGCTTCGCGGTCGGTGGTCTTGACGCCGGAGGCGCCGCGCCCCACCAGTTTGTAGCCGCTGCCATCGGCATTCAGGGTCGCCTTGTCGTTGCTGCCGGCGCCGAGGTAATGCGAATCGGGCGCGTCCTTGAGGCCATTCAATGAGTACGAAATGCCTGTGCCGTAACGGGCAAAGGTCAGGCCCTGGTCGAGCGCGGTGGTGCCGACGCCGCGGGTGACGCTCGCCAGCGCCTTGACCGTCAGGTCGTTATTGAAGCGGTACTTGCCGTCGAGGTCGAGGAAGGAACTGCTGGCATTGGCGCCGTCGCGGTAAAAGCCTTCGGAATTGCCGACGTACTGGGGCGTGGTGCCGTCCGGGAACACAATGTCGGCGCTCTTGAGGATCTTCAAATCGTGTCCGTAGACGGTCTTCTCGGTGACGATGACCGGATTGCGGATCTGGGCGAATACCTGCTTGCCGTTGGACGAGGTATTGGGCGCGCTCGCGCTGACGCTGCCCAGCGGGTCGTTCTTGCCGAGCAGCATGCTGTACATCGCGCCGGACGTCAGGCGGCCATGGTTATTCGCATCCATGCTCGAGTAGAAGCCGGTGGCCGTGATGTCCAGGTCGTTATTGGGCTTGAACTGGGCCGAGAACATGCCGCCTTTGCGGTCACGCACACTTTCGACGAACTCCGAACTCATCGAGCCCGGCAGGCGCACGCCGTTCAGGTCGGCCGCCTTGTAGATGGTGCCGGCCAGCGACGCATCGGTGATGCCTTTCATGGTCGTGGTGTTGATCACATCCCAGCCGCTGCTGGCGCCGTAGGCAAAGCGCGACACCGAGTCGCGCCGCACATAGCGCTTCTCGGCGAAGCCCTGGACGATCACGCCGAAGGTATTGGCGTCGTTCTTCCAGGTGACGCTGGCGTTCATGTCCGGCGCGGACTTGGCAGGCAGGTCCGCGTAGGAGAGGCCGACGTTGATATTGCCGCTGATCTTATCCTTGGCCGCCAGCGGCTTGCGGGTGGTGACGTTGATGGTGCCGGCCATGCCACCATCGGCGATATTGGCTTGCGAAGTCTTGTAGACGATCGCCTGGTTCAGCACCGACGACGGCATCAGCGACAGGCTGGTCGAACGGCTCGACGAACCCTGGTCGGAGACATACCAGTCGCCGCCGCTGACGGTGTGGCCGTTGAACAGGATCAGCGACATGTCCGGATTGGTGCCGCGCATTGACACTTTTTCCGCCTCGTCGTAGTCGGTGCGCACGGCCACGCCGGGCAGGCGCTGCAGCGAATCGGCCAGGTTCTTGTCCGGCATCTTGCCGACGTCTTCAGCCGTGATCACCTCGACGTTGGCGACCTGGTTCTTCTTGACGCTGAGCGACTTGGCCAGCGACGAGCGGATGCCGGGCACTTCGACGACTTCGATTGGCCCCTGGTCGGCGGCGGAATTGGTACTGGTTTGGGCTACGGCCGGCAAGGTTGCCAGGCTCAGCACAGCCATCGAGACTGCGGCAGCAAGCGGTTTTTGCTTTAACGTCATGGGTCACCATCCTCTTCGAATTTTTTTTTGGGGCCGTCTCCAGAATTTCCCGACCGATACCGGAGTATTACCAATCACTACTTGCTTGAATAATGACTTTTGGGAAATCGGACATAACCAAAAGGTATGGTAGTGGTATTGAATTGAGCGCCGGTTATGCCCCGATGTGCAAAATTCATTGGCCAGAAGCATGCCGCAGGATTAGGGTGATGCTTTGTCCCGCTGGAATATCCCATGATCCGCTCGGCCCTTTTGCTTTCCCTGTGCGCCATCGTCGCTGGCTGTGCCACTCGAATACCAGTGGCGCCACCGGCACCGCTGACCATTCCGGCCCTGTTGTCCAAGCAGGTGTACCAGATGACACCAATTGAAGCCGGCCGCTACATCGCGCACATGCAACAATCGGAGCCCGACCTGCGCAAACGCATCGCCGCGATCGGCCGCCAGAACATCGGCCAGCCGTATATTCTCAACTTGCTCGGCGAATTTCCTTACCAACTGCACGACAATTTGCCGATGTACAGCCTGACCCACAGCGATTGCGTCGTGTTTGCCGAGCACACCTACGCGATGGCGCTGAGCAGCTCGTGGGAGGAATTCTTCTGGATGCTGCAGCGCATCCGCTACCACCAGGGCGTGGTCGGCGTGGCCAGCCGCAACCATTACACGGAGCTGGACTGGAATATCAATAATGGCTGGCTGGTGACCGACGCCAGTGCCGAACTGGCCGGACCCAATGTGGCGTCGTTCATGTTGACGGTGGACCGGCAGAAGTTCCTCAAAACCCGGCACGGCACCGACGCCGCGTTCCCGGTGCAGACCAGCCAGATCAGCTATGTGCCTAAGGACAAGGTGGCCGAGATCGCGGGCAAGCTGCAGGCGGGCGACTTCGTCAACGTCATTTCAACTAAGGACGGCAGTGCCTGGGCCTCGCACGTCGGCCTGGTCGTCATCGACGCGCAAGGGCGCCGCAATTTCCTGCATTCGTCGGAGCCGCAGGTGAGGGAGGAAAGTTTCGACTCCTACATCGGCCGCATGGCAGAGCGCGACGCCAATAATGCGCGCGCCGGCAAGAACAGTGCCACGCTGGCCGGCTTCAAGTTCCTGCGCCTGAACGACAATATCGTGGTGCCGCCTGCCGCACCGCAACCGCGTCCGCAAGGCGTCGCCGTCCGGTGAGGGGGCGCCTGCCACGCCAGCGCATGCTGCCGATCGCGTGGTTCGCGCTGCTGGCGGGCGGCTGCGCTTCGGTCGCCCCGGGCCTGCCTGCTATCGAGCAGCGTTTCGACATGGCGGGCCTGGCCCGCATCGACGGCGCCATTGCCGCGGCGCTGGCGCGGCGCGGCATGCCGGGTGCCGTGTTCCATATCGAGCACAAGGGCGCCGTCTATGCGCGCGCCCATGGCAAGCTGAGCTATGAAGCTGGTGCCGCTGCTGTCAGCACGGCCACCGTGTACGACGTGGCGTCGCTGACCAAAGTGCTCGCCACGGCGCCGTCGGTGCTGCTGCTGGTCGAGCAGGGCAAGATCGAACTCGAGGCGCCGCTGGTCCGCTACTTCCCGCAATGCGCAAATGGCGGCAAGGAGACCATCACGATCCGCCACCTGCTGACCCACAGCTCGGGTCTGCCGGCCGGCTTGCCGGCCACGCCGGCGTGGAGCGGTGTTGACGCTGCCCACGCACTGGCTTGCCGGCAACAGGTCACCCATGCGCCGGGCACGCTGTTCCGCTACTCGGACGTCAACTATGTGCTGCTTGGCCTGCTGGTGCGGCAAGTGTCCGGCCAGACGCTCGATGAGTTTGCGCACAAGCATATTTTTTCCCCGCTCGAGATGAACGACACCCGCTTCAGGCCCTTGCAAGGCATGGAAGCGGCGCGCATCGCGCCGACCCAGCAGGCCAGCACAGGCGTCGTGCATGACCCGACGGCGCGCCGCATGGACGGCGTGGCAGGTTCGGCGGGATTGTTCAGCACGGCGGGCGATATCGCCCGCTATGCCCGCATGCTGCTGCAAGTCGGCGAGCTGGACGGCGTGCGCGTGCTCAGCCGCAACAGCGTTGCGCTATTGACGGGCAACCAGTCGCGCCCGCCGGTGACGGTGCAGCGCGGCATGGGCATGGACATCGATTCCCCGTTTGCGCGCCCGCGCGGAACGGTCTACCCGGTTGGCAGCTTCGGGCACACCGGCTTTACCGGATGCTTCCTGTGGATCGATCCGGCCTCGCAGTCGTTCACGGTCCTGCTGTCGAACCGCGTGCTGCCCGACGACAAGAGCAATATCCTCGCCCTCTATGGCGCGCTGGGCACCCTGGCCGCCCAGGCACTGCGCAATCACGCTCCCTAAACCTTCCCTCAAATGCAAAGCGGCGGCAAAAGAAACTTTTGCCGCCGCTGAAATGACGCACTGCCGTCGATTTACATGAACTTGTATTTCAACTGGAACGACACGGCCCGGCCGCGCGGATCGGCAACACGCGGATCCCAACCGGCGCCCACCACCTCGTCAACATTGTGCGCCGTGAATGGCGGCGTGGTATTGAACAGGTTTTGGATGCCGACCGTGATCGACGCATTCTTCAGGCCGGTGTAAGTGCCGGACAGGCCGTAGCTGGCATAGCTTTCCACGTCAGGATTGAAGCCGGCCGGTGGCGTGCCCTTGCCGGAGTTCGGCACCTGGTCCTTGTAGCCCGATGCATAGGTCTGTGACAGCAGGGCGCTCCAGCTGCCGCGGCTCAGGCTGAGGCTGGCGTTGTGCTTCCAGCGCAGGTAGAGGTCGCGCGTGAAGAACTTGCCGACGAATTCCTGGTAGGGCTGGCTGGCAAACTCCTGGAACTTGAAGCTGTCGATGTAGCTGCCGTCCAGTTTCGCCGACCACTTATAGTCGGTGCCAATCTTGCCTGCGCCGCGCAGGCCCACATCGGCCCCGCGCAGCTTGCTGCCGGCGGCATTGATCCAGCCGGCCTGGATATAGTTGATGGTGCCATCGGCATTGCGGATGATGTTTTCCGACAGGGCCGTGTGGTTGCGCAGCACAATCAGCGGCGACCGGTTCAGGATCCGGTCTTTCGAATTGATCGCCCACACATCGACCGAGACCGAATAGCCGGCGACCGGTTCGAACACGACGCCGAGCGTGCCTTGCTTGGACGTTTCCGGAACCAGGTTCTTGTTGCCGCCGGACTTATAGGCGATCCGTGCGATCGAGCAGTACTTCGGATTGCCCGGATTGGCAGGGCAGTTCAGCGGATCGTCGGCGCCGTTCGGCAATTCCTGGTCGAGCGAACCCGAATAGAGCTGCTGGAAACTTGGCGCCAGGAAGCCCTTGTTGGCCGAACCGCGGAACAGCAGGTAAGGCGCAGGCTGGTAGCGCACGGCGATTTTCGGATTGGTTGTCGAGCCGATGATGCTGTACTCGTCGCGCCGTACCGCCAGCTGCACTTCCAGGTCCTTGAGGACCGGAACCAGCAGCTCCGCATACACGGCCTTGATATCGCGCGTCGACTGGGCCAGCGAGGCATTGCCCGGTGCGAGCAGGATCTTGCTGGCATCGGTGTACTGGGTGAACTGGTAGCCTTCGCGCCGCATATCGAAGCCGGCCGCAACTGCCAGTGCACCGGCCGGCAGATTGAGCAGTTCGCCCGAAACGGCGCCGTCGATCTGGGTCAGGGTCGTGGTGCCGGTCTGCAGGCCGCCGCGGAACTTGGCCGCTTCGATCAGCGCCATCGCTTCTGCGGTCTGCGACTGGCCAGGCGCAAGCCACGGATTGATCTTGCCGGTGCCGAGCGCTGCATAGAGCTTGTCGGTGTAGGCATAGCCGTCGATCAGGCTGGTATCGGTCTTGCTCCTGGCGCGCGACATGCCGAACTTGTAGTCCCATTGATTGAAGGTGCCCTCGAATCCCAGCAGCAGGCGGGCATTGCTGGTCTCGTTTTCCTGGGTACGATTGCCGACCGGATTGGCGCGCCATTTATAGATGATCGGCTTGGTCTTGTCGAAGGTCGGAATGTAGGCCGACAAGTCCTGGTAGTAGGCGCCGCCGACCGGGTAGGCATTCTTGTTGGCCAGACTGGTCGAGATCTGCAGCGGCGTCAGTTCCGCCGTCGCCTTGGTGTTCGATGCGACCACTTCGACGTAGGCGCGGTGGTCCGGCGCCAGCTGGAAGGTGCCGCGCGACATCAGGTTGGCGCGCTCGATCGGCAGGCTCATCACGTAGTCGGCGCCATAGTCATAGGCGCACGAATAGGTCGTGCGGGCCGGCGACGTGACGTCCTTCCACAGCGCCGTCTGGTATTGCGACATGCCGGCGATGGTGTCGCACTTGCCCTGGAAGCTCAGCGGGTTGGCTTGCAGGAAGTTGGTCGTATTGCCTGGCACCTTGAATCCGGTGCCCAGCGCGGTGCCGGCGCCGGTCAGCTGGTTGGCAAACGGCGTGCCGGTGGTGTCCGGCGACAGGCCGCGCTCGGGCTGGAAGCCGTTATTGAAGTCGCGCTGGCGGCCTGACAACTTGTCGTTGTTGTCGACCGTCAGGCTGGCCATGATATTGAATTTGTCGGTGTCCAGATTGCCGGTGCCGCCCACCAGGCTGGCACGCCGCCGCGCGCCGCCGCCCTGCTCGGTGAAGTTGCCGCTGGCGGAAGCCTCGACGCCCTGGTAATCGTTGCGCAGGATGAAGTTGACGACGCCGCCGATCGCATCGGTGCCATAGATGGCCGAGGCGCCGTCCTTCAGGATTTCAACGCGCGCAATCGCTGCCAGCGGAATCGCATTGAGGTCGACCGCCTTGCCGCTGGCGCCATGGGTGGCGATGCGGCGGCCGTTGAGCAGCACCAGCGTGCTGCTCGGGCCGAGGCCGCGCAGCGACGCGTAGGAGGCGCCGCCGCTGACGCGGTCGGCATCGGCGCCGAACACGTTATTGCCCGACGTCATATTGTCGGCGCCGGTCCCGCTCGACGAAATGGTGCGCAATAATTCCTCGGCACTGGTGATGCCCTTTTTCTCGATTTCGTCAAAGGTAATGATCTGGATCGGCAGCGCGCCTTCCTTGGCGATGCGCTTGATGCTACTGCCGGTAATCTCGACCCGCTGCAGGGGTGCTGGCGTTGCTACTTGGGCAATTGCCGGCACCGCGACACCGATCATTGCCAGCAAATGTGCCAGGTGTTTCATCTTCATGCATGCTCTCCCTTGCTGTTATGGTATTGGTAATATCGTTCGACAATCTATCCTTAAAACACCATGGCCTCAAGGGATGTATTTTTGAGAATACTCGGGCCATTTATAGCAAGCCAATGAAATTAGGTCTAAAAACCATAACCTCAGGGAATGGGCGAGCGTTGGCAGGGCTTTATCAGTACGGCGCGCCGCTTGCGGGGACCGAATAATTGCAGGCACTGTATCTAATTTGCAACTTTGGCGCTAGGAGCCTGCGCGGCAAAAGGAGTCGAGACCAAACGGGTGGGAAAAGAAACCAGTTCGTCACCACTTTTGAGGGCTGTAGTCGTAGCTACAGCCCGAGAAATGGGGGCGAAGTGGGACTTTTCTCCACCTGTTTGGGCCGGCGAGCTTCTGCCGCGCAGGCTCCTAGGCCGGGGCTCTGGCGGCGATGCGGGCGGCGGCAATGTGCGCGTGGCCGGTCGACTGGATCAGGCCTGCGCAGGGCGGCAACGCCGCCCGCATCGATGCAAAAATCAAAGGATGCAACTCGGCCACGCGGCCCGACAGCACCACCGGGCGCTCGCCGAAACGGCCAAGCAGCGCGCGGGCCAGGCGGGCCAGTTCCTGCCCGGCGCCTGCCAGGATCGTAGCCGCGACCGGGTCTTGGAGGGCGCAGGCGGCCACCACCATCGACAGCTTGCCGACATCGCCGCGCTCCTGCGTATAGATGAACTGGCGCGACATGGCCCAGTCGCTGCCGCCGATATGCCCGAACACGGCGCAGGCGAGCGGCGAGTCTTTCCAGCCCCCGGGCGCCTCGTCCTCAGCGCGCCAGATATGGCGCAGCGCTTCGCGCGCAATCCAGAAGCCGCCACCGCCATCGTCGAGCACGCCGCCGTGGCCGCCGGCGCGGTGGAACCGGCCATCGGCGTCGATGAAGGCGGCAATTGAACCGGTGCCGGCGTAGACCAGGTAGCCCTGGCCCGGCTCGAAACTGTCGAGATAAGCGATCTCGATATCGCTCGACACCACCACGGCCGGCGCCGGCACTGCCAGCAGCGCGGCCAGCCAGCCGGCAATCTGCTGGCTGCCGGCCCCGCCGAAGCCGGTGACGCCGGCGCGCACGCGGCCCGGCCGGCCATGGGCTAGCACGTCTTTCGTCAGCGCTGCGATGGTCGCCTGCACCGCCTCGCGTCCGGAGCCGCTGTGCATCTGCAGGCCGGACAGGCCTGCAACATGACCCTCGGCGACCACGGCGCCGCTGGGAAAGGACAGGGCCCAGCGGGTCTGCGTGCCGCCGGCATCGATGCCGAGGCCGAGCGTCACTTGAGAGTCCATCAATGGAGTCATTGGCGGCGTCAGGAAGAAGGCAGTTGCACCGCGACCCGCGCACTCTCGTTGCCGAGCCGGTCGACGGCGCTGACCACGACGGCCGTTGCTGGTCCTGCACTGGCATCGTCGGGCACGCTCCAGCTGGCCGTTGCGCCAGGGGCGACGGCGAAGCGCCAATGCCCTTTGTAGCGGGTCCAGATCGCCACCGTCGATGCCGGGTCGGCCGGCGTCAGGCTCAGGGTGAATCCGGCGGCGCCGCGCGTCGCGCCAGCCTTCGGTGCCGGCGGCGCCTGCGCCCCGAGCCACGGCGTGGCCGGCACCAGCGCCGCACCCGCATAGGGGCCGGCCTTGAGCTGGTCGGCGATCCCGTCGCGGTTTTCCATCAGCGCCGCCATGCTGAAATGGATGTGGCCTGTCGCGCCGGGGCGCGCCTGCGTCACCTTGATCTGCGCAAGCACTTCGGCCGGCGCGTAGGCGCGGGCCGGCGCGCCGATGCGGCTGGTGAACAGGCCAGGCCACAGATGGCGCTTCATCGTATTTTGTGCAAGCCAGTAATCGAGCAGCACGTCGTAGGCTTGCGGCGTCTGGCTGATCGGCCAGTACAGCTGGGGCACGAAGTAGTCGACCCAGCCTTTTTCGAGCCACAGCTCGGCATCGGCGTACAGTTTGTCGTACTGGCTGAAGCCCGCGATGGTGGCGGGGCGGCGCTCCGGCTTGGCGATGCCGAACGGGCTGATGCCAAAGCGCACCCAGCTCTTTTCCTGGTGGATGGCCTTGGACATCGCTTCGATCAGGGTATTGACGTTATTGCGCCGCCAGTCGGCGCGCGCGAGTTTGCCGCCGCCATCGACATAGCGCTGCCACGCCGGCTGGTCGGGGAAGTCCAGTTCGGCCATCGCGGGCGGCGCGCCATCGAGCGCGGCGACACCGGGCGCCAGCGTTGATGCCGCTTCGATCGGATACGGATAGAAGTAATCGTCCAGGTGGACGCCGTCGATGTCGTAGCGCCTGACGACGTCGAGGATGACGGCGAGGGTCTGGCGCGATGCCTGCTCTTCGCCCGGGTCCATCCACTCGAAGCTGCCGTAGGTCTTGACGGCGTGCGGGATGGTGCTGGAGATGTGGTCCGGCGCGTTGGGCGACTTGGCCGACGAATGGCGCGCGCGGTAGGGATTGAACCAGGCATGCAGTTCAAGGCCGCGGGCATGGGCCTCGGTGATCCAGAACTGCAGCGGGTCATAAAACGGCACCGGCGCCTTGCCCTGCTGGCCGCTCAGGTATTCGGACCACGGCTCGAGCCTGGACGGATAGATCGCGTCGGCGCTCGGGCGTACCTGCAGCACGATGGCGTTCAGGTTCATCGCCCTGGCGCGGTCGAGGATGGCGATCGCCTCGGCCTGCTGCTTTGCTGAATCGGTGTTGCCCTTGCTTGGCCAGTCGATATTGGCGACCGTCGCCACCCAGGCCGAACGGAACTCGCGCGGCGCCGGTGGCGGACCCGACGGGGCGAAAATGGCGCAGCCACTCAGGATGCCGGCCAGTACGATGGCGATCGACGCTGTCGCCAGCTGCAGCGCCCGATCTCTAATTGTTGGTTTCAAACCCGTTCTCCGATCCTGACTGAGGCTACACCTTGACAAACCATTTCTTGCGCCACATGCAGTAGGCGACGCAGAACATGGCGGCGTTAAACAGCAGCGCGTACAGCAGCGACGTATTGACTGGCCCCAGTGCGAGCGCCTTGATCGGCGCGTACAGGCTGCGGCCGAGCGACATCCTGCTGCCGTCTGGCTGGTCGAATTTGATAAAACCGAGCAACTTGGCGACCATGCCAGAGAACGCAAAAATGAACAGGGCGTTCATGCCGTAGATCGTGAAAGGCTTGGCCCAGCGCGCCGCCGCGGCGCGCAATGGCGCATACGGATTGACGTCGAGCAGCCAGTAGAAAACGGAAAAGACGATCATGCCCCAGCCGCTCATCAGCAGGCAGAACGACGGCGTCCACAGGCTCTTATTGATCGGCATCAGGATGGCGTCGAAGATCGCACCGAGCCACAGCAGGCCGAGGCCGCCGAACACGAGCCAGACCACTTGCTCGCTGCGGGCGATGGGCAGCAACAGGATGCGCCCGGCCAGCACACCGATCAGCAGGCTGCACAGGGCCGGGACCGTGCTCAGCAGGCCTTCCGGGTCCCAGCTCCTGGACTGCACCCACAGGTGGCTGCCCAGCAGCAGGCGGTCGAAGTAGGCGCCCGCGTCGCGGCCCGGTTCGAGCACGCCGGCGCCGATGCCGGGCACGGGGAAGCACAGCATGACGGCGCTGTACAGGGTGAGCAGGGCGGCGACCCACACCAGTTGGGCCCGCCACGTCGCATAGACGACGATCGGCGCGGCCAGCAGCGTGCACACGGCGATGCGTTGCAGCACGCCGGGGATGCGCACGGTACTGAAGCTAAAGTTGGGTATCAAGTTCAGCGCCAGGCCGATCAGGAAGATCAGTGCGGCGCGTTTGGCCAGCTTGCGCAGCAGGGCAGGCTGGTCGGCGCCGCCTTCGGCCAGCCGTCCAAGCGACAGCGCCATCGCCACGCCGCCGATGAACAGGAAGAACGGGAAGATAGTGTCGGTAAAGGTCCAGCCATGCCAGCGGGCATGCGCAAGCTGCGGATACAGATTGCCCCAGTCGCCGGGATTATTGACCAGCACCATGGCGGCGATGGTGAATCCGCGAAACGCGTCGAGGGCACTTGATCGCTCCAGTGGTGCCTGCACGTCAGCTTCCCCGCGGCCTAGGCAGCGAGTGCCCGCCGCACGCTGCCTTGCGCGGCGTCGAGCAAGGACCTGGCCTGGTTGATACCGGTGTTTCTTGACAGGGCCACGACCGCCACCTTGACGTGGAAATCGCACTGGGCCAGGGCGGCGCGCGCCGCCTCTTCGTCGGCCCCGCTGGCGAGCATGGTCAGGCTGACTGCACGCTTGACCAGCTTGGCGTTGGTGGGTTTGAGGTCGACCATCAGGTTGCCGTAGACCTTGTTCAGGCGCACCATCAGCGCGCTGGAGAAGGTGTTCAGCGCGATTTTTTGCGAGGTGCCAGCCTTCAGGCGGGTGCTGCCGGAAATGACTTCATTGCCGGTGTCGAGGGTGACGCCAATTTCCGCTTCGAGCACCAGCGGGGTGGCGGGGTTGTTGGCAAAGCCGATCGTCAGTGCACCCCGCTTGCGCGCAGCGTGCAGCGCGCCCATCACATACGGGGTCACGCCCGAGGCGGCCAGCAGCAGCACCACGTCGCTGGGGCCGGCATCGAGCCGGTCCAGGTCGGCGGCGCCCTGGACGGCATCGTCTTCGGCCCCTTCGACGGCGACGAACATGGCGTCGATGCCGCCGGCCAGCAGGGCGAGGGCGCGTTCATGCGGCCAGGAAAAGGTTGGGTAGAGTTCGACACTGTCGAGCACGCCAAGGCGGCCCGACGTGCCGGCGCCGACATAGATCAGGCGCCCGCCCGCTTCGATGCGCGGCACCGCAGCGCTGACGGCGGCGGCAATGGCCGGCTCGGCAGCGCGGACGGCGGCAACCGCATAAAGCTGGTCGGCAACCAGCGCGCTGACCAGCTGGTCTACCGGATACAGGTCCAGGTTCTGGTGTTTCTGGCTGGGCGTTTCGGTATTGAGCATGTCCATCTGCACTTGAGTTCGATGAGACCAGTGTAATACCAAAGCTCATGCCCGTCGCATGAAAGGATTGGCAGTTGTCATTCCGAAAAGTTATGCGGCGCGCCGCATCTCGGCGACAAAATCGTAGTGCTCGCTGAGGCAATAGGAGTGGGTCAGCTCGACGGCCTGGCCCGATTCGACGTAGCCGACGCGCGTGATGTATAGCACCGCCTGCCCGGCCGGCACGCCGAGCTGCATGGCCAGGATCTCGTCGGCGTTCCTGGCGCGGATGTGCTGCAGCGCACGTACCGGCATGTGGCCGGTCTTGTCCAGGTGTTCATACAGCGACGCGCCGACGTCGTCGGGCTTGGGCAGCAGGCTGGCCGGAATCACGCTCACTTCATAGGCCATCACGATATCGTCTGCCAGGCGCAGCCGTTCCAGGCGGGCCACCCGGGTGTCAGGCGACAGGCCCAGGCTCAGCTGCTCGTCGGCCGTGGCCAGCACCAGCGAGCGGTTGAGCCACTGCGAGCCGGGACGGTAGCCGCGCTGCTGCAGCTGTTCCGAAAAGCTCGACAGGTTCGACAGCGGCTGTTCGATGCGCGGCGCCACGTAATTGCCCGAGCCGCGCTTGCGCACCACCAGGCCCTGGTCGACCAGCTGGTCGATCGCCTTGCGGGCGGTCACGCGCGACACATCGAGCAATTCGGACAGCAAGCGTTCCGACGGCAGGGCCTGGTCGACCTGGTAGCGCCCGTCGCGCACGTCCTGGCTCAGTTTGCGCGCGACCTGGATATAGAGCGGCGAGTTGTCGCTTGAATCTGCTTTGAAACCATTGATCACTGCATTCATTTTCAATCACTCATTCTGGTGCGGACCGGGTCCATAAGGCGGGACTGCTGAATCTTAGTGGCGAAACGAGGAATTCGTGTGGCATTGCCACGCGCTCGTGAAGCGGTCCGCCCATGCAGGGGCGGACTCCCTGGCACGTTCGGCTTTAGTGGCGAAACGAGGAATTCGTGTGGTATCGCCACGCGCTCGTGAAGCGGCCCGCCCCTGCATGGCCGGACTCCCTGGCACGTTCGACTTTAGTGGCAAAACGAGGAATTCGTGTGGCATCGCCACGCGCTCGTGAAGCGGTCCGCCCCTGTATCGGCGGACTCCTTGGCACGTTCGACTTTAGTGTAACGCCAAAGGGAGGGCGCTCGACGACCGCACCATCATGAAAAGATGCGCGCATTGCATCACGAAAGGTTATAGAGATGCAGGGGGAACGATTCCACTGCCTGGCGGGGCGCGGTTTTGCCCCCGGTTTGGCGCCAGCCCGGCATGGTTTGGCCGCCATCCTGCCCCGTTTCGTCGCAACCACGTGGATTGGCCTTGGCATGCCCGGTTAGCCTCTCGCTACCGATCACCCACCACGAGGCTCACCATGAAACGTTTTAACCGCACCATCCTGACCCTGATCCTGGCCACCGCCGCAACTTACGCCAGCGCCGCCCCGCAGGAAGTCGCCCCGGCCGGCTATTCCCAGGCGATTCAGCAGTTCATCGCCGGTACCAAGGGCGACAGCAAGGCGCTCGACGTGTCGGTCGAAGCGTTCCGCGCCATGGGCGCTGCGATGCCGGGTCACCCGCTGCTAAAGGCCTATGAAGGCGCAGGCATCGCTGTGCAGGCCCGCGACGCCATGATGCCCTGGAACAAAATGACGCTGGCCGAGAAGGGCGCCAATGCCATCGAGAAGGCCCTGAACCAGCTGACCCCGGCCCATGACGAGGCCCTGTTCGGCGGTGTCCCCGAAAGCATGGAGATCCGGATGGTGGCCGCCGAGACCCTGCTGCAGCTGCCCGACTTCATGCACCGCGCCCCGATTGGCAAACGCGCCATCGACGCCGCCATTGCTTCGCCGCTGTTCCAGCACTGCCCGCCACCAGTGCGCGAGCGCATGCTGGCACTGGCCAAGCAGGCCGAAGCCCGCGTCAGGGGTCAAGCAAAATGAACGCCCGAGCCGAGAGCCTGATGACGCTGCGCGGTGTTTCGCGCTCGTTCACGCTCGGTGGCAATACGATCAACGCGCTGACCAGCGTTGACCTGACCATCGAACGTGGCGAAATCACTGCCGTCACCGGACCTTCCGGCAGCGGCAAGAGCACCCTGCTCAATATCTGCGGCCTGCTCGACCAGTTCGACCGGGGCGAGCTGCGCTACGAAGGCGTGCCGCTGCGGGCCTTCGACGAAGCGCGCAAGACGGCGCTGCGGCGCCAGACCATCGGCTTCGTGTTCCAGAGCTTTAACCTGGTGCCGGTGATGAACGCCTACGACAATGTCGATTTCCCCCTTTACCTGCTGGGCGTGGCGCCAGCCGAACGCCGCCAGCGGGTCAAGCGCGCACTGGCCCAGGTCGGGCTGGACGGCTTTGGCCCGCACCGGCCGGACCAGCTGTCGGGCGGCCAGCGCCAGCGCGTGGCAATTGCCCGCGCCATCGTCAAGAACCCCCGCATGGTGATCGCGGACGAACCGACCGCCAACCTTGATTCTGCCACTGCCACCCAGATAGTCGACCTGATGAAAACGCTCGCTCACCAGGAAGGCACGACTTTCCTGATCGCCACTCACGACGACCGCATGATCGACCATTGCGACCGTGCCCTGGTGCTTGATGACGGCGTCCTTGCAGGAGGCAGCCATGTTTTCTAAGTTCAAATGGCTGTCGATGGCAATCAAGAATACGGGCCGTAACCGGCGCCGCTCGCTCGTCACGCTGGCCATTACCGCGCTGGGCACCGCCAGCGTGCTGCTGGGCGGCGGTTTCGCGCTGTACACTTACCAGTCGCTGGCCCAGGCCAGCGCGCGCGACACCGGCCATCTGGTCGTTGCCGCCCCCGGCCACTTCAAGGACATGGACAATGTGCCGCTTGAAACCGGCATCAAGGAACCCGAGGCGCTCAAGGCCAGGCTGCTGGCGCTGCCGGCGGTGATGCGCGTGCTGCCACGCCTGCAGTTCTCCGGTCTGATCAGCAATGGCGACAAGGCCGAGATCTTCCTCGGCTCCGGCGTCGATGCGACTCAGGAGTTCGTCGTCAAAGGCCCGTTCATGTCGCAGGTGTCGGGCACTTCGCTGGATGTGAAGCGCCCCGGCAGCGGCCCTGGCGTCCTGCTCGGCAAAGGACTGGCCCAGATACTGAACGCCAAGCCAGGCACTTCGCTGACGCTGATGTCGACCACCACCAGCGGCAGCCTGAACGCGATCGATGTAACGGTGGCGGGCGTCGTCAGCACTGGCATCGCCGATGTCGACAAACGCCTGGCCATGGTCGATCTGGACACCGCGCAGGCGTTGCTGGTGACCAGGAAGGTGTCCTTCCTGTCGGTCTACCTGGACGACATCGCAGCCACCGACGCCACCAAGGCGGAGCTGATGCAGACGATGGGCAGTACCGTCGAAGTGCGCACCTGGCTGGAGCAGGCCATGTTCTACCAGAGCGTCAAGAGCCTGTATGACCGCATCTTCGGCTTCCTGGGCGTGATCGTGCTGGTGATCGTGCTGTTTGCAGTGACCAATACGCTGGCGATGGCGGTGCTCGAACGCACCCGCGAAATCGGCACCTTGCGCGCCATGGGCACGACGCCGGGTGAAGTCATGCGCCTGTTCACGCTCGAAGGCCTGGTGCTGGGCAGTGCCGGCGCCATCGCCGGCATGCTGCTCGCGGCCGGCGTGGCCCTGGCCCTGCTGAAATTCGACGTGCAAATGCCGCCACCACCCGGCCGCACCACCGGCTACCCGCTGGTCGTTGCCGTGTCGCTGCCGATGTATGCGGTGGCAGCGCTGGTAGTGGCAAGCCTGTCGGCCTTCGCTTCGCTGTTTGTCAGCCGAGGTGCCGCCCATCACAACGTCGTGGAGGCCCTGGCCCATGTTTAAGCAAATTACCCTGTGCGCCGTGATGATCGGCGTCGTTGTCAGTGCGGCAGCCGGCGAGGTTGAAGCGATTCTGAAGAAGGCCGATGCCTTCCGCATGCAGGAGAGTTCGGCCCAGACCGACACCCTGGTGCAGACCTTCAAGGACGGCAAGCCCGATAAGGAGAAGCGCTATCAGGTGCTGACCAAGGCAGGCGGCAAGTCGCTGGTGTTGTTCCGGTCGCCGGGCGAAGTGGGCCAGAAGGTGCTGATGGTCGGTGACGATTTCTGGATGCTGCTGCCCGGTAGCTCGCGCCCGATCCGCATCACGCCGCTGCAAAAGCTGCTGGGCGATGCATCCACCGGCGACATCGCCACTATGACCTGGTCGGGTGACTACCAGGGCAACGTCGTGCGCGAAGTCGAGGTCGACGGCGTGCTGTGCCTGGAACTGGCGCTCGAAGCCAGGCGCAAGTCGCTGAGCTACCAGCGCATGGTGCTGCACGTGGCCAAACGCGACTACCGGCCGGTGCATGCCGACCTGTTCGCCGCATCCAATCGCAAGTTGAAGCAGGCGCGCTATGTGGTCGAGCAGCGCGACGGTCGCATGACGGTGACGCGCATGGTTCTGATCGACGAAGTGCAAAGCAAGCGCGAGACCGTGATCAACATCCTGGCATCGAAGCCGCGCCACTTGGGTGATGAGCTGTTCAATCCAATGTTCATGCAACGCGGCGACGTCGCGCCATGAAACGCCATGCATCCGTCCTGGGCCTTGTGCTGGGTATGGCTTCGGCCCTTCCGGCACAGGCGCAGGAAGCACTCAGTGCCAACCTTCGTGCGCAGGTCGAGTCACGCCAGGCGGCAGCAGGCAACCCGTTCGGGCTGCGCGACAGCTCCCGCCGCATACTCTCCGTCGACGCCAGGGGGCAGTTTGCCGGGCCACTGGAGTCGACCGTCCGCGCAGTCCTGTCGGCCCGCGATGAAAGCGATGACGGCACCAGCACCGTGCTGAACGAATTGTCGTTCGACCGTGCCCTGGGCGCCGGCTTTGTCACGGCGGGGAAGAAGGTGCTGAGCTGGGATGTCGGTTATGCGTTCCGGCCGCTCGACGTCGTGCAGCAGCAGGACCGGCGCGCCATCAATGCGCCGGCGCTGGAAGGGGTGCCGCTGCTGGCGGTGGAAGTGTTCGACGCTTCCCGCGCGCTGACCGTCGTGTTGAGCAATCCTGGCCGTCGCAAAGCCGAGCAGCCGCGCGACGACGGTGCCTTGGCGCTGCGCCTGTACCGGCGCAATGCCGAGTCGGCGCGCGATGAGTATGTGGTGCTGCGCCTGTCGGACCGCAACGGCATCGAGGGCGGCGTCGCCTTCTCGCAGGTCGAAGGCGAGGCGTTGGAAATGCATGCTTCTGTGCTGTTCCAGCAAAGGCACGACAAATGGATCAGCGCCGCGCCCACAGGCAGGCTCCCGGCAGGTATGGCGGCGTCGGCCGCAACGCCACGCTGGCAGTCATTCGATGGCGGCGGCAAGGCCATGGCGGGCATGACCTGGACCACAGAAAGCAAATTGTCGGTGCTGGCCGAGGCGTGGCTGGACCGGACTGGCGCCAGCCTGCGCCAGCGCAACGTGCTGCTGCGCGCTGCGCAGAACTGGGACGATGCCGAGCTGTCCGCCGACGTGCTGTGGATGCCGGAGGACGGCGGCCGCGTCTCCAGCCTGGCATTTGACTGGAAGCGCGGCCCATGGAGTATCAGCGCAAGCCTGCGCAGCTTTGGCGGCAACGCCAACTCCATGGCCCGCGCTTCGCCGGTCAGGCGCCTGGCCGTCCTCTCGGTCAACCACGCGTACTAGTGAAACGTAACAGTGAAATGCAGAGTGCCTGCCGCGCCGGCAAGTCGCCTGGGAGGAGTCCGCCCTTGCAAGGGCGAACCGTTACGCTGGGGCGTGGCAGTGCCACGCCAATTCCCAGCTTCACCTGCGCTACAAATGCTCGCGATAGTAGGTACTATCGCTGCGCATTGCGCCTTGCCCTGCAAATGCCGGCACGTCCTTCACTCCGCATTCCTCTGCTACGGTCCACTAGTGCAACTGATGCTTGAGATCGGACAGTTCGTCGTGCACGCGGGTGACCGCTTCCTTCAGCTGCGGCGTCGCCTGCATGTCGGCGCCCACAGCGCGCTTGGCTTCGTCGCCCAGCATTTCGAGGTCGTCGACACAGTCGCGGATGCGTTCGTCGTCGTGCGATTGCAGGACGACGCGCGCAGCGCCGGACTGGCGGTCGAGTTTGTCGATGCAATCCTTCAGGTCGGGCGACATCCTGCCGTCGCCGACCGCCTTGGATGCCTGGCCGATCGCCTCCGAAATCCGCTGGAATCTTTGTTCAATTTCATTTGCTTGCAGCATAGTGTGTCCTCCCTAGAAATGGCGCGCCATCGCGCCATCGGTTGGATCGCAGCCAGGCCCCAAAGTTGCGCTTGCCACTGCGCCTGATACACTTGCGCCAAACTCAGCAGAAACCATGATGCCAACTGACACTCCCTCCGTAGCGCTGCGCCCGACCTTCCCATGGAAGCGATTTGGTTCGGATTTCATCTTTGCGACCACGTTCAATATTGGCATCGCCCTGATCATTACCTTCCTGCTATCGAATGGGCGGTTCTTGACCAATTTGGTGGGGTCGCTGTGCATTGGTAGCGTCGCCTTTATCGTCATCGATGGTGGGCGCTTGCTGATGTGGGGCGAGACCAAACGACCGAGCTGGCCCAAGATGATCGCCATCATTACCATTGCTGTGCCAGTGGCACATTTCTTAGGCAATACCTTGGCCGCATTATTGCTAGGTTGGCGTGTGCGATCGATCTCGGAAGTGTTTGCAAATTGGTCGTCCGGGATGCTGATGTTTACTTTGATGGCAATCATCATTGCGACCATCTTGTTTACCAATCGGGAAAGGCTGATCAACGCGGAAGCCAGTGCCGCCCGCGAGGCAGCGCGAGCCGAAGCGGTTGCACGCCAGGCCCTGCAGGCCCAGTTGCAGCTTCTGCAGGCGCAGATCGAACCGCATATGCTGTTCAACACCCTGGCCAATCTGCAGGGATTGATCGCGCTCGATCCGGCGCGGGCCCAGCAGATGCTGGACCAGCTGATTGTCTACCTGCGTGCCACGCTCAGCTCCTCGCGGGCGGAAGTGACCACGCTGGCACAGGAATTCGCGCTGATGGAGGCCTACCTTGGCCTGATGTCGGTGCGTATGGGCGAGCGCCTCGCCTTCGCGCTCGAACTGCCGGCGGAGCTGCGCGGCGCGCACATTCCGCCGATGCTGCTGCAGCCCTTGATCGAGAACGCCATCACGCACGGCCTCGAACCAAAGATCGAAGGCGGCCACATCGTGGTCAGCGCCGCGGCGCGCGACGGCAAACTGCACGTCAGCGTGCGTGACGACGGGCTGGGACTGGGGACGCCGTCTGCCAAAGCCGGCACCCATCTCGGCCTGGCCAATACGCGCAGCCGGCTCAATGCCATCCATGGCGACCGGGCCAGCCTGACTCTCGAGGCCAGTGCCGGCGGCGGCGCCCATGCCGAACTCACTCTACCTCTGGTATTGCCATGACCTTGCGCGCGCTGATCGCTGAAGACGAACCTATTCTTGCCGCCACGCTGGCGCAGTCGCTGCAGCGCCTGTGGCCCGGGCTGCAGATTGTTGCGACCTGCCCCAACGGTGTCGATGCGCTGGAGAAGGCGCTGGCACTGAAGCCCGATATGCTGTTCCTGGATATCAAAATGCCGGGCAAGACCGGGCTGGAGGTGGCGGAGGAACTGGCCGAGTACTGGCAGGGTGCGCCATTCCCGCAGATCGTGTTCGTGACCGCTTATGGGGACTATGCGCTCGACGCGTTCGAGCATGCGGCGGCCGACTACGTGACCAAGCCGGTCAATGACGCGCGCCTGGCCAAGACGGTGGAGCGCTTGCAGCTGCGCCTGCAGAAAAAGGATGAGGGTGCCGACCTGGCGCGCATGCTTGAACAGATGCGGGCGTTGATGCCGGCTGCAGCGGAGACGGAGCGCCTGACATTGATCCGCGCGCTGGTGGGCAACCAGGTGCGGATGATTCCGATTGCCGATGTGGTGTATTTCGAGGCGACCGACAAATACGTCAATGTCGTGACCAGGGACGGCGAGGCGTTGATCCGCACCAGCCTGAAGGAATTGCTGCCGCAGTTGGACGACAGGCAGTTCTGGCAGGTCCATCGCGGCACCATCGTCAATTCGCAGTGCGTGCTCAGCGCCGTGCGCGACGAAGCGGGCAAACTGTCCTTGAACCTGAGGGGGAGGCAGGAGCAGCTGCGCGTCAGCCCGCTCTATGCCCATTTGTTCAAGCAGATGTAGAACCGCGTGGGCACGCAGTGCCCACCCTACGGCTATGCCCATTTGTTCAAGCAGATGTAGAACGCGTGGGCACGCAGCCCTCGGCGGTCCCGCCCACCCTACGTAGCATATGCCGTAGGGTGGGCACTGCGTGCCCACGCGTCGAACAGCATAGCAACGTAGGG
>CBDDRJ010000062.1:0-45862 GCA_965233055.1 uncultured bacterium
GGTATGCAACGGCAGCTTCCGCGTGGGCACGCAGTGCCCACCCTACAGGTATGCAACGGCAGCTTCCGCGTGGGCACGCAGTGCCCACCCTACATGTTTGCAACGGCAGCTTCTGGCCGATTGCAGCGTGGTAGTTCAATACTTCAGCCTGCCTACAGATTGATTTAATGTCAACCTTTGGTTTGCCATGCCGCAGGCTGCAAACCGCAGGCGCAAGCGGCCGTTTGAAAATGGCTTTGAGGAACTAAACATGCTCGCAATGGTGTGAATCGGGCCAATACTGAGATGAAGAGCGGGGAACTTTGCTGTCCGATCCGGAGACAGGGCCCGAGCGGAGACTTCGCAACAAAAAAAGCGCTCCGAAGAGCGCTTCATTTGCCCACCCCAGCTGTATCGATTACTGGATTTTGGCTTTCTTGATCAGATCTTCGCGGAAGGCCTGCAGCTTACGCTGGCGTAGCTGTTCGGCCACCTGGGCCTTAACTTGCTCCAGCGGCGGTACCGTCACGGCGCGGGTGTCTTCAACGCGGATCACGTGGAAGCCGAACTCGCTCTTGACCGGGGTTTCCGACAGGTCGCCTTTTTTCATCGCGTTCAATGCGTCAGCAAATGGCTTGACGTATTTGTTGGGATTGGCAAAACCGAGGTCGCCGCCATTGGCTGCCGAGCCCGTGTCTTTCGACGCCTTGGCCAGTTCTTCGAACTTGGCGCCGCCCTTGAGCTTGACGATCAGCGCTTTCGCTTCGTCTTCGGTCGCAACGAGGATGTGGCGGGCGTGGACTTCCTTGGCGCCCGATGCGTCGACCTGTGCCTTGTACTTGTCGTACTCGGATTTGATCTCGGCGTCACCGACCGGGTTCTTCTTGACGAAGTCGGCAAACATCGCATTGATGACGACGTTCTGGCGGGTCGTTTCGATCTCGGCCTTGATTTCAGGACGCAGCGCGAAGCCCTGCTTGTCCGCTTCCTGGATCAGCACTTCGCGCATGATCAGTTCCTGCTTGGCCAGTTCGCGCAGCCTGGTCGCATCGGTAGTGTTGCCCTGTGCTGTGGCTTGCTTGACCAGTTGGTCAACTTTTGCTTTGGGGATTGCTTTGCCATTGACGGTGGCAACGCTGTCTGTTGCCTTGTCCGCAGCGAAGGCCGGAGCGGTGGCGAAGGCGATCAAGGCTAACAGCAGGTGAGCTGGCTTCAACATCTTCATGACTTCCTATAGTGATCAATGAAAACCGGCGCCCCTGAGGGCGCCGGCGGGGACAGCGATTCGATTACTCGACTTTGGCTTTCTTGACCAGTTCATCCTGGTAAGCGCGGATCTTTTGCTCTTGCAGTGCCTTGGCGATCTGCGGCTTGACTTCTTCCATCGCTGGAACGGTCACTGGGCGCGAATCGTCGAGCTTGATGACGTGGAAGCCGTTCGGCGTTTGCACGGCGTTCTCGGTCACGGCGCCTTTTTGCAGGGCGACGAAGGCGTCGCTGAAGACTTTAGGGAAGTCGCCAGCCGGGTGCCAGTCGAGGTCGCCGCCGGTCGCTGCCGTGCCCTGGTCTTTCGAATTCTTGGCCAGGTCTTCGAACTTGGCGCCAGCTTTCAGCTTGGCGATGACGTCCTTGGCAGCCGCTTCCGTTTCCAGCAGGATGTGCCGAACGTGGTATTCCTTCTCGTTCGATGCCGCTGCCTTATAACGGTCGTATTCGGCCTTGATGGCGGCGTCCGTTACCGGGCTCTTCTTCAGGTAGTCTTCTACCATGGCGTTGAGCATGATGGCCTGGCGTGCATTGGCGATCTGGGTCTTGACGTCGTCTTTCTTGTCGTAACCCTGCTTGGTGGCTTCCTGCATCATCACTTCGCGGGCGATCAGGTCTTTCTTGACCAGCTCACGCAATTCTTTCGAATCCGGACGGCCTTGTGCCACAACCTGCTTGACGACGGCTTCTGCACGTGACGATGGAATGGCTTTACCATTGACGACGGCAACGTTTTGCGCGAAGGCCGGCGACGCGGCGAGGGCGATAAGTGCTAACAGCAAGCGGGCTGGCTTAAAAGTCATTATGTATTCCTGTATTCGGGAAGTTGTTGTGGTTACGAAGGCGAATGCGGTGGGGTCTTGTTTCTGCGGTTCGATTGTCAAGCCGGTTTCTTAAGATTCCCTGAAAGACATGTTCGCCTCACACTTCGGACGGTGCCAAAGCGGTGATGGCGAGCGCATGGATTTCAGCGTGCATCATATCGTGGACAGAATCATACACGAGTCGATGTCGCATGACGAGTTTGAGCCCCTCAAACCGGTGCGAGACGATGCGCACCCGATAATGGCCGCCGCCGGAGGCCGCCCCGGCGTGGCCGGCGTGCAGCTCGGAATCGTCGCCTAACTCAAGTTGCTCAGGGGTAAGAGTCTCGGTCAGGCGGGTTCGGATGCGCTCGAGGCGGGTATCAGGATTGTTCATTGCTGTCTTCCTGCATGTATTTGGCCATGACAATTGTCTGACCGATAATAAATGCCAGCATCAGGCCAGTCGCGCCATAGAACTTGAAGTTGACCCAGGCATTCAGGTCGGTCTTATAGACGACAAAGGCGACCACCAGGTTGATGATCCCCATGGCCAGGTAGAACAGAATCCAGCCCAGCAGCAGGCGTGACCAGATGATCTCCGGCAGCTTGACCTGCGCCTCCAGGACCACGCGGATGCCGTTCTTCTTGAAAAACACCCAGCCAATGGCCAGCGCCAGGCTGAAACACCAGTACAGGATGGTCGGTTTCCACTTGATAAACGCTTCGTCGTGGAAGAAGATGCCGGCGCCGCCGAACACGGCCACCACCACCAGCGACAGCCACAGCATGCCGTCCACCTTGCGGCGGCGCGCCACCAGGTAGAGGATCTGGGTGAAGGTGCCGACGATGGCCACCATGGTCGCCAGCATCAGCGCGGCCTGGTCCTTTGGCACGACGCCGCCCGACACCAGGCCACTCAGGTACTGGCTGGCCAGCGCTTGCGCAGCTTCAGGACTTCCCACGCCCCATTTGTACATGACGAAGAACAGGATCAGCGGGAAGAAGTCGAACAGAAGTTTCATATTTAATCGTTAAGGCTTTGGATCGAAGCGCAGCGACGCCGAATTGATACAGTATCGCAGGCCGGTCGGGGGCGGGCCGTCCGGGAAAACATGTCCCAGGTGGGCGTCGCATACGGCGCAAATGATTTCGGTGCGCAGCATACCATGGCTGCGGTCAACAATCTCGCTCACTTTGTCCGGATCAAGCGCCTTGAAATAGCTGGGCCAGCCGCAGCCAGAGTCAAACTTGGCGCTTGATGCAAACAATGGCGTATTGCAGCAGACGCAGGTGTAAATACCGTGCTCGTGGTGATCCCAGTACTGGCCAGTGAACGCGCGTTCGGTGGCGGCATGGCGGGTCACCTGGTATTGCATCGGGTCGAGCATGGCGCGCCACTGCTCGTCGGTCTTGATTACTTTGTCGGTCATCGGCTTCTTTCAGGAAGAACAGCTCACTTCGAGATGGCTTGCCCAGTCCGGCGGCAAGGCGGCATAGCGTTCATGCTCGGGCTGTTCGTCGAATGGATTGCTTAAAACTGTCAGCAGGGTGCTGATTTCGGTGTAGTCCTTGTTCTGTGCTTTTTCAATGGCGACTTGGGCCAGATAGTTGCGCAGCACATATTTGGGGTTGACCTTGTCCATCGCAAGTTTGCGTGCGGCGTCAAAGCTCGATTCCTGGCGCAGGCGCTGGCGGTATTGCCCGGCCCACGCGTCGAACGCGGGCAGGTCGATGAACAGGTCGCGGACCGGCGCGTCGTGCTGCGGCGCTTCGACCTGCAGCGCGCCAAGCTTGCGGAAGAACTGGGTGAAGTCGACATGATTGGCCTGCATCAGCGAGAACATCGCGTCGAGCAGGGCGCGGTCGTCCGCTTCGACGCTGGCCAGGCCGAGTTTGGCATGCAGCAGGGCATCGATGCTGGTGCTGAATTCTTCCTGGTAGACGCCGAGCGCTTGCTGGGCGTCTTCCACCTCTCCGATCAGCGGCAATAGTGCCTGGCCCAGCGCATAGCAGTTCCAGTGGCCGATCTGCGGCTGGTTCGCATAAGAGTAACGCCCCTGCTGGTCGGTATGGTTGCAGATGTGCTGGCTGTCGAAGGCTTCCATGAAGCCGAACGGCCCGTAGTCGATCGTCAGGCCGAGGATCGACATATTGTCGGTGTTCATCACCCCATGCATGAAGCCGACGGCCTGCCACTGCGCGATCAGGCGCGCGGTGCGGCGCGTCACGTCGGCCAGCAGCGCCTGGTACGGGTTGGCGGCGCTGCGCAGTTCAGGGTAGAAAGTGTCGATCACATAGTCGGCCAGGATGCGCAGTTCTTCCGGCTTGTCCCGGTAGAACCAATGCTCCAAGGAGCCAAAGCGGACAAAGCTGGGTGCCATGCGGGTGACGACGGCGGAGGTCTCGACGGTCTCGCGCATCACGCCCTGGTCGGAGCCGGTGACCATCAGGGCACGGGTGGTCGGGATGCCGAGCGCGGCCATCGCCTCCGAGCACAGGAATTCCCGGATCGACGAGCGCAGCACGGCACGGCCGTCGCCCATGCGCGAATACGGCGTCAGCCCGGCGCCTTTCAGTTGCAGTTCGACCGGGCCGGCCGGCGTGTCGAGTTCACCGAGCAGGATGGCGCGCCCGTCGCCCAGCTGGCCGGCCCAAACGCCAAACTGGTGGCCGGAGTAGACGGCCGCCAGCGGCATCGCCCGTGGCGGCACGCTGTTGCCGGTGAAGACAGCGATGTAGTCGTCCCGCATCAAGTCAATCGGCGACAGGCCAGCCAGCCTGGCTGCCTGCGGGCTGACCGCGACCAGATAGGGCGCAGGCAGCGGCGTTGGCATCAGGCGCGTGTAAAACGATGGTGGCAGGGCGGCGAACCCGTTGTTGATGGCCAGCTTGTCGGCAGTGATGGCAGTTCCTTCGGCGATAAATGACTAGCAAACGTCGATTTTACCGTAGGGGGCAGACCGCGTGGTGTGGGCAAACGCGTGGGCACGCAGTGCCCACCCTACGTGCCCACGCGGTTTGCGGCACCTTTGTTTGGCAATCTGTCTCCTTGCTGCGACGCAGCATCGAAATGCGTTGACTGATTTAGCACGGTCGTTCCAAACTGCATATTCCCTAACTTACTGCGAAGGCGGAACCGTAGATGGCGTCTTACCCGATGAGCCCGTTGATGGGTCAAATGATGGGCCAGCAGTTGCTTATCTCTAGCATTATTGACTACGCGGCAAAGCATTACGGGAGCACTGAAATTGTGTCCCGGCGCATCGAAGGCGACTTGCACCGCTACACCTACCGCGACTGCCGCCAGCGCGCCTGCCAGCTGGCCAACGCCCTGCAGGGTATGGGCGTCAAGATCGGCGACCGCGTCGCCACGCTGGCATGGAACGGCTACCGCCACATGGAAGCGTACTACGCCGTGTCCGGCTCGGGCGCGGTGCTGCACACCATCAATCCGCGCCTGCATCCGGAGCAGATCGCCTATATCGCCAATCATGCCGAAGACCAGGTGCTGCTGTTCGACCTGACCTTCCTGCCGCTGATCGAAGCTGTCGCTGCCCACTGCAAGACGGTCAAGGCCTGGGTGCTGATGTGCGACGCCGACCGGATGCCGCAGGAAACCAAAATTCCCAAGCTGCTGTGCTACGAAGAGGTGCTCGCCAAAGCCAGCGCCGACTATGAATGGCCCTTGTTCGACGAGAACTGCGCCGCCACACTGTGCTACACCTCGGGCACGACGGGCAACCCGAAAGGGGCACTGTTCTCGCACCGCTCGACGGTGCTGCACGCTTATGCGTCGGCCATGCCGAATGCCCTGAATGTCTCGGCCGCCGACACCGTGCTGCCGGTAGTGCCGATGTTCCACGTCAATGCGTGGGGCTTGCCGTATTCGGTGCTGCTGTCCGGCGCCAAGATGGTGTTCCCGGGTGCTGCGCTCGACGGCAAGTCGCTGTATGAGCTGTTCGAGGCCGAAGGGGTGACCTTCTCGGCCGGCGTACCGACCGTATGGCTGGGCCTGGTCAATCACGCGCTCCAGAACAATCTGCAATTCTCGACTTTCCGCCGCACCGTCATTGGTGGCTCGGCCTGCCCGCCGGCGATGATGGACACGCTGATCGACAAGCTCAATGTGCAGGTGATCCATGCCTGGGGCATGACGGAAATGTCTCCGCTCGGCACGGCCGGCGGCCTGCAAGCCAAGCACCTGAGTCTCTCCAAGGAAGAGCAGCGCAAGATCCTGCTCAAGCAGGGCCACGCCGTCTATGGGGTCGACATGAAGATTGTCGACGACGACGACGGGCTTGAGTTGCCGTGGGACGGCAAGGTCTATGGGCACTTGCTGGTCAAGGGGCCGTGGATCATTTCCAGCTACTTCAAGAACGAAGGCGGCGACGTGCTGCAGGACGGCTGGTTCCCGACCGGCGACGTGGCCACCATCGACCCCGACGGCTATATGCAGATCACCGACCGCAGCAAGGACGTGATCAAGTCCGGCGGCGAGTGGATTGGCACCATCGACCTGGAAAACATTGCAATGGCCCACCCCGCCGTGATGCAGGCAGCCTGCATCGGCGTGGCCCATCCGAAGTGGGACGAGCGGCCCTTGCTGGTGGTCGTCAAGCGCCCCGGTCAAGAGCTCAGCCGAGACGAATTGCTGCACTACTTCGACGGCAAGATTGCCAAGTGGTGGACGCCGGACGATGTCGTCTTCGCCGACGCATTGCCACTCGGCGCGACCGGAAAGATACAAAAGAATAAGCTGCGCGAGCAGTACAAGGATCACAAGCTGCCAACAGCTTGAGCGAGCGACCCAGTAGAGGAAGCCGAAATGCGGGTGCAACGGAAACAAACCCACCACCAACTAGAAGGATAAAGAGACATGCGCACACTTATTCGCCCGATGACATTGGCTATTTCCGTTGCACTGCTGGCCGCAGGCGCTGCCAATGCAGATACTGTCAAGATTGCTTTCATTGATCCGCTGTCGGGTCCATTTGCGCCAGTGGGGCAGAATCAACTCAAGAGTTTCCAGACCACCGCCGAATTGGCCACCAGGGAGAAATGGGCCGGCGACCACAAGATCGAAGTAGTCGGCTTCGACAATAAGGGCAGCCCGCAGGAATCGCTGACCCAGCTCAAAGCCGTGATCGACCAGGGCTACCGCTACATCACGCAAGGCAACGGTTCGGGCGCTGGCCTGGCCTTGCTCGATGCGATCAATAAGCACAATGAGCGCAATCCCGGCAAGGAAGTGGTCTACCTGAACTACGCCGCAGTCGACCCGGACATGACCAACAGCAAGTGCAGCTTCTGGCACTTCCGCTTCGATGCCAACTCCGACATGAAGATGGAAGCGCTGACGAGCTATATGGCGCCGGACAAGAACATCAAGAGCGTCTACATCATCGGCCAGAATTATGCGTTCGGCCACGCGGTGAGCCGTGCCGCCAAGCAATACCTGGCGCGCAAGCGTCCTGACATCAAGATTGTTGGCGACGACTTGCATCCGATCGCCCAGGTCAAGGACTTCTCGCCCTACATCGCCAAGATCAAGGCCTCGGGCGCCGATACCATCATCACCGGCAACTGGGGCGCCGACCTGGCCTTGCTGATCCGCGCTGCCAAGGATGCGGACCTGAAGGCCAACTTCTACACCTACTACGCGGTAACGACCGGCGTGCCGACCGCGATGGGGGCGGCAGGCGCAGAGCGTGTCAAGATCATCGGCAACTGGCTGGTCAATGCGGAAGGCAACGCCGGCAAGGAGATCGTCGAAGGCTTCAAGAAGAAGTACAACGACGACTACTACACGGCCCAGACCCATTCGATCATGGCGGTGATGTCGGGCGCGATCAAGGCGGCCAGGTCGATCGATCCGGTCAAGGTGGCGTTCGCGATGGAAGGCGCCAAAGCCAACAGCATCAACGGCGGCGTGATGATGAACAAGACCGACCATCAATTGCAGCAAAACCTCTACATCGCGACCTGGACCAAGACCAATGGCAAGGACGTCAAGTACGACCAGGAGAACACCGGTTACGGCTGGAAAATGGACAAGAAGATCGACGCCTATGTCGCCAACCAGCCCACCACCTGCCAGATGAAACGGCCGAATTCCTAAGTAGAGTTTTCCATGGAATTTACGCTATTCACTCTGCTGAATGGCGTCAGTTACGGACTGCTGCTGTTCATGCTGTCGTCCGGGCTGACGCTCATCTTTAGCATGATGGGCGTGCTCAATTTTGCACACGCCAGTTTCTATATGTTGGGCGCCTACATCGCCTATACCATCAGTTCCCTGGTCGGCTTCTGGCCGGCCCTGGTGCTGGCACCCGTTGCGGTCGGCCTGGTCGGCGCCGCAGTGGAACGCTATGGCCTGCGGCCCCTGCACAGGTACGGCCATATCCCCGAGCTGTTGTTCACTTTCGGCCTGTCGTTCCTGATCGTCGAACTGGTGCAGCTGGTATGGGGGCGTGCCGCGGTCAACTATCCGATTCCGAAAGAGCTCGACGGTCCGCTGTTTACGCTGTTCTCGACCAGCTTCCCGATCTACCGCGGCTTCATGATGCTGGTGGCCCTGTCGATGCTGGTATCGGTCTACCTTCTGCTCAAACGTACTCGTATTGGTTTGATCATCCAGGCAGCGCTGACCCATCCGGATGCCGTCGAGGCGCTCGGCCACAATGTGCCGCGCATCTTCATGTGGGTATTCGGCGGCGGCTGCGCGCTGGCCGGCCTGGCTGGCGTCATCGGCGGCAACGCCTTTACGACGGAACCGGGCATGGCGGCTACCGTTGGCAGCATCATCTTCGTGGTCGTGGTCGTTGGCGGCATGGGGTCGCTGGCGGGCGCCTTCGTGGCCTCGCTGCTGATCGGCGTATTGCAGACCTTTGCCGTCGCGCTCGATTACTCCCTGCTGAGCCTGCTGAACTGGGCCGGCGCGGGCATCGGCCCGGACACGCCCGGCTACGCGGTGATGAACCTGACGATTGCACAGAGCGCGGCGATCCTGCCGTTCGTGCTGCTGGTGCTGATCCTGATCTTCCGCCCGAAGGGCTTGATGGGGACGCGCGAATGAGGATCGCTTATACGCCATTGAACCTGGGGCGCTACCTGGTCTGGTCAGGGTTTGCCCTGATCCTGCTGCTTGCGCCATGGATCTTCACCAAAGGTGCCGCCTTGTCCATCCTGTGCCAGATCGGCACGGTGATGATCTTCGGCCTTTCCTACAATATGCTGCTGGGGCAGGGCGGCATGCTGTCGTTCGGCCACGCCGTCTATTCGGGCCTCGGCGCCTTCATTGCGGTGCACGTGATGAACCGGGCGGAAGTGCTTTCCGTTCCCGTCAGCCTGATTCCGCTGGTGGCGGGGTTTGCCGGCATGTTCTTCGGTATCCTGTTCGGCTATGTGACGACCAAGAAGTCAGGCACCACCTTTGCCATGATTACGCTGGGCCTGGTCGAACTGGTGTTTGCCAGCTCGCTGATGTTTCCCGGCTTCTTCGGTGGCGAAGGCGGTGTGACGACCAATCGCGTCATCGGCGCGCCTTTCCTCGGCATCTCGTATGGCCCGCAGATCCAGGTGTACTACCTGATCGCCGTCTGGCTGTTCCTCTGCACGATCGGCATGTTCGCGTTTACCCAGACGCCATTGGGGCGCATGGCCAACGCCGTGCGCGATAACCCGGAACGTGTCGAGTTCATCGGCTACGACAGCCAGATTGTGCGCTACCTGACCTTGATCCTGTCGGCCTTCTTTGCCGGCATTTCCGGCGGGCTGGCCGCGATCAATTTCGAGATCGTCAGCGCAGAAAATGTCAGCGCATTGCGCTCCGGCAGCATCTTGCTGTTTGTCTTCATCGGCGGGATCGGCTTCTTCTTTGGCCCCTTGCTGGGCGCCATCGTCGGCATCTTCTTCTCGGTGCTGTTGTCCGAGTTCACGCCGGCATGGCAGCTCTACCTTGGCCTGTTCTTTATCCTGATGGTGCGTTACGCACCTGCCGGTCTGGCCAGCCTGTTGATGTTGCTGCTGCGAATGGCAAAGTTCGGCAAAATGCCCCTGATCCGGATGCCCTTGCTCACCTTGTGCGGCTTCAGTCTGGTCGGTCTGGTCGGCGCAGTCATGGGAATCGAAATGCTCTATCACATCACCCTCGATTCGGCCAATGGCAGCACGATGTCGCTGTTCAAGCAAACCGTTGACACAAAATCCATCGGGCCGTGGTTGCTGGCAGCCACCTTGTGCGCCATCGGCATTGCCGGATTCCGGCGGCTGCAACCGTCCTATCTGGCTATGTGGAATGAGTTGACTGCTCAGCTCGTCAAACAGTGCGGGAGGACCTCATGAGCGGCCTCGCCCTTGAATTGATCGATGTGCGCAAGAGTTTCGGCAAGTCCGACATCATTCGAGGCGCCAATCTGGCGGTGGCCAAAGGTGAGCGCGTGGCCATGATCGGCCCCAACGGGGCCGGCAAGTCCACCATGTTCAACCTGATCTCCGGCCGCTTCGGCATGAGCTCGGGTGACATCCGCCTGAACGGCCACAGCATCGGCGGCTTGCGCCCGTTCGAGATCAACCGGCGCGGCCTGGCGCGCAGCTTCCAGATCAGCAACCTGTTCGTGCAGTTGTCGGTGTATGAAAACCTGCGCTGCGCCGTGCTGTGGTCGCTGGGCTACAAGTATTCGTTCTGGCAGCGGCTCGGCGGTTTGCGGGATGCGCATGAACGGGCCGAGCAGGTGCTCGAGGAAATCGGCATGCAGCGCCAGCGCAATGTGACGGCCGGCGTGCTCACCTATGCCGAACAACGGGCCCTCGAGATCGGCATCACCATCGCGGGCGGTGCCAATGTGATCCTGCTCGACGAACCAACGGCGGGCATGAGCCGCTCCGAGTCGGACGCTGCCGTCGAATTGATTCGCAAGGTAACGGTCGGCAAAACACTAGTCATGGTGGAACACGATATGAGCGTGGTATTCGGACTGGCAGACAAGATCGCCGTGCTGGTCTATGGCGAAGTGATTGCCTGCGACACGCCGGCCAATATCCGTGCCAATGCCGCTGTGCAGGCCGCCTATCTGTGCGGGCATGGCGACGACGAGGAGGCAGCATGAGTGCTATTCTCAACATCAAGGATATGCATGCCTACTATGGCAAGTGCCACATCCTGCACGGCGTCGACCTCAAGGTGGAGCAGGGCGAGATCGTCAGCTTATTGGGCCGCAACGGCGTGGGCCGTTCGACGCTGGTCAAGGCCGTCATGGGCCAGGTGTCGGCAACAGGGTCGATCCGTTTCAAGGGTGACGACGTGCTTGGCCTGAAGGCTTTCCAGATAGCGCACAAGGGCCTCGGCTATGTGCCGGAAAACCGCGATATCTTCCCGACCCTGACCGTCGAGCAGAACCTGATCCTTGGCAAAAAAGGAAAGGGACGCCAGGGGCGCTGGACCTTGCAGGACATGTTTGCCATGTTCCCGCGGCTGGAAGAGCGGCGCCATGTTGCCGCTGGCTTCCTGTCGGGTGGCGAGCAACAAATGCTGACGCTGTGCCGCACGCTGATGGGCGACCCGGACCTGATCATGATCGATGAACCGACCGAGGGGCTGGCACCCAAGATCGTGGCCCTGGTCGCGAGCTACCTGAAGGCGCTCAAGGAGAAGGGCGTGTCGGTCCTGCTGGTGGAGCAGAAACTGGCGATTGCCCTCGACATTTCCCAGCGGGTTTATGTGATGGGGCATGGCGGCATCGTGTTCGAAGGCACCCCCGATGACTTGCGCAACAATGCAATAATTCGGCGCGAATGGCTCGAAGTTTGAACTGCAAACAAGTCTCGATCGAATAAAATAATACGATCGTACTTTTTTGCGGTATAGTTGAACCATTGGATGTTTAACTAAAGGAAGAGACATGAGCGCCGAATACCAGGTCAATGGCAGCGTAGCCGTCATTACACTGAACAATCCACCTGTCAACGGCCTGGGTCTGGAGACCCGGGCCGCTGCCGTCAAAGGCATGCGTGCCGCACTGGCGGACGCCGCCGTCAAGGCGATCGTCATCACCGGTGCCGGCAAAGCCTTCTCGGGCGGTGCCGACATCAAGGAATTCAATTCCCCCAAAGCGCTGACCGAGCCGACCCTGCACACCCTGATCAATGTGGTCGAAGGCTCGACCAAGCCGGTCGTCGCGGCCATCCATTCGGTCGCCATGGGCGGCGGGCTGGAGCTGGCACTGGGCTGCAACTACCGTGTTGCCGTGCCTGGCGCACAGATCGCGCTGCCTGAAGTCAAGCTTGGCCTGTTGCCAGGTGCCGGCGGTACGCAGCGCCTGCCCCGCGTGCTGGGCCTGGAAATGGCATTGAATATGGTTGTGTCGGGCACGCCTGTGCTGTCCGAGAAACTGGCCGCTACCGCCATTTTTGACGAAGTGCTTGCACCTGGCGCCGACCTGATGGCGGGCGCCATTGCGTTTGCCAATAAGGTGGCCGACCTGCGTCCGCTGCCACGTGTGCGCGACCGCAAGGTCGACTATCCGAACCACGAAGCCTTCCTTCAGTTCTCCCGCAATACCGTGCGCGCCATGGCTGGTCCATTCCCTGCGCCAATGGAGTGCCTGGAAACGGTCGCTGCCTCGGTCACCAGGAAGTTTGAAGATGGCCTCAAGTTCGAGCGCGAGCGCTTCCTGCACCTGATGCAGACGCCGGAATCGAAGTCCTTGCGCCATGCCTTCTTTGCCGAACGCGTTGCCAGCAAGGTGCCCGATGTGCCCGCCGACACGCCGACGCGTGACATCAAGCGGGCGGCAGTCATTGGCGCCGGCACCATGGGCGGCGGTATCGCAATGAATTTCGCCAACGCTGGCATTCCCGTCATCATTCTTGAGACCAGGCAGGAAGCCCTGGACAAGGGCCTCGCGACGATCCGCAAGAATTATGAAAACACGATGAAGAAGGGCAAGCTGACTGCCGAGAAGTTCGAACAGCGCGTCGGCCTGATCACCGGCACCTTGTCCTACGACGACATCGCCCAGGCCGACATCGTGGTTGAAGCGGTATTCGAAGAAATGGGCGTCAAGGAAACCGTATTCCGCAAGCTCGACGAGGTGATGAAGCCGGGCGCGATTCTGGCGTCGAACACGTCGACCCTGGACGTCAACAAGATCGCCGACTTCACCAAGCGGCCGCAAGACGTCATCGGCACCCACTTCTTCAGCCCTGCCAACGTGATGAAGCTGCTCGAAATCGTGCGCGGCGCCAAAACGGGCAAGGACGTACTGGCCACCACGCTGGCACTGTCGAAGAAGCTCAAGAAAACGGGTGTCGTCTCAGGCGTGTGCGACGGCTTCATCGGCAACCGCATGATCGAGCAATACAGCCGCCAGGCCGGCTTCCTGCTGGACGAAGGCTGCCTGCCGGAACAGGTCGACAAGGCCGTAGAGAAATTCGGTTTCGCCATGGGGCCATTCCGCATGGGCGATCTGGCGGGCAACGACATTGGCTGGTTCATCCGCAAGCGCCGCTATATTGAGACGCCGGAAATGACCTACTCGAAAACGGCGGACCTGCTGTGCGAAATGGGTCGATTCGGCCAAAAGACCGGCGCTGGCTGGTACGACTACAAGCCGGGCGACCGCAAGGCCTACCCATCCGAAGTCGTCAACGCGATGATCAATCAGCATTCGGCCGACCTCGGCATCGAGCGCCGCAAGATCTCCGACCAGGAAATCGTCGAGCGCCTGGTGTACTCGATGGTCAATGAAGCCGCGCTGATCCTGGAAGAGGGCATTGCGATGCGCGCCTCCGACATCGACATGGTCTATCTGACCGGCTACGGCTTCCCGCTGTTCCGTGGCGGCCCGATGTTCTACGCCGACACGGTCGGCCTGCAAAATGTACTGGGCGCGATCGAGAAATACGCAAGCGGCCGCCACGGCGAGGCCTGGAAGCCAGCCCCGCTGCTGGTGAAGCTGGCCGCCGAAGGCAAAGGCTTCAACTCCTAAACCGAGTTCACCAAAAAAAACGCCGCTATTTCTAGCGGCGTTTTTCATTCTCCGTGCGACTTAGTCGTGAGCGTAGATGTCGTTATCCTTGGTCTCTTTGATGAACAAGGCACCAATCACGACAGTGACCAGCGACACAATGATCGGATACCACAGGCCGTAGTAGATATCGCCCTTGAACGCGACCAACGCGAATGCCGTGGTAGGCAGCAAGCCACCGAACCAGCCGTTACCGATATGGTAAGGCAGCGACATCGACGTGTAGCGAATGCGGGTTGGGAACATCTCCACCAGCATTGCCGCGATCGGGCCATACACCATCGTCACGTACAGAACGAGGATGAACAGCAGCAAGACGACCATCGGCTTGTTCACCTGGGCCTCGTCGGCCTTAGGTGGATAGCCTGCAGTCTTGATGCCGGCGCCCAGGTCCTTCTTCAGGGCAGCTTCCTTGGCTTTGCTGTCCGCATCGAAGTTCAGGTTGTCAGCAGTCATCACTGCATCGAAGGAGGTGAACTCCTTGTCGCCAATGCGAACCTTGGCAATCGAACCAGCTGGTGCATCTTCCTTGGTGTAGTTCACTGACGACTGGGTCAGGAAACCGGTCGCGATATCGCAGGACGATGGGAACTTCGTGGTACCGGTTGGATTGAACTGGAAGTGGCAGGTTGCCGGGTCAGCCACCACCACCACTGGCGAGTTCTTCAGTGCCGTTTCCAGCGCTGGATTGGCATAGTGGGTCAATGCGCCAAACAGCGGGAAGTAAGTCACCGCAGCGATCAGGCAGCCGCCGAGGATAATCCACTTACGGCCGATCTTGTCCGACAGCGAGCCGAAGAAGATGAAGAACGGCGTTGCCAGGATCAGCGACAGGGCCACCATGATATTGGCGGTCGAAATATCCACCTTCAGCGTTTGCGTCAGGAAGAACAGCGCGTAGAACTGGCCGGTGTACCAGACCACGGCCTGGCCCATCGTCAGGCCAACCAGTGCCAGGATAACGATCTTGGCGTTCTTGGCTTTCAGGAAGGATTCGGTCAGCGGTGCCTTGGAGGTCTTGCCTTCAGCCTTCATTTTGGCGAACGCTGGCGACTCATTCATCGACAGGCGGATCCACACCGACACGGCAAGCAGCAGTACCGAGACCAGGAACGGAATGCGCCAGCCCCAGTTGCCGAAGTCGGTTTCACCCATGGCAGTACGCACGCCCAGGATCACCATCAGCGACAGGAAGAAGCCCAGCGTTGCCGTGGTCTGGATCCAGGCCGTAAATGCGCCGCGCTTGCCGTGTGGCGCATGTTCTGCCACATAGGTTGCTGCGCCGCCGTACTCGCCACCCAGTGCCAGGCCCTGCATGACGCGCAGCAGGACCAGGATGATCGGCGCCGCAACGCCGATGGAGGCAAAGGTCGGTAACAGACCGACCAGGAAGGTGGAGGCACCCATGATCAGGATGGTGATCAGGAAGGTATATTTGCGGCCGATCATGTCGCCAAGGCGGCCGAATACCAGCGCGCCGAATGGACGCACGATGAAGCCTGCGGCAAACGCCAGCAGCGTCAGGATGAACGCCGTTGTAGGATCATTACCGCTGAAGAACTGCTTGGCGATAATCGGGGCGAGCGAGCCGTAGAGGTAGAAGTCGTACCATTCGAAAACAGTACCGAGCGAGGAGGCAAAGATAACTTTGCGTTCCTCTTTGGTGACGCCGGTGTCGGCTTTTACGCCGCCCGGTGTCATGGTGTTAGTCATGTTTGCCATCTGTCAGTCTCCGTTATGTTTGTGAAGCTATCGGATTAGCCGATACTTGGTCAGCTGGACAGAGTGTGTACGCTCAAGCTTACGGCTTGCTTGCTTCAAACTTACGTAAAGCTTACATCTGAGCGTACGGGGGGCGGTCACTGCGAAGTCCATCCTGCGACGAAATCGGCAGTGATTGGATGCATGAGTTTCCGCTAAAAAGATTTTCGAACGACCGTGCTTAAATATGCTATTCTCATTCTGAACTGTACAGCGCAATTGCACCTTATCCAATATTTAGGAGAATTACATGATCGACGCAGTCATCGTATCGACCGCCCGCACCGGCCTTGCAAAATCGTGGAAAGGGGCCTTCAATATGACGCATGGCGCCACCCTGGGCGGCCATTCGCTGCAGGCGGCGATTTCCCGTGCCGGCATCGAGGCGGCTGAAGTGGAAGACGTGCTGATTGGCTGCGCCAACCCGGAAGGCGCGACCGGCGGCAATATTGCCCGCCAAATCGCCCTGCGCGCCGGCTGCCCTGTCACCACCGCCGGCATGACGGTCAATCGTTTTTGCTCGTCGGGCCTGCAAACGATCGCCCTGGCGGCCCAGCGCATCATCGCCAATGAAGGCGATATTTATGCCGCCGGCGGCGTCGAATCGATTTCCTGCGTTCAGCAGGAAATGAATACCCATATGCTGATGGACACCTGGCTCAAGGCAAACAAGCCGGAAGTTTACTGGCCAATGCTGCAAACGGCCGAAACCGTCGCCAAGCGCTACAACATCAGCCGTGAGCGCCAGGATGAATACGGCGTGCAGAGCCAGCAGCGCGCTGCCGCTGCCCAGGCCGCCGGCCGCTTCGATGCTGAAATCGTGCCGATGACCACGCTAATGGGCGTGGCCGACAAGGAGTCGGGCATGCTGCTGACCCGCGAGGTGACGATTTCGGCTGACGAAGGCATCCGCGCCGACACCACGCTCGAAGCGGTGGCCAAGATCCGCACTGCAGTCCCGGGCGGCGTCATCAGCGCCGGCAATGCCAGCCAGTTTTCGGACGGCAGTTCGGTGGCCATCGTCATGAACAGCAAAGTCGCCGAGGCCAAGGGCCTGGCGCCACTGGGCATCTTCCGCGGTTTCGCCGTGGCCGGTTGCGAGCCGGATGAAATGGGCATCGGCCCGGTGTTTGCCATTCCCAAACTACTGAAAAAGGCCGGCCTGTCGGTAGCCGACATTGGCTTGTGGGAATTGAACGAGGCGTTTGCCGTGCAAGTGCTGTATTGCGCCGACAAGCTGGGCATTCCGATGGATCGCCTCAACGTCAACGGCGGTGCGATCGCGGTTGGCCATCCCTACGGCGTGTCCGGTGCCCGCCTGGTCGGCCATGCGCTGATCGAAGGCAGGCGCCGCGGCGTCAAGTATGTGGTCGTGACGATGTGCATCGGCGGCGGCCAGGGCGCTGCAGGCTTGTTCGAAGTCGTTTAAGTCCTGCCCATGCAATCGAAAATCCTTTCCCGTCGGGACCTCGACTTCCTGCTGTATGAATGGCTGGACGTCGAGAAGCTGACCAGCCGCGCGCGCTTCCAGGACCATAACCGGGAAACCTTCAACGCGGCCATCGACACGGCCGAACAAATTGCCACCGATTTGTTCGCGCCGCACAACAAGAAGAATGACGCGAATGAGCCGCAGTTCGACGGCGAGCGCGTCACCATCATTGCTGAAGTGAAGACCGCACTCGATGCCTTCATTGCCGCCGGCTTGATGGCGGCGGGCCAGGATTATGACTACGACGGCATGCAATTGCCGACGACAGTCGAGCAGGCGGTGTCGGCCTACTTCACGTCTGCCAATATCGCGACGTCCGCCTATATCTTCCTCACTCGCGGCAACGCCAACACCTTGCTCAAGTGCGCGACGCAACAGCAGATTGCGCGCTTTGTGCGGCCACTGATTGCCGGCAAGTACTTCGGCACGATGTGCCTGTCCGAGCCGCAAGCCGGCTCGAGCCTGTCCGATATCACCAGTCGCGCCGATCCGGACCCCGTCGACGGGCCGGAAGGCGAGCGCCAATACCGGCTGACCGGCAACAAGATGTGGATTTCGGCCGGCGAGCATGAGCTGTCCGAGAATATCGTCCACCTGGTGCTGGCCAAGATCCCTGGCCCGGACGGTCGCTTGATTCCCGGCACCAAAGGGATTTCGCTGTTCATCGTGCCCAAGTACATCGTCAACCAGGACGGCTCGCGCGGCGAGCACAATGATGTTGTCCTTGCGGGGCTGAACCATAAAATGGGCAGCCGCGGCACGACCAACTGCCTGCTCAATTTCGGCGAAGGCAAGCACAGGCCCGGCGGCCGTGCCGGTGCCATCGGCTACCTGGTCGGCCAGCCGCACCAGGGCCTCGCCAATATGTTCCATATGATGAACGAGGCCCGCATCGGTGTCGGCATGTGCGCGGCGGTACTCGGCGTCACCGCCTATCTGCACTCGCTCGATTATGCGCGCAACCGCCCGCAGGGCCGCCACCCGGCCGAAAAGGACCCGCTCAAACCGCAATTGCCGATCATCGCGCACACCGACGTGCGGCGCATGCTGCTGGCCCAGAAGGCGTATGCGGAAGGTGCGATGGCACTGGTCATGTACAGCTCGCGCCTGGTCGACGACCAGCAGACCGGTGACACGCCGGAAGTGCGCGCCCATGCCGGCCGCCTGCTCGACTTCCTGACCCCAATCGCCAAGTCGTGGCCGTCGCAGTGGTGTATCGAGGGCAACAGCCTCGCCATCCAGGTGCACGGCGGCTATGGCTATACGCGCGAATACAATGTCGAGCAGTTTTACCGCGACAACCGGCTCAACGCGATTCACGAGGGCACCCATGGCATCCATGGCCTCGACCTGTTGGGCCGCAAAGTGTCGATGCAGGACGGCGCCCTGTTCACAGCGATCAGCAGCGAAATCGCGGCGACGGTCGCCAAGGCGGGATCGGATGCCACCATGCAGGACTACGCCGCCCAGCTTGATGCCACATGGAAGCGCATCGGCAAAGTCACGCAGGCCCTGTATGGCGCGGGCGACATGAACAAGACGCTCGCCAATGCCAGCCTTTACCTGGAAGCGGTCGGCCACACCGTCGTGGCGTGGCTGTGGCTGGAAATGGCGCTGCTGGCATCGAATCAACTGCCCGGCGCCCAGGGCGACGACAGCGACTTCTACCTCGGCAAGCTCCAAGCCTGCCGCTTCTACTTCCAATGGGAGCTGCCAAAAGTTCAGCCCCAGCTGGATTTACTGGCAAGCATTGATACCACCACGCTCGATATGCAGGACGCGTGGTTCTAAGGAACATCACACAAAAGCATTGATACCACCACGCTCGATATGCAGGACGCGTGGTTCTAAAGAACATCACACAAGGATTCATATGCGCACTACCAAAGAATTGTTTTCCCTCGCCGGCAAGACGGCGCTGGTGACCGGCGGCTCGCGCGGGCTGGGCCTGCAGATGGCGGAGGCCCTGGGCGAGCAGGGCGCCAGGATCGTGCTGTCGTCGCGCAAGCAGTCGGACCTGGACGAAGCGGTTGCCCACCTGAAGGAACGCGGCATTGAAGCCTCGGCCATTGCCGCCGACCTGTCGAATGACGCCCACATTGCTCCGATGGTCGAAGAAGCGCTCAAGCGCCTTGGCCACATCGACATCCTGGTCAATAACGCTGGCGCCAGCTGGGGCGCACCGGCCGAAGACTACCCGGTCGAGGCGTGGGACAAGGTCATGAACCTGAATATCCGCAGCATTTTCCTGGTCACCCAGGCGGTCGGCAAATTGTCGATGATTCCGCGCAAGTATGGCCGCGTGATCAATATTTCGTCGATCGCCGGTTTGGCGGGCAACCCGGCAAACACGATCCAGACGATCGCCTACAACACCTCCAAGGGTGCCGTGATCAACTTCACCCGCACCCTGGCAGGCGAGTGGGGCCGTTATGGCATCACCGTCAATTCGATTGCGCCGGGCTTTTTCCCGTCCAAGATGACCAAGGGCGTGCTCGACGCGCTTGGCGCCGATGCGCTGGCCAAGGATGCGCCGCTGGGCCGCATCGGCGACGATGAAGACCTGAAGGGCGTCACCGTCCTGTTCGCATCCGATGCAGGCAAGCACATTACCGGCCAAACCCTGGCCGTCGATGGCGGCGTATCGGCGGTATAGGGATGGATTCGTACCAACGGCTGGTGCTCGCGTCCCGGCCACGCGGGCAAGTATTGCCTGAGAATTTCCGCCTCGAATTGGTCGTGGTGCCAGCCCTGCGAGAGGGCGAGGTTCTGGTGCGCAACCATTACCTGTCGCTCGACCCGTATATGCGCGGCCGCATGAGCGAAGCCAAGAGCTACGCCGCGCCACAAGCCCTGGGCGAGACCATGATCGGCGGCACCGCCGGCGTGGTCGTCAGCTCGCGCCATCCGCGCTTTGCCGAAGGCGACCATGTCGTCGGCATGCTGGGCTGGGCCGAAATGGGCATTACCCATGGCGATCAGCTGCGCAAGGTCGATGCCAGTTCAATTCCCCTGTCTGCCTATCTCGGCGTGCTCGGCATGCCGGGTGTGACTGCCTGGTATGGCTTGAACGAGATCATGCGTCCAAAGGCCGGCGAGACCGTCGTCGTCTCGGCCGCCAGCGGTGCCGTCGGCAGCGCGGTCGGCCAGTTGGCCAGGCAGATGGGTTGCCGCGTTGTTGGCATTGCCGGCGGACCTGCCAAGTGCAGCTATGTCGTCAACGAGCTCGGTTTCGATGCCTGCGTCGACTACAAGGCTGGCCAGCTATCGGCTGACCTGAAGGCCGCGACCCCGCAGGGTGTCGATGCAGTGTTCGAGAACGTTGGTGGCGCGGTGTTCGACACGACGCTGTCGCGGATGAACGCTTTCGGCCGCGTTGCCCTGTGCGGCCTGATCTCAGGCTATAGCGGTGAGCAGGTTCCGATCCACAACCTGCGGTTCTTGCTGCTGAACCGCCTGACCGTGCAGGGTTTCATCGTGACGGAGCATATGGACGTGTGGCCGCGGGCACTGAAAGAGCTTGGCGCCCTGGTGGCTGACGGCAAACTTAAATACCGCGAGACGGTGGCTCAAGGGCTGGCAGCGGCGCCCGAAGCATTCATTGGTCTGCTTCAAGGGCAGAATTTCGGAAAACAACTGGTGAGACTCGCCCCATGAAGACATTTGCAGACAAAGTTGCCGTGATTACTGGCGGTGCCAGCGGCCTGGGGCGGGAATTCGCCAACAAGGCGGCATCGCTTGGAATGAAGCTGGTGCTGGCCGACGTGCAGCAGGACGCGCTCGACAAGGCAAAAGCAGAACTGGAAGCACAGGGCGCAGCCGTGCTGGCGATGCCGTGCGATGTACGCAAAGGGGAGCAGGTGCAGGCCCTGGCCGATGCGACCATGGCCCGCTTTGGCGCCGTCCACCTGGTGTTCAATAATGCCGGCGTCGGCTCCGGCGGCCTGATCTGGGAAAACACGGAAGCGGACTGGGAATGGGTACTCGGCGTCAACGTCTGGGGCGTCATTCACGGCGTGCGCATCTTTACCAGGCTGATGCTCGACTGCGCTGCCCGCGATCCGCAGTTCGAAGGTCATATCGTCAACACCGCTTCGATGGCCGGACTGCTCAATGCACCGACCATGGGCGTCTACAATGTGTCGAAGCATGCCGTTGTGTCGCTGACGGAAACGCTTTACCACGACCTGCAACTGGTCGAGGCACCGATCAGTGCATCCGTGCTGTGCCCGTACTTTGTACCGACCGGCATTTCGCAATCCCACCGCAACCGCCCGGCGGACGTCAAGATGACGGCCGGCCCGACGCCGAGCCAGATGGCGGCGCAAGCGATGACGGTCAAGGCTGTCGAGTCCGGCAAGGTGTCGGCCTCCGATGTGGCCGAGTTGACCTTCAAGGCGATTGCCGATGGCCAGTTCTATATCTACTCGCACCCGCACATGCTGTGTGGCGTGGAAGGGCGGATGAATGACATCGTCCACCAAAGCAACCCGGCCGACCCGTACCAGGACGTGCCACATATCCGCGACATGCTGCGGGCCAAGATGAAGGCTGCCGCCGCGACGTAGGGCCCAGGAGCCTGCGCGGCAGAAGCTCGACTACGTCTGCCGCGCAGGCTCCTGGTGCTTCATGCGACAATTGCGGCCTGATAAACTTTCGCGATTGAACCATGCCAGCGACCAGCACCTGTGACATCCGTTTCGGCGATTGGGCCACCTTGCACATTGACGCCCATTTGATCCGTTTTGAAGTCTTCGTTGACGAGCAGAAGGTACCGGCGGACATCGAGCTCGACGATATGGACGCCGTTTCCATCCACGCTGTCGCCTACGACGGTGCCGGCGTGCCGCTTGGCACCGGCCGGCTCTTGCCCGACGGCCATATCGGCCGCATGGCCGTGCGCAAGGTCGCGCGCGGCACCGGTATCGGTGGCCAGTTGCTGCAAGGTTTGATGGCAAAGGCCCGGCAGCGTGGCGATGCCTGCGTGGTGCTCAATGCACAAACTTCCGCGGCATCGTTCTACCTGGCCCATGGCTTCAAGCAAAGCGGCGATGAATTCATGGAAGCGGGCATCGCTCACATCGAAATGCGCTTCAGCTTTTAAGCCGGTACAGCAAGCAGAAACACAAACGCGGCCGAGGCCGCGTTTGCTATTGCAATGTTCGTTCGTTCAGCACCGGCGGCGCATTGGCGAATAGCCGCACCACGGTCGAGGTGCGGGTGCCGTAGCCCGGCGTTTCGATGCAGACTGCCGACAGCACACGTTCGAGGTCGATCGCCACGCCAGTATCGGGCAGGCGCAAATCGGGCGCGCGGGTGGTATCGGCCAGCATTTCAAAATAGGCGTCTTCGGGCGCGCCCTGACACAGCAGGCTGGCAAACTGGGCCTTGGTCCGCACTACCTTGGGCCACGGGGCATCGAGCAAGCCATTTGAAATGCCATAGATGCCAGGCTCGAGCAATTTGCCGTTGCGCCCGTCAAAGGCGCCCCGGTTCGAATACCAGATCAGATGCTGGCGGTCGCCCAGCACCAGGTTGAATCCGTTGTAGGCCTGGCTGGTTTCCTCAATGCTGGCAATATATTGCCCAGGTGTCAGGTCACCGGCAAGGTAGTCGGCCACCAGCGCGCCGCGGCTCGGCGCATCGGTGCGGCGCTCGTCCGGGCCGCGGATATTGGTGATGGCGGCAAACTTCGGGCCTTGCGGGCCGTCCTCGGTGACGCCCATCCAGCTGCCGCCGCCTTTGAGGTCGCGCCCCGCAAACACTTGCGGCTTGTCGGGCCATTTGCTGGCCGGCGTCGACGGCCGGTCGTAGAATTCATCGCGGTTGGCTGCCGCGATCAAAGGGGCGCCTGGCACGACCTGCCATGCAAAGACGATCAGGCACATAGCGGAATATCCATGAATGCTTCGGTGTGGCGATCGCCTTCGATCGATGCAGACAAATTGGCCATAGCAACCGAATCGGCCAACAGTGCCTCGAAGCCGGGCGCGGTTGCCAGATATACCTCCATCCATGTTTGCATGCCGTCCCTGGAATGCAAGCGTCGCTTGAGTTTCCCATCGATGCCGGTGCGCGCGGCCAGGTCCAGCTGCATCGCCTGGACGAGCGGGACGAGCTGGTCGGCGAGTGCGTCGCGTACCCGGTAGTAGATATACAGGTCAGTCATCGGAATCTCAGAGTTCGAGCGCGTCGAGTGCGTAAGGCATCGGCAGCCAGGTCAATGGCGCACCCAGGCTGGAGCCAAGGTGAACTTCGCCTTCGTCCAGTGCCGCCAGCTTGATTTCTATCAGGGCGTCAACGCCACCGGCGCCATTCGGCGCCGCGTTGACGACCATGCCGCATGGCTGCTCCGGGTCGGCCATGGAAAATACTTCGTCGCCTGCGGCGACGTCGGCTTGGGCGATGCGCGCCAGCGCAGTGCGGCGCTTGAGCTTGCCCAGGTACTGGCTGCGCGCGACAATTTCCTGGCCCGGGTAGCAGCCCTTCTTGAAATTGACGCCGCCGAGCAATTCAAAATTGACCATCTGCGGCACAAACTGCTCCTGCGTCCTGGTCGTGATGTGCGGGGTGCCCGCATGGATGGCCGACAAGTTCCACGCGTCGGTGCCGCCCGCTGCCAGGGTTTCGGCCAGCTGAGGCCAAACGGACAAGGCGGTTGCCGATGAGGTCAGCCATTGGTAGCGGGGTGCGCCAAAGGCGTCGGCCAGGCGCATCAGCACGCCCAGTTCATGGTGGACCAAGGTATAGGGTGCGGCCGGCATGGCCGGGAACAGGTGGTTCAAGGCCCCTCGGGCAGCTGCACCGCCGAGGCCGAGCACGACCGCGCTATCCGCCTGCTCGGTCGCATCGGCCAGCTTGGCCTTGTCGCGCATGACAAACATCTGCAGCCGTTTTTGCAGGCCAGGCTGGAGTTCACGCGGCAACTGCAGCATCACGGCATCGCCGGCGCGCCAGACCAGAAAACTGGCTTGCATCCGGCCCTTTGGCGTGCAATAGGCAGCCAGCCGGACTTCACCGGCGCCGAGGTGTTCAATATCATTTGTTAACTGCTTGTGCAGGAAGCTTGCCGCATCGTCGCCGCTGACGGCGATCAGGCCCTGGTCGGCCACGACGCTGATGAAACCGGCGGCAAGGGCGTCGGTCCCCAGCTCCTTGCCCATATCATGGCGCTGGCCCGGGGAGTCGCGCTGGCACCGTTCGCCCTGGTTCGTCAGAAATTGTTTCCAGTTATTCATAAAATGCTTTAGATTTCTTTAATAGGCTTTATCATTACGGGCTCATTATAGAGATGTCGCGGAAATCGCGCCGAACGCGGGATAAAACGGCCCAATGAACACACGCTGGCCGACACAACGTTAGATGAGTATGGCACTGATCCGGAATACCTTACTGCTGTTTATCGCCCTGGCTGCCCTGGCAGTCGGCGGTTTTGTCCATTGGTCGCGCCAGCCGGTCGGGATGGACGAGCCGGCGATTGACTTCACCGTGGTGCCGGGCAGCGGGGTTGGGGCGGCCGCGCAGCAGATTGCCGCCGCCGGCGTGCCGATCGACCCTTTCCTGTTTTCCTGGCTGGTCAGGCTGACGCAGAACAGCAGCAAGATCAAGGCTGGCACTTACGAGTTTAAACCGGGCACGACGCCGATGCGGCTGGTCGAGCAGCTGGTGCGCGGTGAGTTTGCGCAGGAATCGCTGACCATCATCGAAGGCTGGACCTTCAAGCAGATGCGCCAGGCCGTCGCTGCCAACAAGGGACTCAAGCACGATACCGCCCACTTGAGCGACCGCGAACTGATGCAGCGGATATCGACCGAGTTCAAGAATCCGGAAGGCCTGTTTTTCCCGGATACTTATTTGTTCGCCAAAGGCTCCAGCGACCTGCATGTCTACAGGCAGGCGCACCAGGTGCTAATCAACAACCTCAATGCCGCCTGGGCCAAGCGCAGCCCGGACTTGCCTTACACCAATGCCTACCAGGCGCTGACGATGGCGTCGATCGTCGAAAAGGAAACCGGGCAAAAATCCGAACGCAACTTGATCGCAGGCGTGTTCATCAACCGTTTGCGCAAGGGCATGCTGCTGCAGACCGACCCGACCGTCATCTACGGTATGGGCGAGCGCTACGAGGGCAAGATACACAAGCGCGACCTCGAAACCGACACCCCGTACAATACCTATACGCGCAGCGGCTTGCCACCGACGCCGATCGCGTTGCCAGGGCTGCAGTCGCTCACTGCGGCGCTGGCTCCGGCCACGACCGAGGCGCTGTATTTCGTGTCGCGCGGCGACGGCACCAGCAAGTTTTCCGATAACCTGACCGACCACAACCGGGCAGTGAATCAATACCAACGATAAGCGTCGCCTTTCATGACCCAGGACAGCAAAGCAGGCCCGGCCAAATTCATCAGTTTTGAAGGCATCGACGGCGCCGGCAAATCGACCCATATCGGCTTCGTCGCGCAATATCTGACCCGGCACGGCAAGATCGTGGTGTCGACCCGCGAACCGGGCGGCACTGCCGTCGGCGAAAAGCTCAGGGAGTTGTTGCTTCACGAAAAAATGCATCTTGAAACGGAAGCCTTGCTGATGTTTGCCAGCCGCCGCGAGCATATTGCCCAGGTGATCGCGCCTGCCCTGGAGCGTGGCGACTGGGTCATCTCCGACCGCTTTACCGACGCCAGCTTTGCCTACCAGGGCGGCGGGCGCGGCATGGACCGCAGTAAAATGGAAGCGCTCGAGCAATGGGTGCACCCGCAGCTGCAGCCGGACTTGACGCTGCTGTTCGACGTGCCGCTCGATGTCGCGCGGGCCAGGCTCGACGCCACCCGGACGCTCGACAAGTTCGAGCAGGAGCAGGCGGACTTTTTTACCGCCACCCGCAATGAATACTTGCGCCGGGCCGCGCAGTTCCCGAACCGCATCAAGGTCATCGATTCGACGCAAAGCATTGAGAAAATACAACAATCTCTGGCGGCCATTCTCGATAAATTGCTCGAAAACACCTCGAATTCACACTGATAAGCTTTCCCGCAATGACGACAACCCTCTATCCGTGGCATAACGATGCCTGGGAACAGCTGCAACAGATGCGCGCGCGCCTGCCGCACGCCGTCCTGTTCTATGGCGCGGCGGGAACCGGCAAGTCCGGTTTCATCGAGGCATTTGCCCAGTCGCTGCTGTGCGAAGCCATCGCCGCCAATGGCCACGCCTGCGGCAGCTGCGCCTCGTGCGGCTGGTTCAGCCAGCAAAGCCATCCCGATTACCGGCGGGTCCGGCCAGAAGCGCTGGAAGACGAGCCGCCCGAAGGCGAGGAGGGCAGCGACGCCGACAGCGGCAAGAAGAGCAAGTCGACCAAGGCGCCGTCCAAAGAGATCAAGATCGAGCAGATCCGGCAGCTGGCCGACTTCATGAATATTTCGACCCACCGCCAGGGCTTGCGGGTGGTGGTGCTATACCCGGCCGAAGCGCTCAACACGCCGGCCTCGAATGCCTTGCTCAAGACGTTGGAGGAGCCGCCGCCGGGCACCGTGTTCCTGCTCGCCTCCAACAGCCTCGACCGGCTGTTGCCGACCATTCTGTCGCGCTGCCGCAAATTTGCCTTGCCGATGCCCGACCACACCGCTGGCCTGGCATGGCTCAAGGAGCAGGGGCTGGCCGACGCCGACAGCTGGCTGCGCGAGCAGGGTGGGGCGCCTTTGCTGGCCCTGGAGCAATCGGAAAGCGGCAATCGCGACGAGCTCGATACCCTGCTGCAAGTTCTCGCCCATCCGGGCGTCGAACAGGCGCTGAAGGTAGCCGAAAAGCTGAGCAAGACGGCACCGGGCAGCCTGGTCGCATGGCAGCAGCGCTGGCTTTATGACGTGTTTTCCTACAAACTGTCAGGAAGCATCCGGTATTATCCGCGTTACCAGAAAGAGCTGGCCGCGCTGGCTGGAAAAGTGCATACGAGCAGCATTATGCTGGCGATAAAGAACACAAATGAACGGCGCGCGATTGCCGACCATCCTTTATCGCCTAAACTGTTCATAGAAGACATGCTACTGGACTACACTGCATGCTGTGCTTGAAAGGATTTTAATGACCGGCAACCCACCAGACCCTAGCGCGCCAGCCATTGCGCGGCCTTCGGTGTTGTCGCTCGCCATCAAGGAAAAGGCCGCCTTGTATGCTGCCTATATGCCGTTCCTGAAAAACGGCGGTATCTTTCTGCCGACGCAAAAGCCTTACCAGTTGGGCGATGAGATTTACCTGATTCTGGCGCTGATGGAAGACCCGAACAAATACCCGATCGCCGGCAAGGTGGCGTGGATCACGCCGGCCGGCGCCAATAATAACAAGGCACAAGGTATCGGCGTCCATTTCCCCGATGACGAAAGCGGCCAGAAGGCCCGCCTGCGCATCGAGGAAATTCTCGGTGCCGCCCTGCGCTCTTCGCGCGCCACCCACACTCTCTAGACTATCATGCCGCCATTTGTCCACCGCCTGGCCATCCATGACGACCTGCCTGCGATCGTCGCCATTTATAACTCGACCATCGCTTCGCGCGAAGTGACTGCCGATACCGAGCCGGTCAGCGTCGCCTCGCGCCAGGCCTGGTTCACCGAGCACAGCGCGGAACGGCGCCCGCTGTGGGTGATTCACGACGCGGCCGATACCGCGGCTGAGCCGGCAGTCATCGGCTGGATGTCGTTTTCCAACTTCTATGGCCGCCCGGCATATGCGGGGACGGCAGAATTGTCGATCTATATTGCCGAAGCGTGGCGTGGCAAGGGTGTCGGCAAGTATTGTCTGCAGCAAGCGATCGAATTTGCGCCGAATATTCATGTGCACACGCTGCTGGGCTTCATTTTCGGACATAACCAGCCCAGCCTCGGCTTGTTCGCCAAGTTCGGCTTTGCGACGTGGGCCAATTTGCCGCGCGTGGCCAAGCTCGATGGCATCGAGCGCGATTTGATCATCATGGGCAAGCGGGTCGGCTAGGGATCTGCTCGTGGCTCGCGTACAATCTCGCTATGTACATCGATTCCCACTGCCACATCAATTTCCCGGAACTGGCCGAGCGCATGCCTGCGCTGCTCGCCAAAATGGCCGAGAACAAGGTGACCCACGCGCTGTGCGTGTCGGTCGACCTGCCGGACTTTCCCCAGGTGCTCGCGCTGGCCGAGCAGTACCCGCACATTTACGCCTCGGTCGGCGTCCACCCGGACTACGTCGACACGCCGGAACCGTCGGTGGACCAGCTGGTGCAGCTGTCGCAGCATCCCAAAATCATCGCCATCGGCGAAACCGGACTCGACTATTTCCGCCTGGAAGGCGACCTCGAATGGCAGCGAGAGCGTTTCCGCGTCCATATCCGCGCCTCGCGTGAAACCCGCAAGCCGCTGATCATCCACACCCGCGCCGCCAGCGCCGACACGATCCGGCTGATGCAGGAAGAGGGCGCCGGCACCGACAAGGGCGGCGTCGCCGGCGTCATGCATTGCTTTACCGAATCGCTGGAAGTGGCTGAGGCGGCGCTGGAGATGGGTTTCTACATCTCGTTTTCCGGCATCGTCACCTTCAAAAGCGCCAAGGATCTGCAGGCAGTGGCCAGGGCGGTGCCTTTGGCCCGGATGCTGATCGAGACCGATTCGCCTTATCTTGCACCGGTGCCACACCGCGGCAAGATGAATGAGCCTGGCTTCGTGTGCCACGTCGCCGAGTATATCGCTACCCTGAAGGACATTCCCCTGCCGCAAGTCGCCAAGCAGACGACAGATAATTTCTTCAATCTTTTCAATGTTGTACGCTGATTTTATGATGTTAAACTTGAAGAAACTGCTGGGCATTTTCGCCATTGCCGCGGGCCTGGCTGCGGCCGGACCGGCCAGCGCCGCGGACGATTACGACTACTTCCGGGCCGTGCAATTCGACGACGTGACCACCTTGACCCGGCTGCTGCCGAAGCTCGGCCCCAATTTGCGCGAACCCCAGCGCGGCGAGAATGGCCTGATCCTGGCGGTGCGCGAAGATGCGATGCGCTCGTTCAATCTCTTGCTGTCGAGCCCCGCCATCGACATCGAGTTGCGCGCCAATAATGGCAATACCGCCCTGATGATGGCGGCCTACAAAGGCAATATGAATGCGGTCCAGGCATTGCTGGCCAAGGGGGCACGCATCAACCAGCCCGGCTGGACAGCCATGCATTACGCGGCGACCGGCGGCAATGCTGAAATTGTCCGGTTGCTGGCCAAGCGCCGCGCCGAACTCGACGCCCGCACGCCACACATGACGACCGCCCTGATGCTCGCCGCCCGTGAAGGCAAGGAAGAAACAGTCATCGCCTTGCTCGAGGCCGGCGCCAACGCCGGGCTCAAGAATGGGGAGGGCCACACGGCCGCCGAGATGGCCGCCAAGGCCGACAAGCCGAATATCGTCGCCATCCTGGCCGACCACCAGGCCAAGGCGATAGCAAAAAAATAAGCTTACCTGCCAAGGGTGGAACTGGCATGGAATTCCCGTTTATCTCTGCCCATTAACTGGGACGCGAGTTAGAGATAATTGTTTCGTAGTCCATAGAGGCGACGAAGACAAAAGGAAAATCATGCTAAACGAACGTGAAATAGAAAGCTGCTATCTAGGACAGTTCATTCCTGTCCACTACCATCACAATATGCTGATGGATCCGAACCGGATGCGAGGGTTCAAGGCGGCGATTGATTACGCTGTCCGCCCGGGCGACAAGGTTCTCGAGCTTGGCGGTGGTACTGGCGTTTTGTCGTGGTTCGCCGCAGCCAAGGCCGACAAAGTCTATTGCGTTGAGTTCAATCCTGACATGGTCAAGGAAGCGCGCAAGATGCTGTCGATGAATCCGAACGGCCACAAGGTCGACGTGATCCATGCCGACGCCTTCGAATACATGCCGCCTGAACGCGTCGATGTCGTGATCTGCGAAATGATCCACGTCGGCATGTTGCGTGAAAAGCAAGTCGAGGTCATCGAGTCGTTCAAGCAGCGCTACCTGGCCCGTTTCGGCGGTCCGTTGCCGGTATTCCTGCCGGAAGCGGCCATCATGGCTTGCCAGCCCCTGCAGCAGGACTACAATTTTGACGGCTTCTATGCGCCGATCGTCCAGTTCCAGGAAACCACGACGGTCTACCCGGGCACGGTCGAACTGGCGACACCGGCCGTCTACAGCATCCTCGATTTCAGCCAGTCCAATGAGATGACCTTCGCCTGGGAAGGCAAGTTCATCATCGAAAAGGACGGCAACGTCAACGCCATGCGTTTCGTCACCAAGAACATCCTGGCCGTCGTCAACGAAGACTCGACCACGATCGACTGGCTCAATCACTTCATGACCTTGCCACTGGCCAATGGGGTCAAGGTCCGGGCCGGCGACGTGCTGCAGGTGAGTTTTTCCTACCGGGCGGGCGCTTCCCTGCAATCCCTGCAAGCCAATCTGCGCGCCTCGGTCATCTACGAAGCGGCAGCCCAGCCAGCACAGCTCTGGCCGGCATACGCCTAAGCAAGCTTTCCTCCCTTGCGTCCGGCCGGCTGGCCGGACGTCTTTTTCCCCTTTGTTATCTGCCCGGCCCTGTAAAATGGCGGCTTGAATCTTTCAAATCGAGTTTTATATGGAACAATCCGATCTGCGTTACCTCGTCCAACAGAACAAGATCAGTGACGGCGAGACCAAGCCGCCGGTGTTCGCCAAAGTCATGCGCAGCAAAGAGGGCGTCTTTGAAGGTGTTTCCTTCATTCGCAACAAGGAAAAGGCGACCATCATGACCGTGGCCCAGGCCCAGGAAGTGATCGACTGGGCCGGCAAGAAAAAGGCCAACGCCCATGAGTACAACACCAAAATCATCTGCGTCGGCCAGTAAGCTGGCGCCGTCCGTCGCGCAAATATTGCGGTTCGTCGCAGTGTAGCGCACTTGATCGCACCGCCGTTGCGGCGAGGCGGTCAACACCTTACATTGGTCACATCGACAAGTCCGAGGTGCCATATGCTGAGTTTTATGGTTTGGCTGGTGTTACTGTTCCTGTGCTGGCCAATTGCGTTGCTGGCTCTGATCCTTTACCCGTTTGTATGGTTGCTGATGCTGCCATTGCGCTTGATCGGAATCGGCGTCGATGCCGTGTTTGACTTGCTCCGGGCAATCGTCATGCTGCCGGCGCGCATCCTGCGCGGCTCCCCGGGCCGTTGATCGCAAGCGTCCGCCCCGACCGCGTCATACGTGTAACACTTGTAAGAAGTCACTCCCCCGCAATTGAGCGGTGAAGGTCTCCTGTATAAACAATTGGTTCTAACGGCCCCAGCGCCGGCGGGTCCACGACTTCCCTGAAAAACCAGGCGTCGGATGCGCAACCAATGCGAAGGAAATCACTTTGAACATCACCGATATCAAACCCCAGACCTTCATGCTCGCAGTCATGTTTGGCACCTTGCTGCCTGGATGTGGCGGCAGCACTGACGGCGGGACCAACGGCACCGGCGAAGGCCCGCGTCTTCTGTCGAACGTCATACAGTCAGTCCCCTCCAAGCCTCAGGCGCCGGTCAATCTTCGTTCGGCCGGCACCTTTGCACTGCTGACCAAAACTGGCGTCACCAACGTCTATGCCTCCGTCATCAATGGCGACGTTGGAACAAGTCCGATCACCGGCGCTGCGATTGGACTTACCTGCGGAGAAATTCCAACCGGGAAACTCTACACCGTCGATGCAGCCGGCCCCTTGCCGTGCAGCATCACTGATGCGACCTTCCTGACCAAGGCCGTTGGCGATATGGAAACGGCGTACACGGATGCCGCAGGCAGGGTATTACCCGATTTCACGGAGTTGGGTTCAGGGGAGATTGGCGGACAGACACTGGTTCCAGGGCTGTATAAATGGGGCTCCGATGTCACGATATCGACCGATGTGACCTTGGCTGGAGGCCCGACTGAGGTCTGGATTTTCCAGATCGCCGGCCAGATCAACCAGGCCAGCGCAACGCGCGTGAACCTGACTGGCGGCGCGCTGGCCAAGAACGTCTTCTGGCAGGCCGCCGGGGCCGTATCGATTGGAACAACGGCACATTTTGAAGGGGTTGTGCTGGCAAAAACGATGGTTGCTGTTAAGACTGGAGCGACTGTTAATGGGCGCTTGCTGGCCCAGACTGCCGTGACACTTCAGAAAAACACCGTTACGGAACCCGCCCAATAGGGCGTGTGCATCGCCGGAACTGAGCGCTTTCGGCACAATTCGCTTGACTATCCATAACCGATTGGCTATGCTTTATCGCATAACTACTTGGCTATGGATTGCAATGACTCAAGCTCATGACGCGCTGTTTCGCGCGCTCGCCGACCCCACGCGGCGAACCATCTTCGAATCCCTTTGCTCCGGCGGCGAACAGACCGTCGGCGTGCTCACCACCCAGGCTCACATCTCGCAACCAGCCGTGTCCAAGCATCTTGCCGTTTTGAAACAGGCAGGCCTGGTCCGTGACCGCCATGAAGGACGCCAAACCCATTACAGCGCCCAGCTCGAGGCGCTGGCGCCGCTGCGCGACTGGACCAGCCAAATGACAGCATTCTGGGAAACCCGCTTTGACGCACTCGATAACCTACTTAGGAGAATGGACCAATGAACCAGGCCGCAGAACAAGCTCGCACCGTCGTCGTCGAACGGGAGTTTCCGTATCCGCCAGAAAAGCTGTGGCGCGCATTGACCCAGCCGCATCTGATCGCAGAATGGCTGATGAAAAGCGACTTCATGGCACAGGCGGGCCACCGCTTCAAGTTTACTGCCGACTGGGGTGCCGTCGACTGCGAAGTGAAGGAAGTTGAAACACAAAAAATGCTCTCCTACACCTGGGCGGCGCACGGGCTGGAAAGCGTCGTGACCTGGACCCTGGTGCCGACTGCGGCAGGCACCAGCCTGCGGATGGAGCAATATGGATTCCGCAAGGATCAGGAACAGGCATACCAGGGCGCGAAGTATGGCTGGAACAACTTCTTCAATTCACTGGAGCAACTCATGATCAAGGAGGCAGCATGATCAGCGGCATGAGCTCAAAAACGATCGCCCGTTGGGTGCACATTCTGCTGTCGATTCCCATTATTGGTTACATCTACAGTCCGTTCGAGGTGCTACCAAGTTATGCGGGGCCGACCCGCTATGTGTTTTTCCCGCTGCTGGTTACGATGGGATTGTGGATGTGGAAAGGCCATCTCCTGCGGCGCTTATTCAGCAGGAAGCAAGCTAGTTAGTCTGGCTGGCCGGGGAGGGCGGGTATTCAATTGCCTATGCGCTAGGTCTAAAGAGACGGATAATAGCGGCGGCGCCATTTTTGCGCGTATTTTTGGATATCCCCCATGGAAATTAAGGTCAACTTTCTCGATAAACTGCGGCTCGAAGCCAAGTTCGATGATTTCACGGTCATTGCCGACCAGCCCATCCGCTACAAGGGCGATGGCTCGGCGCCCGGTCCGTTCGATTATTTTCTGGCTTCATCGGCCTTGTGCGCGGCTTACTTCGTCAAGTTGTATTGCGTAACCCGCAATATTCCAACCGAGAATATCCGCCTGTCCCAGAATAATATCGTCGACCCGGAAAACCGCTATCAGCAGATCTTCAAGATCCAGGTCGAATTGCCGGCCGATATCTCGGATAAGGACCGCCAGGGCATTTTGCGCTCGATCGACCGTTGTACCGTCAAGAAGGTAGTGCAAGCCGGGCCCGAGTTCGTCATCGAAGAAGTGGAAAACCTCGACGCCGACGCCCAGGCGCTGCTGACGCTGAATCCGTCGTCCGAAACGAGTACCTATATTGTCGGCAAGGACCTGCCGCTGGAGCAGACGATTGCCAATATGTCCGGCTTGCTGGCAGGATTGGGCATCAAGATCGAAATCGCTTCATGGCGCAATATTGTTCCCAATGTGTGGTCGCTGCATATTCGCGATGCGCACTCGCCGATGTGTTTCACCAACGGCAAGGGATCGACCAAGGAAAGCGCCCTGGCATCGGCTTTGGGCGAATACATCGAACGCCTCAATTGTAATCACTTCTATGCCGGCTCGTTCTGGGGCGAAGACATTGCCAATGGCAAGTTTGTCCATTACCCGAATGAACGCTGGTTCAACCCAGGCCCGAACGATGCGTTGCCAGTCGAAATCCTGGATGAATATTGTTTGCGAATTTACAATCCGGACGGCGAACTGTTCGCGTCGAACCTGGTCGACACCAACTCGGGAAATGCCGAGCGCGGTATCTGTTCGCTGCCATTCGTGCGCCAGTCGGACGGACAGGAAATCTATTTCCCGTCCAATCTGATCGAAAACCTGTTCGTCAGCAATGGCATGAGCGCCGGCAACACCCAGGTTGAGGCCCAGGTGCAATGCCTGTCGGAGATTTTCGAAAGGGCGGTCAAACGCGAAATCCTGGAAGGCGAAATTGCCTTGCCGGACGTGCCGGACGCCGTGCTGGCCAAATACCCGGGCATTGTGGCCGGTATCAAGGGCCTGGAAGAACAGGGTTTCCCAGTGTTGGTGAAGGATGCATCCCTCGGTGGCCAATACCCGGTCATGTGCGTCACGCTGATGAACCCCCGGACCGGCGGCGTATTTGCCTCGTTTGGCGCCCACCCAAGCCTTGAAGTGGCGCTCGAACGCAGTCTGACGGAATTGCTGCAGGGCCGTAGTTTCGAGGGCCTCAATGATCTGCCACGGCCGACCTTTGAAAGCAATGCCGTTACGGAACCGAATAACTTCGTTGAGCATTTCATTGATTCCAGCGGCATCGTGTCCTGGCGCTTTTTCAGCGCAAAAGCGGACTACGACTTTGTCGAATGGGATTTCTCCGGCCATGGCGAAGACTCCAACGGCGAGGAAGCTGCCACCTTGTTCGGAATTCTCGAATCCATGGGCAAGGAAGTCTATATGGCCAGGTTTGAGCATTTTGGAGCGGCAGCTTGCCGGATCCTGGTGCCCGGGTATTCGGAAATCTATCCGGTTGAGGATTTGGTCTGGGATAACACCAACAAGGCGCTGTTGTTCCGCTCGGATATCCTGAATCTGCACCGACTCGACGATGCCAGCCTGGAAGCGCTGATCGATCGCCTGGAAAATAGCGAACTCGACGAGTACGGGGACATTGCAACTTTGATCGGCATCGAGTTCGATGAGAATACGCCGTGGGGCCAGCTGACCGTCATGGAGCTGAAGTTGCTGATTCATCTGGCGTTGGAACAATTTGAGGATGCCCATGAATTGGTCGGAGCCTTCCTGCAATACAACGACAACACGCTGGAGCGCGGACTGTTTTACCAGGCTTTGAATGTGGTGCTCGAGGTAGTGCTGGACGACGATCTGGAACTGGAGGACTACGAAGCCAATTTCCGCCGGATGTTTGGCAATCCGCGGATGGACGCGGTACTGGGCTCGATCGATGGCAGCGTGCGGTTCCACGGCCTGACGCCGACCAGTATGAAACTGGAGGGGCTGGAGCGGCATGAGCGCCTGATCGACAGTTATAAGAAGCTCCACGCGGCTCGGTCAAACTACGCAATCTTGGTAGATAGGGGATGACGTTGCGCAGCGTTCCTGCTCTGGTTACTGTCTCCCAACTCCATTTTTTGGGACACAGTTGTTGCGCCTAAGCGAAGTCGTTGTTGTTGCGGCTTCATGCTGAAATTCCGCAACAACAAATACTGAATTCGTTCACAAATCCGAGCCCAGTGTTGCGACTATTTGCAGCAACTTGCGAGGATGGCGTGCTGTGCTCGCAGTTCTTGCAGTTAGTCTATCATGTCGACGGAGACCTCAACGAGTCCCTGTCTTTAGTTTTCTGTTTTGGGCCGACTTCAACGTGCGACGCCCGCTGGTCCTAACTTCGCCTAAGTGGTTTTCTGCCGCGGCAAATAAATCTTCAGCGTGAGCAAGATTGAGCTTGAATAGGCGCGCCAAAATGGCATCGGCAGGCATGTCAACTGAATAGTCAGACCAACCATAGGCGCCCGCGACTGCCAGATCAAGGTCGCGTTGCGCATTTTTCAACCACTGTGGCATTTCGTTATAGAGATTTGTGAGCGTTAGTTTTTTCGCTGCAAGTTCATGCCCAGCTTTCGGCACATATCGAGATGGGCGGCCAGGTTCATCGAATCTATCAACCCATTCGACAGGGTGAAGCCATCTTTCCCGTAGTAAATGAAGTTCTTTAGATGCTTTCGAGACCTTTATTCTTAAAGCGCGGTCCGGATGTGGAAACGGAAAATTTTCGAAGCAAGAGCCGCCGTTATACGTTGGGTCATTGCCTACCCCATGACGCGATACATTTGCTAGTGCCCACACCTCGTGAACACGCGATGACAAGACTCCAAAAGTGAAATCGTCCTCCTTACAAATGGCGTAGAGGCGGGAATCAGGTAGGACCGACGCTGGAAGCCATGCAAAGAAACGATGCTTTGATACGCGAGGCGTAACAATATAGCGCGTGAGGGGCGTCATAGCAGCGCGCAATGCCGGCACAGTTTCTCCGTGAAGCCACCAAAAGAGTTTTCTACCTTCTCGCCGGCCGGCATCGCGCAGTGGCTTGACATGCCGCTGGACGTGTCTGAAAGGGACTTGATACTGCGCGGCGTCCTTAAGCGACATATTGGTGCCGAAATCGATAATCCATGTATCAGATGGGCGTCCAGTTAGATCCTTTCCGTTTGCCCAAGGCCGAAGAACATCTGCGTTGCTTCTGCCATTGGGATTAGGAAGAGCCAACCATTGGCGAGCCAATTCTCCAGGAATATCAAATGAGCCGACCTTCACGGGCCCTTGAAAGGCGATTCCTCGATTCTCGGATAATGGAAAAGCTTGAACAATATTTACACTATTTTCGGTGACCGGACTGAGGTCGGCCTGAATGGCCTGTACCGGTTTGCCGTCCAAATGCATCGCGGTTCCACCAGATCCAAAAGCAACAAACGAAACCCTAACCGCCGCTCCATCATTGATCCATGGCTCATTCCGCCACGCATCATAAATTGGCGTTGTCGAGGCGATTCGATCAAGTACAGATCGATTTGCGCCCTTTCTAATAGATTGGGTCGCCACAAATCCGGCTCGTTCGGTCATACCAGTTTCGATCTGTTCACGCGCACGCTCGAACCAATAGGTTACCAAATCTACTCCCCCGGAAAGCCGCCCCTTAAAGAGCTCACGTAACTGCAGCGTGTATGCTTCACCCAGTTCCGAGATCATTCTTTTGTTACCCAAGAAAGGAGGATTTCCGATGATGACGTCTGCACGCGGCCATGGATGCGCACCTCCGTCATCTTGGACTAGCGCGTCACGACATTCGATCGTTTCAAGGGGCTTGAGCAATGGATCTCGAGAGGGCTGCAGCCCGTGTCGTAACATCCATTGCAATTCTCCAATCCAAACTGTTACACGGGCGAGCTCCGCTGCGTACGAATTAGATTCAATCCCTCTTACACATTGCACCCCAACGTGCATACCAGGAAGCGGTGGGGGCAGCCCCAATTGTTCAGCCTCCAACGTTGCTCTATGCTCTAGATCCTTCAATTCTTGAAGGGCTAAATACAGAAAATTTCCCGAGCCACAGGCGGGATCCAGGACTCTGAACAACGCAAGATCATAAAGAAACTTATTGAACAGCCTTTGTGCTTTGTTGCGCATCGCTGTCCTGGCAGAACGATCTTTGCCTTTCTCGGCTTTTCTTGTGATTGATTCAATTTCTCCTCTAATAGACTCCCACCGATAAACCAACGGCTCGATGACGACGGGTTTAATGATCCGCATGATGGATTGCGGGTCAGTGTAGTGAGCCCCGATTTGCGCACGCTTTCCAGGATCGAGGCCGCGTTCGAAAAGTGTACCGAAAATCGAAGGCTCAATTGCGCTCCAATTAAGTCCACAAAGTGAAAGCAATTCTCGGATATCGTCTCCTTCAAGCGGAACCCCCTCACTGGCATCAAATAGACTACCGTTGAACCATTCGATGATATGAGCGCCGAATTCTCCACCTTTTTTCATGGTCCTAAACAAGGACCGTAACATTCGATTAGCGTTGTCTGGATTCTTTAGGCCCGCTTCCAATACCTGGCCCATGATGTTTCCAGGAAGTAGTTTTGCATCTTGCGCAAAAAGACAAAATAGAATGCGATTGAGAAAATGAGCGACACGTTCAGGTTCGCCATTGCGTTCTTGCATCACTTGCGCAAGCGCCGCAAATCGCTCTGCTGTCTCTTCAGTAAGTGCGGTTTTTGTCTTTCCGGGTCTTAGGCTTTCCGGGTCATGAAAAAGACTCTTGAGTAGTCCCAGGCCTATTTCGTTGTCCAATTCCGCTAGTGGAATGACATGTATTTCTTGAACAGTGTTTGTAAAATTTGTATGTATTTCGATTCGCTCCATGTCGCTCACAACGAGGAGCGGAGGATTCTCGAGGGCTATAGCGTAGCGTTGAAGCTGCGCAAATGCCACTGTTAAGTCTTTGTGCTTTCCCTTATATTCCCAGGCAAAACAGTGACGTCGCCAGACGTCCGCCCATCCTTTGCCGCCGCCAGTCTTATTTGCTCCGCGCTCAAAGCAAAACCAGTCGCCGTGTGGATCAGCCTGTGCAGGAGTAAGCTCGCCTACGAGACGGCAAAGATCAATGAAATGCTCTTGGGCTGCGCTTCGCTCTTTCAACGTTGATCTTGACCATTTCAAAATGAATTCCTGCGCAGTAATAGCCGCGGGTACTTTTGAGCGAACTGTTCGGACATCTCCCATTGCCGTTCTCCCAGACCGGTAAATCTTAAATTCGTTTTAAGACTTGCCATTGGTAGCGCATGATGTCTAAATTGAATCACGCTCAGCAACTTTCGTCGAGGAAATTTGTCGTTTTTGCTCGTTTGTCAAGAATAATGCTGCAATTTATGAACATATACCCACAGTAGCTAGCCAAAAAGGCCTCGGCGCATTAGTCCAGCGTGTTTAGCATGTATACCGATGAGTGTTTTCAGATACGTTTTTACCACCTCGTATCGAAATTGCATTGCACTGTCAGTTGGTCTAGTATTGATTTTCAAACATTCGAAAGGACTATCATGGGTGGAGCAAAACGCATGCTGGAAGAGGAAGAGGGTAGGCGCCAGCGGGCAATTGGTATCGCGCTTGAGGCTGGAGTATTGGAACAATGCGACTCTCACGACGAAATTCTGCTCAGTGGAGACGCTGAAATCGAGGAAGCTTATAGGTTGGGAAATAGTAAATTTTCTGCTGGAGAGCTAGAGGGGGTCTTTGAGACCAGAAGGCAAATGACCGACATGATCAAGGATGTCGTAGAAGAAAATGGGATGGATAAGTGCCAAATTTGTTTGAGTAGAATGTCAAGGGATGACTGAAGCCCTGTTTGCTGCGTATGCCAATGCGGCCTCCCATAGGCAATCTAGTTCAAATTAGTTACCGCCTGGAAATTGATGCACACTGAACTTGCCAATTTGGTCAAGTTGGCCTATCCTGCAGGAATGGACGAAAAATATAGCGATTGTAAGACTCCGGGTCAGCTAATCGAAGCGGCCCTCAAAGAAAAAAACTGGACGCAACGCGTACTGGCAATTGTTTTGGGTGTAGATGAGACCGGCCTCAACAAGATAATTGCAGACAAACGCGCTATTTCTGCGGAAATGGCATTGCATCTGGAGGAGGTGTTGGAAGTCCCGGCGGCTCAGTTTTTGCGCCTGCAAGCGGAGTATGACCTAGCCAAGGCACGTATTGTTGCAAAACCTAATCCCAAGCGGTCAACTCGAGCGCATCTATACGCGGGTTTGCCTGTATCCGAAATGATCAAGCGCGGTTGGCTTGATGCGACAGATGTTCGCGACACGGAGCGGGTCGAAGCCGAACTTGCTAGATTTTTCGGCGTAGATCGTATGGAGGATATCGAGGTGTTGCCTCACGCCGCCAAGAAAACCGCTGTGAACAGTCCAGCAACACCTGCTCAAATTGCATGGCTTAGCCGAGTTAGACAGATTGCTTCGGAAATGATGGTTCCGAAGTACACAGAATTGGCTGGTCGGCGTGCCATCGAGCGCTTGCAGCCGTTAGTTTCGGCTGCAGAAGAAGTCCGGAAGGTACCCCGCATTTTGGCCGAGGCGGGCATCAGATTCCTCATTGTAGAAGCATTGCCGCACGCGAAAATCGATGGCGTCTGTTTTTGGCTAAATGATCAGGCCCCGGTAATTGCGTTATCGATGCGCTATGACCGCGTTGACAATTTCTGGTTTGTTCTTCGCCATGAGTTGGAGCACGTGATTCAAGGCGATGGAAAGGAAGCGGCAATCCTCGACGATCTTGAAGGTGAGCGAGCATCCACCGCTAGTTCAGCTTCGCTTCCAGAAGAAGAACGAGTTGCGAACCAGGCGGCGTCAGAGTTTTGCGTTCCTCAAAAATCAATGGATAGCTTCATTGCTCGCAAAGCGCCATTTTTCGCCGAACGGGATCTGCTCGGAATGGCGGCGACATTAAAGGTTCACCCAGGCTTGATTGCGGGCCTATTGCAACATCGAACAGGGCGCTACGATAGATTTCGGACTCATTTGGTAAAGGTCAGGAGCCTAGTGGCTCCTGGTGCAATTGTGGATGGTTGGGGTGACGTGGCCCCAGTGGGCGACTAGGAGATTGAAATGCCGAGTAAGAAGCAAGAGCGGATGATGTGGATGCGCCGTTACAAGGATGAAACGGGCCAGGCGTCTATTGATATGAAAGAGCTGGCAAAATATATGATGGGTAAAGGGTGGCCCATGCCCGAGCCCAAGACTCCTCTTGAAAGGCTGGCAGAACAACTCTCTGATGACGCGCGCGAAGAAATGCGTCGTGACTCCAAGACTGGTCGCCCGTATCGCGCTAACCTAGCTGTTACTGTTCGGCAGGGACGGGGGCAGCAAATGACCCTATGGACAGACATTGACGAGGCGCCCCGTCATATTGCACATAAGGCATTCGTACAACGGCGTGAACAAATGATTGGTGATGGTCTTCAACTTACTTTCGATGTAACGCATTGGAATAGTGTAAATCCGCAGGACGTGGCGATTGAAATGCCTATGGATTTCACGGATGATATTCAATGGCGTCTGAATGCTCCTGGCGAAGGGGAAGAGGCTGCCTAAGTTTTTTGGCGGTGCAAAAAGACACTTAATGGTGTAGTAATGATAGGAATAAGGAATCCTCTCATTCCTCATTTTTTGATGACTAATTTTGCAATTTTCTCCAAATTGTCGTTTCGGTAGTTATTAATCCAACCCACTGGTTGATCTATTAATTCTAAATTACAAAAAAATGCCGATTCCAGACAACTTTAAGTATCGCCGGGCCTTCCATTTCTCGTCATTGCAAAATTTGGAATTGATTCTCACTCACGGCTTGCTTTCAACTAATCGAAAAAATCAATTAAGAATTGAACATGTTAACGTTGCCGAGGCAGGAATTCAGCATCGTCGAGCGGGAATGATTGTTCCTGGTAGTGGGAATCGGACAGTTCACGATTATGTGCCGTTTTACTTCGCTCAAAAAACCCCAATGCAACTGGCTGTTCTTCATAAGAAGAATGTTGACCAGCAATTTATCATATATTTTGCCGTCTCAATATCCGTCATGGATTCGCGGGAAGGGGTTTACTTTACTGATGCATCTGCTAACACGGATGTTCCACCCAATTTCTATTTGGCTTCTGCATCGGAAAATTTAAACGCGCTAAATTGGAAAATTATTGATAGTTTAAAGTGGGCGTATCCAAATGAAACCGAACGTCACCAAAAAATGGCAGAACTATTAATTCCAGATTCTGTAGGCATCAATGAAATCGAATCAATATTGGTATGGAATGAATCAATTGCTGTTGCCGTAAGAGAAATTTTTGCCAATAAAGGAATCTGTTGTCCTCGTGTAGACGTCAATACATATCATTATTATTCTGACCCGCAAGACCATCGCTATTCATTAGTCACCGGTCCATTCTTCTTGAAACAAGAATTTGAACAAACGATTAGCAACATTTCTGCATCGAATACACAGAATAAAAAATTTCTGGATGCTGGTAGCGCGCTCACTGCGATCAAGTTGAACTTCTCAGCGATTAAAGAACTAGCTGATATCGATGGACTCGGCGCAAACTATGGTCCACATTCAGATGATGTTGGAACTCACAGTAGGCGAGTCGCCGGACGTGTTGTAATATCGCCAGAGTACCATTCATTGGATGAGCGGAATAGGATTATTTTGGAGTTGGCGGCATATTTTCATGACATAGGAAAAGGTCCAAAGACACGTTGGGTCAATTCTTTTATGGATAAAGCAGACAATAATCATGCTCGGAAATCCTTGCCAATGCTCGAGCGGATTTTGACGCAGGACATTGGTGGATTAAGCAGGGATGAAATTCGAAAATTGGTCATGCTTGTAACTTATGATGATTTGCTTGGCGACATTGCTGCAAATGGACGTGATAAGCAACAGCTATTTGATATTGTCACTTCCGAGAGTGAAGTTAACATGCTTGCAGCTTTAAGTCGTGCCGACATTGGAGCGATCAATGAAGCTTGGCTATTCAACACCAACGCGCAAATTGAACAACTTAAGCTTGAGGCTATCGCATATTTACGAGGCGGTCACTGATGCTCAAATATGTTAGTGGTGATTTTTTCGAGTTCGATGCCGATATTCGAGTGAATACCGTCAACTGCGTAGGCGTGATGGGAAAAGGCGTCGCGCTTGTGTTTAAACAGCGTTACCCAGACATGTTTTCTCAATATGTAAAGGAATGTAGAGCTGGTGGGATTAGACCAGGAAAACCTACGGTTTGGTTACATAGAGATATGATTTCGAAAGAAATTGAAATAGTAAATTTCCCAACCAAGGACGACTGGAAGAAGCCATCTGAATACTCCTATGTTGAGGATGGATTGATCTGGCTGGCTTCATATTTGAAACGAAAATCGGGAAAGATTGTTACACTTCCAGCTTTAGGATGCGGGAACGGTGGGCTCGAATGGAACCGAGTTAAGAAGCTTATAGAGAAATATCTCAGCGATTCGCCTGCGGAAATTCTGATATTTGAACCGTCGAGTTCAACGGATGTGGTAAGAGAAAATCGAAATATCAAAACTAATTACGACACCTTGGCGGCCATTGATATCGAGGCTATTGCGCCGTCTTCATCTAGTTATCCTGATTCATTGCGAAGGTATACGACTAAAAATTTGTTTTTCTATTCCTCGGAAAAGATTTTGCCGATTTATTATTTCTCATTGATTTGTAGTTCAAAACCTACCGACCAAGAGAAATTCATAACAGAAGCGCTTGTCGATTATCTTTCCGAGATTGGCGTAGGAGTCTTACTAGGTAGCTCGGCTTATGAAAAAAATTTGGCTCTAAGCAAAGCGAAAAATGGATCAAGCATTGCTTGTTTCTTGCCATCGGGGATCTATGATTCTGCACAAAAATTACGAGAAAAAGGCAATGCTAAAAATCTCACATTACTATCGATTGGTGATCCAATGCGTAGTTTTGATAAAAAAGAATATTTGCCATCCGTTTTGAGTAGAATCTATTTGGCAAGGAAGAACATATTTATTACTCATAGACTATCCTGGCTGTCTCGCTATGAAAAACAACTCAAAAGGGACGGCATTGAATCTTATTTCATTCATTATGCAGAAATGAATAATGAGGATTTGGATGCAGCCACTGCAATTGGTGCGTGCGAATTGGATCTCGACTCCCTGGATTTCTCACTTTCTCACTAACTATTGCAACGTATCACAAAGCCGATCTTCAGTCATTCGGTCCCATAGTGGAACAAGCGATTCGGCAATGAATACCAGTAATGACTCAGTAAATTCCTGCTCACGCCATAATGGAGTATTCGACGATGAGTATGAAGATAGAAGAAGAAGTCAAAAGCTGGACCGCCAAGCGCAAAAGCGGCCTGGTCCTTGAAATCATTCAAGGCAAGACGACCGTGGCCGAAGCGAGTCGTGAGTTCGATCTATAGCCCTCTGAAATTGAAAATTGGGTAGACGACGCCAAGCGTGGCCTGGAGAACACCTTGCGGGCTCTTGCCAACACGATTCACATGGGCGTAACACTATCCGGCATGGCACCTAGATCCGTCAGGTTTCGCCGCACCTCCTGGTGTTTCTCGAAGAACTGCGCCCATCTGCTGAATCCGCCCATTGCTCCAACGGCTCGCAACAACGCCAAGTGAGATGTCGTCAGAAATTGAACACTGGCCTCAAGTTCAGCAATGCGCTGATCCTTTTTAGCAAGTGTTGCTGCTGTTTCCACTGCGGACTGCTTTCCGACTCTTCCGCGCCAAATCCTGTATTCATGCTGACGCTTTTGATACGCGGCCAGTAGATCGGTTCGGTTCTTGCTACGTGTGATCGAAGATGCGGCCTTGATCGTAGGATGCAAACGTGCAACGGCACGAGCCGTGATGTCCTGATCGTCGGTCAACAACCTTTCAAGAACCAATCGCATCTCCGGGTCGTGTTCTAACATTCCATTCTCCTCTTTCATTCGTCCACCACATCGCGCGTTAGCGGAATGGACAGATCCACCCCGTCAGGGAAGGCACGTTCACCATCATTGGTACTAAGAAGTTTTTGAACACCAGCCAATCTCACTTGGGCATGCAAAAGTTGGTTCTTCCAACCAATGCTTCCTGACGGCCGTGCTTTAATTGTTTCGATTGCCACTTTGAATTTACCTTCAAGTCGAATCAGGTTTGCTGTATTTTCCGGCAAGCCTGTCGCCGATAAATGGCGGCAATTCGCGAAGCATTCCAGGTGCTTAGGGCAGGGGTCCACCGTGAAGGAATTCAGACAATGGCCGTAAGGCGTCGCATGAAATCCGTCGGCCTCCACGCGCAAGTATTCATACGCGGCAGCATCACCATCCTTAGCCTGGATTCGAACGAATGCGTCCACAATTGGGCCGCTTGCCTTACCCCCTTTGATCATTTTGGCCACTGTCGTAGCCTTTTCGCCAAGTTGCAGTTCAATTTCTTCGGGAATCGAAATCTGTTCAAGCTCTTCCGCCAGGCTGCGATGGTCGTACTCGTAGCTCTGTACGACACTGCGGCGATTGTAGCGTTTCGAGATAATCGTATCTGCCACTCCTAGCCGGAAAAGTTCAGTATTCTGCAAATGTCTCAGCATATGAGATTCTAGCCGCAAGGCCTGGTCTTCCTTGGTTGCGCCGTAACGCTCAAACAGCGAAGGAATTTTGTCCTGGTCGCCAAGTCCGATTCCCACCAAACGTGAGTCAGGACGACTGATTGAGAAGTAGCGAGTCACGTCGCAGATCCCGTCATTGCGTTCCTCAGCGAGTGACCGCTTGGGATGCAAGAAAAGTAACTGCCACGGCTGAATAGTAAGCGTGACGCCAGTGACGTCTGGACGTAGCTAGCCGGACACTCCATTGTGGTTCCCACTACTTTTATGATGGGAACTACTTTGAATACTGATATGAAGCCGGGCAACCGGAAGGGCCGACCGAACTATCCGATCGAGT